>NZ_LWMV01000191.1 GCF_001639295.1 Methanobrevibacter curvatus | reverse complement strand
GTCCTGAAAATAAAGTTTATAAGTAATGATATTTTTTAAAAGGTTTTATATTCATTTATTTTTCAATCTAAATAATTACAATATATATTTTTTTAATAATAAAATTATTAAATATTATTTTATAAGTTAAAGATAATAACAACTTATATTTATGAAATAGATTGATATTTAAATAAATCATTGATTAGAATCTTTTCTTTCAGGACTATAATTAAAAAAAATATTAGATATTTAACATGGATAAATTAAAAAAAAAAAGAAAAATAATTAAAAAAAATATTAGATATTTAACATAGCTAAATTAAAAAAAAGAAAAAAAGAATTAATAAGTATCAATTCCTTTATTAAATACTTGGGCTTGTCCATTTCTTAATATGTGGACATTATTACCAATTCTGTATCCTTCTTCTTCAGCTAATTCCCCATAGGCAACTAACATTTCTAAGTTGCCGTGAGCAGGAATAATATGCTTAGGTTTAAGCATTCTAATGAAATCTCTGTGGTCTTCGCGACCAGCATGCCCAGAAACGTGGGCATTTGAATACAACCTTGCACCATTTGAAATTAACTTCTTCTCCATAATGTGTCTATTTGCAGCATTGGTAGGGTTAGGAATAATTGGTGCAGAAATAATAACATTGTCTCCTTGGCGAATGCTAAATGGAGTTCTTCCACTAGCTATTCTAGGAAGAAGTGCATCAGTTTCACCTTGGTGTCCTGTAGTCACAAGTAAATATTCTTCTCTATTATCTTCAGCCAACATTAAAGCTTTGTTAACCATTTTTGGTCCGCCAATAACTTGGGCATTCTTAGGCAATTTAAGAATTCCTAAAGATTGTGCAATTCCACAAAATCTTTCCATAGACCGTCCTAAAAACATGATTTCCCTATGACTTTCTTTAGCAATGTCAGAAATTGTTTGAAGCCGTTCAATATGAGAAGAAAATGTAGTTATTAACATTCCTTTCTTTTCAGCCAATGGATCTTTCATTAAATCTTCTAAAATAGTTTTTGCCACTTTTTCAGAATAAGTTTTTACCTCATCGTATTGGGTGGCATTAGTAGTCTCAACAATAAGAGATAAAACTCCTTTTTTACCTAACTCTCTTAGTCTATCATAATCCGGTGGTGGAGATATTTTTTGGTGATTATCAAATTTAAAATCAAGTGCATAAACTATTATGCCATCAGGAGTATGAAGAACTGGAAAAACTGCCTGTGGTATACTGTGTGTAGATTGGACAAACTCTAAAACCACATTTTCTGAAAGTTTAACCTTACTTCCAGGATTTAAACTGTGTAATGGATTATCCACTTCAAATTTTCTCTCACCTTTAATGGTTCGCTCAATTAAAGAAATTGTGTATGGTGTAGCTATTATAGGAGCATCATACCTATGTGCAAGTTTTGCAACAGCTCCAATATGATCTAAGTGACCGTGGGAAAAAATTATTGCTTTAACTTTGCCATCTACATCTTTCATTAAGGTATCATCTGGAATTACACCCCTTTCTATTAAATCTAATGAGTGCATTCTATCAATATCCGTATCTTCATGAATACTAATTCTATCTAGATGAATACCCATATCTAATATGATTACTTCGTCGTCGACCTTAATAGCGGTCATATTTTTTCCGACTTCCTCATATCCTCCAATTGCGATTATTTCTACTGTCAAATTATTTCCTCCTTGCATATTTTTTTGTGTTAAATCCTCTTTCATTTAACCATTCTTTAGTTTCGCCTTTTATAACTAAATCTGCATTTTTTAATTCTTCAATGCTTGAGGCACCAACTAAAAACATGGCAATTTCCAAAGATTTATTAAATTTATCAATATAATTAATTATTTCATTAACCCCATTAAATGCTTCTTGCATCATGGGCAAAGCTATTCCAACTGCATCAGCCCCTAAAGCTATGGCTTTTGCAGCATCTAAGCCAGATCTTATTCCGCCTGATGAAATTACTGGAATATTGACATTTTGGCTAACTTCAACAGTACTTACTGCTGTTGGAATTCCCCAATCCCAAAATAGCTCGCCAAGATACTTATCTTTTGAACGATAAGTTTCAACTGCTGCCCAACTGGTTCCTCCAGCTCCAGCAACATCAATAAAATTCACCCCAGTATCTTCTATAGCCTTTGCATCTGTAGATGAAACACCAGTTCCTGTTTCTTTTATCATAACAGGCACATCTACGTCATTTACAATATTTTCTATAGATTGAAGGTAATTTTTAGCATTTAAGTCGCCTTCAGGTTGTATCGATTCCTGTAAAGGATTTAGATGAATAGCTAAAATATCGGCATCAAGTATTTCAATGGCTTTATTAGCATAATCTATTTGTGGAGCACCTATATTCCCAATTAATAATGTAGAAGGTGCATTTTCTCTAGCAACAGTGTAAGTATCCCTTAATTGTGGATTCTCAACAGCTGCTCTTTGACTTCCAATACCTAAAGCTATTTTTTTCTCTTCAGCTGCAATGGCTAATCTCCTATTTATTTTCAATGCAGCAGGATGACCACCAGTTATTGCCGTTATAAAAAGTGGAGACTCTAATTTTTTACCAAAAACTTTGCAAGATAAATCTATTTCTTTCTGATCTATTTCTGGTAAAGCTTTATGGATAAGTTCTATATCTTGAAAGCCCGTTCTTTTATTTTTATATTGAACATCATGATGTTTACAAATACGTAAATGTTCAAGTTTTCTATCTGAAATCATAATTTTTCCATTTTCGTGTTAAATAAATAATTTATTTATATTTCCTGCACATATTTTATTTTTCATTTAAAATGTATTTAGAATACAAATATTTATTTATCTATTTATTATATTTCCTATTTATTATACTCTTATTGTTATACATTATTATATACTCGTAGACTGTACTTATATATTAATACTTGCATTATTAATATTTGTATTATTATATCTCCTATTTATTACATTTATTTGTTATCAAAGTTCCATTAACCTCATCATCATTTAAAATATTGAATATATTATTTTTTGTATTTGCATTTATAACAAATGAATCTACTCCCTCTTTAGAAAGCTCTAACAATTCTCTTATTTTTCCAATCATTCCTCCAGTCACATCAATATTTGTAGTGGAATCAAATTGTTCTAAGTCTTTTAATGAAGAAAGACATTTAAATAATTTAGCATCACTATTTGTTTTAGGGTTCTTATTGTAAACCCCATCAACATCACTGGCTAAAATTATTTTATCGGGATTTAAATACTTTCCTAAATAAGTTATTATCTGATCTCCAGATACAACAGCCATTTTAAGAGATTTATCTATTGCAACATCGCCATACAATACTGGAACATATCCTTCATCTAAATATTTATTAACTAAATCTATATTAAAACTGTCTATTCTTTTATTATTTGTAGTTAATATAGATGATGTTTGGATAGAAACTGCAGGAATATTATTTTTAATTAAAACATTTAAAACCTGTGAATTTAATGTTTTAACAGCCAATTGAGTTTGAGAAAATCCAATTCTTTTTTTTTGGTAATTGCTTAAATTAAATTTCTCTCCAATTTTGTATTTTTTTGCTGGAGGATGACCAAAAGACCCTGCACCGTGAATTATTATGAGTTTAGAGTCATAACTTTTAAGATAATTTGATATTTCAACAGCTATTCGATTTAAGTTGTCAAAGTCTAATTTAGCAGTCAAAGAATTTTTATCAGTTATTACACTTCCACCTAATTTTAAAATAATCATTAAAGCACCAAATGAAAATTATTCACGAACCTTTGCTAAAGCACCTTTTTGAGTGATTTTAGCTATTAATGCATTATCTTCAACTTTTAAGGCATTAAAAACTTTTTCTGCATTTTTAGGAACCAAAGCTAAAATACTGCCTCCACCACCAGCCCCAGTAATTTTAGCACCGATTGCCCCATTTCCTCTTGCAGTATAAATCATTCTACTGAGTTCATAAGTATTGATTCCTAAAGAATCTAGCAATCCTTGATTTATATTCATTAATTCACCTAATTTAGAGTTATTGTCAGTCATTAAAGCATCTTTAGCTTCATCTGTAGCTTTACCAATAGTCTTTATAATTGAATCTAATATTCGTGGATGTTTATTCTTTAAAAATTTAACTGACTTAACAATTTGTCCAGTGTTACCTTTTTTATTAGTGTATCCTATAACAAAGTTTGATTTAATATCAGTGTTAAATTTAGATATTTCTTTTTCTCGAGATAAATAAACAAGCCCACCAAAAGTACTTACAGCAGTATCTAAAGGACTAGCCATTCCTTGAACACTTTGTTCAATTTTATGGGCTTCATTGGCTAAAACTCTTTTATTAAATGGGAATCCTGTGTAATTGTATAGTGCAGCTAATGTTGCAACTGTAACAGCCGCAGATGAACCTAAACCTGAACCAATAGGAATATTTAAAGACAATTTTACATCAATTGGAGTATGTTCATCATGCCATTTATTTAAAATTTCTAAAACATAACGAATTATTCCAGGCTTTCCTTTAATTAATTTATAAGTTTTTTTCCTAGTATCTAACTCTGCTTCAAAGCCTAAATCATCAGATCTAAATGTTGTAACTCCTTTAGGATTGTCTTTGATAGTAACAATAGCTCTTTTATCAACAGCAGCTGCTATTGCTGGTTGATTATATACAACTGCATGTTCTCCAAAAAGAATTGTCTTTCCAGGTGCTGACGCAACGGATTCCATAAAAATTACCTTTATTTAATTTAAATTTAATTATTTTTAATTAATATAGCTAATATTTAGTATAATTTAATTAATTATTTAACTAATTATTTAATAGATCAGCTATTTAATAGATCAGCTATTTAATAGACAGTAAATATTTAATATAATTTAATTAGTTATTTAATTATAATTTAATTAATGTCTAATTGATATTTAAATAGATTTAATATTAATTTTAATTATTTTAATTGATATTTATTTTAATTTTTCAATAATTAGAGGAATATAAATTTTACAATGCTATTTTTAGAACATTATTCAAATGTGCCAGATAAGTAAGCAACAACAGAATTGTAATCTCCTGAAACATCCCCACTATTTCCATATTTCAATAAATTAAATTTATTTGAACCTAATTTATTAGAAACAATCATTGTAACAATAATTGATCCAAATCCACATATTGAAATATTGTATTTTTCTATTAAATCTAAAATTTTCAATGGGTTAAAGTTAGCTATTTCATCAATAACCAATTTATCTAACTCGTTAGCAGAATCTCCAGAAACATAATGACTGAAATCACTACTCCCAATAATGGTAACTGATCTTTTTGTAGATTCTATTGTGTTAAATAATGCATTAGATAAAATATCAATAGATTCAAGGTTTTGAACAGACATTACAATTGGAACTATTTTAAAATCCTTTGAAAAATACTGTAAAAATGGCAAGTGAACTTCACAGCTGTGTTCTCTTAAATGTGCATAAGAATCATTTGAAATAAACTCAGATTGAGATATTAAATTTTCAGCAAATTCTTTATCTATTTCAACTTCCCCTAAAGGAGTTTCCCATAATTCTTCATCAGATACAGAAATTGGTGCATTTCCAAAACCTGTGTGGTTGGGACAAATAATAATAAATGTCTCTGGAAAGCCATTTTCAACAATGGCTGTGTAAGCATGACTTGCAATAGAACCAGAATAATAATGACCAGCATGTGGTGCAATTAAACCATAAATATTCTTTTTATTTATTCTATCCTTATTGCTATTAGTGTCATGATTGATATTATTATTATTATTATTATTATTAAATTTAGGAATATATCCTACGCCTAAACCATCTAAAAAATTATCTTCAATTGATTTAATTAAATTTTGAGGATTTTCATAATAAAATGTTCCAGCAACAGCTGCTTTCCTTTTCATTTTTTCACTATAAATATGAGTTAATTAAGATGAAAATTAATTTGAAAATTACTAAAAATTTAAAAGATTAAAATAATAATTAAAATTATAAAAATTATTAAATTTATTAAATTTATTAAATCTATTAAATTTGTTAAATCTATTAAATTTATTAAATTTGTTAAATCTATTAAATTTATTAAAACAACTCTTAAGCTATTAACACTTATTTTTAAATGCTAAAATTAGAATTGATGTTCAAAGTCTTCTGATTTGACTTCCCATTCTTCATCTTCAGTTAAAACTATTTCTTCTCTAATTTTTTTGATTTCTCTTGCCAATAACCAATAAACTAATGCAATAGCTTTTCTACCTTTATTATTAACAGGAATAGTTAAATCTACAGTACTTAAGAGGTTTTCAGTATCACATAAACCTACAATAGGCACCCCAATTTGTTTAGACTCTAATATTGCCTGAGCATCAGATCTTGGGTCAGTTACAACAATTACTTTTGGTTCTATAAATTTAGCATACTTAGGGTTTGTTAATGAACCTGGAATAAATCTACCTGGAATGGTTTTAGTTCCAATAATCTCTCCAAACTTTTTAACTGGTGCTTGACCGTACTGTCTTGTTGAAACAACCAAAATATCTTCAGGGTCATATTTTGATAAGAATTTTGCTGCTGCAAGAATTCTCTCATTGGTTTTATTAATATCTAATACATATAAACCATCTTGTCTAACTCTGTAAATGTATTTTTCCATATCATGAGTTTTTTGCTGAGTTCCAATATGTAACCCAGCAGCTAAGTACTTATCTAAGGGTATTAATAATTCTGACATATTACCTTCCTATATTCATTTATCATAAAAAAAATTTAACGTGAAATGATTTTAAACTATGATTTTTTAAAGTAAATTTATTTTAAAAAAAAACTAACTTCATAAAATACTATTTTTTAAATAAAAAATTTTCTAAATAACAGATTTTAAAATCTAAATAACTAATTTAAAAAATATCCATTTTAAAAAAAAATCTAAAAATTTAAAAGTTATTATAATTTAAAATAATCAACAGTTGATTTAAATTTAAAAATTTTTAAAAATCAAAAATAATTATTCATCATCTTCTACTTCAATACATTCTTCTGGACAGACATCCATACAAACTTCACAGACACTACATTCTTCAGGGTCAACAATAACAACTTTATCTCCCTCAAGAACTAAAACTTCCATTGGACAAGCATCTACACATTCACCACAGTCTGATCCTTCACACTTATTGTAATCTATTTCAATTTTTACCATAATATCAAACCCAAAAGGGAAAAAATTTATGAGAAATAATAATAAATTAATAAAAAATTTAATCAAATTTAGCCATTGATGGATTGGCTAGCTCTTCTTCAATTCTAATTAATTCATTTAACTTAGCTATTCTTTCTCCACCAACAGCACCAGTTTTAATTAATGGTGCGGAAAATGCTACAGCTAAATGGGCAATGGTTTCATCAGTAGTTTCACCAGAGCGATGAGAAACAATAGGAGTTATATTATTTTCTTTTGCTAATTTAACAGTTTCATAAGTGGCAGATAAAGAACCTATTTGATTAGGTTTAATAATAATACCATTTCCTGCTTTTAATTCTATTCCTTTAGCTAAAAGGTTTTTATTTGTAACAAAGCTGTCATCTCCGACAATAAGACATTTATCACCAACAGCTTTGGTTAATTGAGCAAAACCATCAAAATCTGCTTCATCAAATGGATCTTCAACATAAAACATGCCATAGGTTTCTATGATTTCTTTTACATATTCAATTTGTTCACCACTATCTCTTGAAATATTATCTTGACCATAAACATATTTTTCAACAGAAGAATCCCATAACTCAGATGCTGCTAAATCTAAGGAAGGTTTGATTGTAATTCCAATCTCATCACCAATTTCTTCACAAGCTTGATGTTGAATTTCTAATGCATCATAATTGCTGATATTAGGAACCCATCCACCTTCATCACCTTTTCCTCCAGTGAAATTTTTGTCTTTTTCTTGAATAAGCTCTTTTAAACGTTTGTGTACTGCAACATTAGCGAAAATAGCTTCTGAAATATTCTTTGCAGAAACTGGTACAACTAAAAACTCTTGTATGTCTGGAGCATGAATTCCTGCATGAGCTCCACCATTTAAAATATTTCCTAAAGGATAAGGAATTTCATTTTTAAAGTTTCCACCTAAATACCTATACAATGGAAGAGAATATGAAGATGCTGCTGCTTTTGCAACAGCCATTGATACTGCAACAGCAGTATTTCCTCCAATATTTGAATAATCATCAGTTCCATCAATTTCTTTCAAAACAGAATCAATATCTGTCAAATCTTCACTATCCATTCCAATGAGTTCAGATGAAATTAAATCTTCTACATCAGTAATCACTTCATCTACTCCACCTTGAGGAAAAGCTGCTACTTCATTAGATCCAGTACTCGCCCCACTTGGAGCTGCTACTCTTCCAAAACCGTTCCATGTAATAATATCTACTTCGACAGTGGGATTTCCTCTACTATCCAAGATTTTTCTTACACGAACATCTTCGATTATACTATCCATAAAAACACCATAAAATTAACAAATTCATTTAAACATGTTAAAATTTTTTTTATAAAAAAATGCAAATTATTAAAATAAATATTTTTTAGATTGATACTTTTTAAATTAATACTTTTTAAATTAATATTTTTTAAATTAATTTTATTCAAAATAAAAATTTTAAAATAAAAATTCTAATAATCTTATCAAAAAACTAATTAAAAAAATATCATTTAATATAATGTTGTTTTTAAAAGCTTAAGTAAAATTAAATTCAAAGAAAAAAACATTAATTAAATATACAATTGCAAATAAACTAATTAAATCATTATAACATTAAAATAATTAATTATAAAAATCAATTAGATATTAAAGCAATACTTTGAATATTAAAAATCGTTTATTGAAAAAATTTTTAAATTACTTATGCAAAAAATTAAGATTGATAACTATCTTTTTATAATTAGAGTCTAATAGAATAAAAGTTAGTGGTTGATTATTAGATTATCTAAAAATAATATAGTCTGAAATTTAAATTATAATATAGATGACATATAAGTATATTGATATATAAATGTATTAATTTATAAGTATATAAACTTAAAGATTTTAAATAAAAATATATAACTCACATCAAATTAAAATATAAATCGCATTTAAAATAAAATATAAAAATTATTCTTCTGGATGTTTTACTTCTAAAGGCAAAACATCTTCTTCTAATTCTTTTTTCGCAATATCTATTGGATCAATAGAATCAGTTATTTTAACCTTAGGTCTAGCACCTAAAGAAAGTTGTAATGCTCTTGCACCTAAAATTCTTGCTTTTTCAAATCTATTTAATTTAGTTGCCATATTATCTCCTAAGTAAAATGAATTAATTTAAAAATAAATTAAACTATAAATTAAATTATAAATTCTGTAAACTTATTCCCATGTTTCAACATGAGTAATAAACATTCTTCTACAACAATATCTCTTCAGCCCTAAATCATCTAAAATATCTTTTTTGCTTTCACCATCAGCTACTCTATTTTGATATTCCTCAAAAAATGCTGAAACTGGTTTACCGCAACTTAAACATCTAACTGGTATCATGTTAAAACTTCTTTTAATGATTGAATATTTAAAATTAAGAAAATAAAATATGAAATAAAATTTTAAAATTACATAGTAATTAAAAAAAATAAATATTAAAAAATTTAAAAAATATTAAAAAAATAAATATTGAAATTCATAATGTATAATTAAAAAAAAAAAAAAAAAATACATAATCAATATTTATAATTTTAAATTAACGGTAACTCTTTTGTTTACGAGCTCTTGCTCCAGGACCGCCGTATTTTTTAGGTTCAGAACGTCTCGGGTCTCCAACTAACATGGTTCTATCATACTGAATATATTTTTCTTTTAAATCCACATCATTGGTCCATTGAACTAAACCTTTAGCAATAACCATACGAGCAGCTTCAGCTTGACCCATAACTCCTCCGCCGATGACTTTAACATTAATATCTAAATCATCAACTATGTCACCAGCAATGGCTAAAGGTTCTTGTAATTTTAACCTTGCAAGTTCTGGAGAGTATAGTTCAATAGGAACCTTATTAATTCTAACTCTTCCTTTACCTTTTCTAACAGTTCCACGTGCAATAGCTGTTTTACGCTTACCGCTTGTATGAATAACATCTACCATAATTCCACATCCATAATATTTAAATTAAAGAAATTCTTAAAATTTAGCCCCTAAAAGCTTTGAAATTTCTCCTAATTCAATTCCTTTTTTAACATCAGAAAACTGAGCTTGAGGAACATTATTTAGCTCGACATCTTTAAATTCTTTTGGAACACCTACAAATGCTTTTAAACCTCTAAAAGCATCTTTTCCTTTAGATTTTTTAAAAGGCAACATTCCCCTTACAGTTCTTCTAAAAATTTCTTCAGGCATTCTAGGATATTTAGGTCCCATATCACGTGGATTTGAAATACTTGCTCTATCCACTCTTTGTTTATATTTTGCATAGGCCCATTCTTTATTACCTGTAAGCATTATTTTTTCAGCATTTAACACAATGATTTCTTCTCCTTCAAGAAGTTTTTTGCTAATAATACTTGCAAGTCTTCCTAAAATATGACCTTCACCATTAATAATCATTATTACACCTATATGTTAATTAATAAGATATTGAGAAATACAATAATAAAATATAATAAAATAACTTAATTTAATATTAAAATTAATTAAATATTAATAAAAAGCTTATTAAATATTATAGAATAACTTAATTAAATAGTTAAAGGCTTAATTAAATATTAAGCTTAATTAAATAGTATAAAAGTTAATTAAATCTATAATTATATGATTAAATCTCTAATAACCTATTCTAAAATTTTTATATTGTTTCCCTTTGGGTTTTCTTCCAATATTTCAGTAAGTGAAATAGTTTTTCCACCAGCATTTTCAATTTTTGTACTGGCTGATTCAGAAAATTTTAAAGCAACAACATTAACTTTATGATCTAAAACTCCATCGGATAAAACTTTTCCTGGAATTAAAACAGTTTCCCCATCAGCAGAATATCTATTTATTTTTGATAGATTAACATCAGGATAACTACGAGTAGATCTTTCTAATTTCTTAGCAACATTGATCCAAATAGCTACATCTTCACTATGGGATTTGTCTTTAAGAGTTCTTATAATTTGAACAAGATTAGGATTGGTTTTGGTATTTTTTCTTACCATTTACTTATCCTCCTTTAAAAAATGTGATAAATTTGTCTGTTTTTTGGTTTAAAACATCACAAGATCTTAATAAAATCTCTTCTGGACTAATTGAACCATCACTTTCTATAGTAAAAATAAAAGTATCATCAATAAAGTCAACATTAATAGCTGAGTTTACACTGTTGGCAATACTTTGAGAAGTTCTGACACATGTTTTACACATTGAGCAGTTTTCAAGATTTCCAAGAGTTATTTTTTTATTCTCTTTATCAAAGCTTAAAATATTTCTTGGACAAGCATCTGCTATTTCTTTAGTAACTTCCATATTTTCATTAAAAGTGATTTTAGGAAACTGTTTATATGCACATACTGTGGTTGGCATCCATTTTGCATGGTCTAACCCTTTACCAATTCTTGCAATAGCTTCCAATTCAACATTTTCGTCTTCTTTAAGTTTAAGAAGAGGTATTGTATCATAAACAGGTTTAATTTTTGAGTCTGAAGAAATTAAATCTCCAGAATATACAATAGCTGGACCTGATTTTTGAAGTGTGAAAGAAACAGTAGAATCAGAATCTAGTAACCCTTCAATAGTTTCTTTATCAGACATAATAGGAACTAAACCTAATCTGTGTGCTAAAACTTCATTAAACATTGCAGAATCATTGACATAAACATTCACTTCATCAATAGCTATTTTTGGAACTTCCATCATAGCAATTCTACGAATAGCATTAACAAATGGAACTTCAGCATTTCTAATAATGAAAACTAGCTCATCTCCATTTTTCTCTCTGACTTCAATTTCCATATTAAACCCTTCTACCCCTTTTACCTCCTGGTCTACCAGTACCATCATGAGGTATAGGAGTTATATCTTCTATTTTACCGATTTTCATTCCAGCACGAGCCAAAGCACGTATTGTAGCTTGAGCACCAGGACCTGGACTTCTTGGACCATTTCCTCCAGGAGCTCTGACTTTAATATGTAAACCAATAAAACCTTTTTCCCTAGCATCATCAGCTGCACGAGTAGCAGCTTCCATTGCAGCGAAAGGAGATGCTTCTTGTCTATCTGCACGAACAACTTTTCCACCAGACCATTGACAAATGGTTTCAGCACCAGTGATATCGGTTACAGTAATTATAGTATTGTTAAATGATGAATAAACATTAGCTATTCCCCATTTTTCATCTTTTGCCATAATAACACCTTATATAATAAAAATAATTGTAATTAAGATTTAGCATTGATAATATTATCCTGATTTCTTAGCACCAGGTTTATTAGCATTTGATTTATTGTCAGTAGCTTTATTATCATTTGACTTCTTATTATCAAATTTTCTGCCAGATCTTCTATTACTTCCTCCACGATTATCTCTTCTATCGTTTCTTCTGCCTCTGCCACCTCGTCCACGAGGTTTTTTAGATTTTTCCTCATCTTCTGGTTTTTTCAAAGCTTTTATTTTGTTGTATTCTTCAATTTGTTTAGAAACAGTTGAATTAGGATAAAAACCAATAGCATCTTCCTGTGATTTTTTAACAAAATAGCTTGGAGAATCTATTTTTTTGCCATCTAATGCAATATGTCCATGTACAACAAATACTCTTGCTTCCTTAGGAGTTCTTGAAAAGCCTTTTTGGAATACAATAGATTGTAATCTTCTTTTTAATACATCTTCAACAGTTAAATTAAGAATATCTTCTAATGGAGCACCTTCAGGTAAAATACCTAAACGATACAAGTGTCCTAATAATTCATTTTTTTCATGAACAATTTGATCTTCAGAAAAACCAAGTAAGTATCTTGCTTCCCTACTGTATTTCCTAACTAAAGTATCGGCTTTCCAAATTTCTTTTTTATTTTTTAAACCATATTTGGACATTAATTTGTTTTCTTCTTTAATCCTTTCAGCATTCCAAGGATGTGGTGGTGTATCATATTTTTTGCTTGATTTTCTTGGATGTCCCATAAAATCTCCTCATTATTAATATTACTAAATTAGCCTCTTCTACGTCTTACACCAACAGATGAACCTTTTCTAAAAGTAGATTTAGTTCTTTGTCCACGAACAGGAAGTCCAACTTCGTGTCTTCTACCTTTGTAACTTCTAGTTTTTTTCATTCTGTTTAAATCGTCTCTTAGAGTCATAGCTAAGTCTGATTCAATTAAATGAAGGGTTTCACCAGTTGTATAATCTTCACGTCTATTTAACATCCAATCAGGAATATTAACACTTTTAGGATCTTTGATAACACTTTCAATTTTTAAAATTTCATCATCAGAGAGATATCCTATTTTTTGGTTTAAATCAAGCCCCATCTCAATACCTATTGTTCTGGATAAAGATAATCCAACACCTCTAATACCAGTTAAAGCATGCTTAATTGTCTTTTTTCCATCTACATCCTTACGAGAAATACGGACTAAATGCTTAAAATCTTCTTCCATTAAATAACCTCCAAAGTTACAGAGCGAATTTTCAGATTTAAAAATTCGAATGTTAAATTCATAAAAACTATTTCAAATAATTATTCAAATATAATAAGAACAAGTAAAACCTATAAATAATATTTTGATATTAATTAATGAAATAATATGAACATAACACAGTTTTTATTAATAATAATCTTTTATTTATGCTAAAATCAATTAAATTAAAATAAGTTAGGTAATAATTAACTAATAATCAACAAATTAGAAGAATATTAAAAAATTAAATAAATACTAAAAAATTGATTTAAAAAAATAAATATTATTAAGTACAAATATTAGTCAATAAAACAAAATCAAATACAGAACTTGGACGGAAAACAGTATTTAAAATTAAAATTATTAACAACGCCGGGACTGGGATTTGAACCCAGGAGGGGAAAATCCCCACGAGATTTCCAGTCTCGCGCCTTACCAGGCTAGACTATCCCGGCTAACAAATTCTAAAATAAATAACATAAAAACATGATATATTAAAAATAGTCATATAATTATAGTACTAAAATATATACAGATTAAAGTATATAAATCTTTTGTAAAAAATTTACTAAAATAATTTTTAATTATATTAAATAGCTTATAATATTATTATAACATTGCTATAATATTATCATAATAGTTTATAATAAATTTGAAATTTTAAAAATAAAATAAAAGTAAAATAATAAAATAATAAAGTAATGAAATAATAAAGTAATAAAAAAAATGAAATAAAAAAATGAAATAATAAAAAAATTAATAAGAAATTTATTATTAAAAAATAATTGAAACAGTTATTTCCACATTATAGGGTATGACCCAGGTTTCATAAAAACTTTAGATGTATTAAAAGCTATTCCTTGTTTGTTTAAAGCAATATCTTCAAAATTTACAGAAGAAATAGCTGAAGCAACAAGTTCTCCTTTTAAAGTTTCTATAACTACTGTGTCTCCAATCCTAATATTCTCATATAAACCTACAATACCACCTATGGATAAATTAGCACCGTGACAAATAGCTTCAACAGCAGAATCTTTAATAATGACTTTTGGTAAATGCTGTGAAGCTTTTTCCATTGGCATTACAATTTTTCTAAGTTCTTCTTCACTGCCTTCATTTTTCCAGTAATAAAATGCATCAGTCAAGTCTTGTAAAGTATGTAAATTTTCTCTTTCAGAAAAGGGTCCAACAATAGCTCTTCTAAGCTCTGCCATATGTGCTCCTGCACCTAAAGCTTCACCAATGTCTCTACAGTATGTACGAACATAAGTTCCAGCTTCACAACCAATTTTAAATAAAACATCTCGTCCATTAATTTCATATATAGTTGAATAATAAATGTTTCTTACTCTCAACTCTCTTTTAACAGCAGATTTAAGTGGTGGAGTCTGATAAATCTTTCCTTGAAATTCATTAAACATTTTTTTAATGTCTTCTTCAGGTATTTCTTTATGCAAATTCATTAAACATACATACTCTTTTGGAGCAGATAACAACAATTGAATAACTCTAGTGGCTTGATTTATCCCAATAGGTAATACTCCAGTGACTTTAGGATCAAGAGTCCCTCCATGACCAATCTTTTCTACATTAAGTATTCTTTTTACCCAAGAGTCTATTTCATGAGATGTAGGTCCAGAAGGTTTATCTAAATTTATAACTCCTTTATCTAAAAAATCTTCAATTGACCTATCTTCAGGAATACATCCATAATTAGGATTTGTTTTAGATTTTGATACCACAACAATATTTTCCATAAAAACAACCATTAATAATTAAAATTATACTAACTCAAATCAAAAGGTAAAAAGCCATTAAAAAAAATAGAAATTAAAACACGATTAAAAATTAAAACACAATTAAAAATTAAATAAAATAAAAAAGATAAAAAGAAATAAAAAAAATAAAAAAATAATATGTAAAAAACAAAAATAGAACATAAAACAAATATGAAAGCAAGCTATAGAAGACGAATTAAATTTTAAACAGATAATTAAATTAATAATCTATAACTAATTAAACTTTTAATTATGACAAAAATATTTAATATTTGAAATATTATAACTTAAAATTTTTCATTAAAAGGGTTAAAAAGTCCTATTTGTTAATAAAATAAAAAATAATAATAAATTAAATATTAATATTCTTAAAACATTAAAAAAAATTATTCATCATCACTATTGCTATAATTTATACTTATTCTTCATCTAAATTATCTTCAGCTTCATCAGCATCAGTAGCCTCTTCAACTTCTACTTCATTATTCTCTTCGATTTCAGAGGTCTCGCTTGCAGAAACTTCTTCTACTTCTTCTACTTCTTCTGTTTCGTCTGCAATAGGTTCTAAATGATTAATATTACATCTTCTATTTTTAATTGAACTTCCATCAACAGATTTTACTTCAACAAAACTACTGTCAATTATATCGACAATTTCACATTTTTCTCCAGCTTCTCTACCTGCTGTCTTAATACAAACTCTTCCAATTTCAATTGCTGCCATCTATATCACCTTTAAACTTGTTAAAATTAAATTAGCAATAGCTTCAGGATTAAAACTATTGGTATTTACTATTAAATCATAGAGTTCTAAATTAGAAATATCTATGTTGTGAATCTCTTTATATCTAAGGGCTTCACTATTTTCTCGAATTAAAATTTCTTCAATAGCTAAATCATATGGCTTAGATTCTCTGTCACAAATCCTGTTTGTTCTTATATCTAAAGGAGCAGTTAACCAAACTTTTAAATCTGCATCAACGAAATGAGCAGATAACCGTCCTTCTAAAATGAGATTTTCAGATTTTTTAGCTATTTCAGATTGTCTTCTATCAATATCGATGTCTACATCGTTGTTGTCTTCAGCGAATTCAGAGAACTCTAAAATAGACATTCCAGACTCTTTTGCTAAAGTTCTAAAAATGTCTCCAGCAGATATAAATGGAATGTCTAATTTTTTAGACAAAACTTCTGAAGCAGTGGTAGTACCAGTACCTGCTAAGCCACCGATAGTTATTATCATTATGTCCTTGCCTCAGCTTTAAATAATTTTCTAGCACATTTAGAACATAAATATCCTCCAAATGGTCTATTAGGTTTCTTTTGAGATTTAGACAATTTTTTTATTTCATATGGTCTTCCTCTTGGAACACCATGTAAAAGTTGACCACATTCAGCACAAACATGCTTACTTGGTTTCTTCTTTTTATATCTGAGTACAGTTTTGCCACCAGGAGTTCTTTTAAAAGTCCTTCTATATGATCTTGATCTGAATCTATTTGCAGGCATTTTTTCACCATTAGTAATTAATTTAAAAAATTATTTTTTTAAAATTTAAATGTTTTTTATAACATTTAATATAAAGTTATTTATTGAGTAGTAAATAAAATTCATGATATACGAGATTTAAGAGAGATATAAATTATTAAATCATTATAAAAAAAATAATAAAAAAATAATAAAGTTAATAATTTAATAAAATTCATGAGAGTAAAAAAATTGATATAAATTAATATAAATTAATATGAAAAATGAATATATAAAAAATTGATATAAATCAAAAATACACATCAAAACATTCAAATGATAATCTCTAAAAACATCTATTGAAAATAAATATTAAAAGAAAATACGAAAATATACATGTGAAAATATGTAATTAAAAAAATAATTACACACCAGTTTTGATTCCTATTAGCTTTCTAAAGATTTGGGATAGTGTAAACGTGCAAAGAATATACCAACCTAGCCATCCAGCTATATAAGGAATAGTGGAACCAGCCCCATAATGGAATACTGCAATATAAACCCATTTCCAGAGAGGAACCAATAAGACATAATAAACAAGAGGAGGTAATGAAACAGCTACTTTATTTAAAACAGATTGAGTCAACCAATAAAACACAAGTAAAATTGGTACAAAAGTGACTATCATTGGTTTAAATGACATTTTCATCATTTCTGATTGTTTTTTCATAAAATCAGATTGCTCAGACTGCATTTTAGCCATTGCTTTAGCATCCCCAGATTTTTGAGCTTCTTTTAAATTATTTTGATAAACCTTCATTTCTTCTCTTAATACTTCCATTTTTTTATGATCCACTAAGTATTTATTAGCAAGTGTGGTGATTATACTAACAATAAGTGAGATGCAAGATAAAGTAATGAAAGGATTTGAAGGGTCGGGATTTAAAACTAACAGTGGAGCAAATAATTGATCCATACTATGAAAAATTACATCTAAAACCATACTTTTCCTCGTTGCTAAATACTATAAATAAACATATATTAAAAAATTAAATTATTGAAATAAATTCATTGAAATTAAATATTTATAAAATAAAATTTCAAATAATTTATAAAACTAAATGAGCTAATGAATTAAATATTTAAAATTAAATATTAAAATTAAATAATTAAAATTAAATGCTTTAAAATTAAACACTTAAAGTTTCAACCAACATTGGAACAACTTTGTCTAATTCACCATTATGATTTTCTAAAATCTTTACTGTGGCTCCAGTTAAAGTAGCATAAGCCATTGCTGTAGCTCTATTAATCTCTTGATGAAGATTAATATCAGAGGCTCGTTGAGAATCTCTATTTCTAGTTTCATCAGAAATTCTTCTTAAAATAATCTCATCAGGATCTGCCTCAACAATAATAAATGTATCAGGGTTTAACTCTTCTAAAACCCAACTAGGAAGTCCTGGTAAAAAACCTGCAGAAGTAGAAATAGTACAATGTGTGTCAACAATAACATTTTGACTAAGAGATTGTTCTTTAATTCTTGCTGCAGCAATTTTTTGAATGTCTTTTTGAATTTCTGGAGATAGTTTTCTTAAATCATCTCTGTCTTCAGCTAATCCTTCTTCTCGAGAAAGTTCAATCATGATATCTCCATAATTTAAATGGAGAAAATCAACTTCTTCTAATGCTTTTGAAAGAACAGTAGTACTTCCTGAACCTGGAATTCCAGTTAAAACAATCAATTTCAATTAAATGCCCCCTATGTGTGGAATATCGATTTACTTATTTTCCACCTAAGAATTTCCTTAACATTGGGTGTGTATCCATAAGTTGTTCTTGAGCTATTTCTTCATAGAGCTTATAGACAATACCTACAGTAAGAAGAACACCAGTTCCTCCACCAAGAGCACTTGTTAAATCAGCACCAAATGCTAAAATACCAACAAACAAACCACCAAATACAGTTAAAGCAGGAATGTATCGTTTCATTAATTTATATAATTGAGTTTTACTACTTCTAAAACCTGGAACTTGTATTCCCGAGTTATAAAGTTGATTAGATACTTCTCGAGCATTTAAACTTCCAATTTCAACCCACAAAACAGCAAAAAGAACACAAAATGCTAAATAAAATATTGCATAAACAAGAACTCTTAAAGGATCAGTCCACAATACAGATAATGTAGGCGTGGTTAAATACAATGCTAAACCACTAATAGCTCTTCCTTGAGAAACCGTTCCAAATATAGGAAGCCCAATTTTTTGGAAAACACTTGCAATAAGCGAAACATTAACCAAAAGAGCACTAGTCAAAATAACAGGCATATTACTTGCATATATAAATTTTAAAGGATATTTACCTACATTTCCTCTAATTTTACCATGGCGACGTGCGGATCCTTGAGATATTGGAATTTCAACACGAATACTCTCCCCATAAACAGCAACTAAAAATACAATTATTGTGGCGAATAATGGTAGCAAAGAAGCAGGGTTAGGTGAACCATTAACCACGGATTGTATAAAACCTGGAATCATACCTGGTAAAATACCTGGTTGAGTAACAGAAGGCACAAAATTAAATGTACCTGTAATTATTGTCTGTGAAACACCTGCAGCAATAAACAGACCTACACCACTTCCAAAGCCCCATTTTGAGATAACTTCATCAAGGAAAATAACTAAAATAGCTCCAATACTTAATTGTAAAATTAACAACATCTCAGAACCTGGAGATGGAGCTAAAACACCAGTAAAAACCATAATAGCTGATTCAAAAACTGAGAATACAATAGCTAAAACCTTTTGAGTTCCTTGAAACAAAGACTTATGTTCATGTCTAGACAAATCTAAGTTAAGGATTTTAGCCCCAACAAGAACCTGTAAAACAATTGAAGATGTAACAATTGGTCCTATGCCTAAAGTTAAAATAGAACCAAAACTACCTGCCAGTACTGCTCTTAACTGTGCAAATTGATCCACAGCACCAGGCATTAAACCGTATAGTGGTATTAACATTAAAAAGAAATATAATACCAAAATAATAGCTGTCCACTTCAATTTTTCATTAAAACTTTGCTTGTGATGAGGAGTTCTAACCTCAGGCAATAATGAAAATAATGGTTTTAACGCATCTAATATCATTTTTATCCTCTAAATAAAATCAAGTATTGAAATCAAGTAGTATAACCAAATAGTTTGTAATCAAATAATTATAATCGCATTATAATCAATTTTTGAGAAAACATTATAACTTCATATCATTTAAGCAGTTATTAAGTATATTACTCTAATTTTTATATAAAATAAAATTTAAATTATCAAATTTTTATTTAATATTAATAGATTTTTTAAGATAAATGTATATTTAAATTTATATAATAATAAAATATCTTTTTTTATACAATATAAATCTTGTTGTTATCAATATATTTTTAAAAATATTTTATATAAATATAAAATAAATAAAAAAATAAAATGAATAAAATAAATATTTAAAGTTAAAAAAATAAAAGTTAAAAAATTGGAAATTAAAAAACCAAAGTTAAAAAAAAAGGATTTAAACTTTGTTTAATTTAAATTATCTTAAATTTAATATAAGTTTAAATAACAATAGCTTCTCCACCAGCTTCTTCAATTTTCTCTTCAGCAGAGTTTGAAAAGCTTGGAGATTTTATGGTTAAAGGGTTTAAGAGTTTTCCTTTACCTAAAACTTTATTGTAACCTAACTCAGTAACATCAATAACAATAGAATTACCCTCTTTGGTGGCTTTTCCTTTGTTAATAAATTTTTCATAATTTGTATCTAAATATTCAAGATTTACTGGATTTATTTTAGTAACAATAGATTTATTTCTTTTAAATCCATGTTTACCAAATCGATCAGGATCAAATTTAACTACCCAAGTCCAATGATGTTTTTTTCCACCAGCTCGTCCTTTTCCACCTTTATGACCTGCACCTCTACGTTTTTTAGTGCATCCTCCACCATTAGAACGAGATCCTCTCAATTTAGTAATTTTACGTTTTGTTCTAATCATTATTTCACCATAATTATCATAATAAAAAAATAAAATTGAATAATAAAAGCTAAACTTTTAAAATTAAGTCATTTTTTTAACTAAATCTTTAATAAGTTCTCCTCTAAAACCTAAAGTTCCACCTTCATTAAATGAAACACGAATAGCTTCATATCCTTTTCTTGGAGGATGTAAACGGAAAACAGGTTTTAATTTAATTTCATCGTAGTCAACTTCACTTTTCAATAAAGCATTAGCTAATTCTTTAATAGAATTATAATTGGTATTTTCACTTAAATACTCATTAGTGACTTTAGATCCACCGACTAGTTCTCCTCTTTTTGAAATAATTTCAACTAAGGTTTCTTCATCAATTTCTCCCCAAGTAATATAATCTTTTGCTTTTTGAAGCATTCCATTAAGACTTGGAGTTTCATCTACTAAAACACCATGATTAAGTCTATGTAACCTTAACATTTTTAAAGTATCAGCAATGTTCTTTTTAACACCAGTGGTTCCTCTAACTCTAACAACAAAATACATGACAAACACTCTCACCTAAATTGAACAAACCCCTAATTGTTTAAGGGATTTATCACTTGCTTTTACTTTACTTAAGCCTTTTAATGCTTCAAAAACTGCATTAGCAAAATTAACAGTAGTTTGAGTTTGTCCACTAGTTTGTGACCATACATCTCCAATACCTGCAAGTGTAAGGATTTTCTTTCCTACATCTCCAACAGTTAAGCCTAAACCTGCTGGTGCTGGGATTAAAGTAACTTTTACACTACCAGTCTTACCACTGACCTTAAATGGAACAGTGTGTTCCCTACCACAAACACAACCCCAATCTCCACAACCTCTTCTAACTTTAATGATGTTATATTTTGCATCATCAACAGCTTTTCTAATAGCTGGACCAACTTCTCTTGATTTACCTTGACCTAAACCAACATAACCGTTTTTATTTCCAACAGCAACAATTACTCTAAAGTTGACTTTTCTACCAGATTTGTGCATTCTTTGAACTAAGTTGACATCCATTACTTCTTCGTCTAAATCTGGAAGTAAAGTATCAATTACTTCTAATTCCATAATTGGAAGACCTTTTTCAAAAATTTCGTCAATATCAGTAATGGTTCCATCTTTAACCATTTGTCCAACTTTTGTTTTTGGTTCCCAATCTTCTAAATCATAATTCATAATTAAACCTCTGCCTCATCAATTTTAGTTTTAATATCATTGAAATGCTTAGATAAATCAGCAGGTTGAAGACCTCTTTCAAGATATTTGGAGAATTTAGCTTTTAATTCCTCTTCATCTAAAGCATTTGCATAATTTACAATATGTTGACCACTAATTCTATCTTCCTCTGGAAGAATTGATTCATTGTGAGGTACATATAACTCTGCATCATTTGCTCCTTTTAATGCAGCATACAGTTTTGAACCTTTGGTTGAAGTTTTTAAACCTATATCTAAATTGGCTTTATCAATACCATTACTAACTGCTTTTTTACCACATAAATATCCAGTTAAATAAGCAGCACTAGTATTTTTAAAACCACCTAACCAACCATAGTTAGATAACTCCTTACTATGTGCTGAAACTATAGTTTTATCACCAATATCATTGTATTTAATAATTTGAACAGTAACATAAGAATTAGATAATCTTACAACTAATCTATAGTTATCGAAATCAACAAGTTTAATCCTAGCACCATAGTTAGTTTTTCCTTCTCTTCTACGTCTAAATGCGACTTTATATTTTGAACCTTGTGCCAAATCCATTCCCCCTCATTTTAATAAGTTATGATCCCTAGCATAAGTTTTCATGTAGGATTTACTTCTAAAGGCTCCGCCTTTAGCCATTCTATATAACTTTCTATAGGTAGTAGGATCAATTTCTTCTGCTTCACGCATAGATTTTAAATCTCTTCTTAAAGCTCTTATAGTAGTCATCCAAGCTTTTTTCTTAGGGTGTCGAGCAAATTTAGCTCCTTTAACACTACCTCTACCTTTTCTTTTTCCTTTTTTCTTTTGTTCAGCTAACTTTTTTGATCTAAAACTACTAATCCCTTGCTGAGGTTTAGCTTTAATAATGTTTTGACCAATTAAGTCTTTGATATTTTCTCTTGAGATTGCTCTTGAAACTTCTTCGTTACGTTTTGGATTTATCCAAACACGGTTTTCTCCCACTTTTAGAATGCTTGCAGCCAATCTCTTTTGAGTTTTAAGATTCATTGAAAACCTCCAATTTACTAAAACTTATATTTTTGAGTATTAAGTTAAATATTAATATTAATTTAAATATCGATACTAAATAAATAATGATATTAAATAATAATATTAAATAATAATATTAAATAATGATATTAAATAATGATATTAAATAATGTTTAAATATCGATATTAACTATTTAGATATTATTAGAATAACTAAATATAAGACATTAAATAAAAAACTTAAAATTATATTATGATAATGAAAATTATTTATTTAAAATTTTAATTCCTAATTCATTTGCTTTTTCTAACAATTGAATTTTTTTCTTTAAACCAATACTGGCAGAAATTCTTCCTGCCTCAGAAGAAGGATCTAATTCAACTAAATCTTTAAGATTGTAAATTAAAACATCCTTATAACCTGATGGATGGAGTCCTCGTAAGTTTTTAGGAGAACCATATCCTATAGAAGGCATTGCAGGCTTACCTGCTTCATATCTTCTCATTTTACTGGTCTTACCTCTTGGTCTTCTCCACTTAATACCTAATTTTTTGTATCTGGCATATTCTTGTCTTTTAAATTTTTTTTGCATAATATCACCAAACCATTATTCCTTACTGACAAGATATATTCCATCCTGAAATACTCTTGGATCTCTTCCTTTAATTTTAGTTGCTTGCTCTAAATTAGCCATTGTTTGACCAACATCTTCCTTGTTAATTCCAGTAACAGTAACATCATCACCTTTAACATTTACTTCAGCACCACCAGCTATTTTAGCAGTTCTTGGATGACGCTCACCAAGGAAATTATCGATAACAACTTTATCACCATTTACTTTCACAGTCATTGGAAAGTGAGCAAATACTATCTTCATTCTATAGGTAAAACCATCAGTAACCCCAGTAATCATATTATTTATATGGGCACGTGTGGTACCAATCATAGATTTATCCTTTTTCTTAGGAAAGGAAGTTTTTAAGGTTAACTTATCATTTTCTTTCTTAAAGGAAACATTAGGATAAGTGAACTTTCTAGAGATTTCACCTTTAGGACCTTTTACCTCAAGTTCCTCACCAATATTTATTTCAACATCAGCAGGAATTTCTATTTCTTCTGTAAAACTAGCAGCTAATACCATAAAAACACCTAATACATATAAGCCAACAAACGTCCGCCAATTTCTTTTTCTTTTGCTTCTAAATGAGTCATTATTCCCTCAGGAGTAGTGACAATTAAAATACCAAAATTCTTTGCAGGCAAATATCTTTGTTCAAACTTCTCAAATTCATCTTTTTTTACTGAATGACGAGGTTTAATAACACCACATTGATTAATATTACCTTCTAATTCAACTATGAATTTTCCAGCTCTCCCGTCATCAACAAATTCAAATTCTCCAATATAATTCTCTTTTTGCATTGTACTTAAAACATGACCAATTAACCTTGAAGCAGGTGAAATAGAACATTTATTATTTACCTGTAATTCATTGTTACGGATATTAGTTAAAGCATCTGCAAGAGGGTCCATAAGAGTCATAAATACACCTCTATAAATAAATACATAAAATTTCAATTAAATTCATTAAAATTAAAAAAATTGGTAATATAAAACTTAGTTAATAATTGTTTAAACTAAACTGATTAATATTAAACCTGATTAATATTAAACATGATTAATGTAAACCTGATTAATATTAAATTTGATTAATTTAAAAACTGTTTAATATTTAATAGTATTAAAAATTAATTAATTATATTTTTTAAATCCAATTTTTGGGGCAACTTCCCTAAAACACTGTCTACATAAATTAAGACCATATCTTCTAATCATGGCAGAATGATCTCCACATCTTTCACATTTTCTTGCAGCTTTTCCATATTTTCTTGGCAAAATATCACCTATTCAATTTTAATTTGGAAATTATCCTTCATATATTGAATTGTATCTTCTTTACTAACTAAATGCTTTTGAGGGATTTTCTTTTTTTGAATTCTTCTTTTTTTGATTCTGTAACCTGGTTTTTCAAAGGTTACATTAACATTAATACCAAAAATACCAATGTCTGGATCATATCTAATTCCTGGCATATCAATGTGCTCACCAATTCCAAAAGAAACATTGCCAAATTCATCAAATTGAGATTCTCTCAAAATATTACCTATGCCATCTAAGACTAATTTAATTGCATTATTTGCTTTTTCACCGCGTAATGTGACTTTGCAAGCTATTGGTTGATGTTTTCTAATACCAAATTCAGGGTTTGTAACTTTAGAATAAGTTTTAACAGGTTCTTGACTGGTTAACTCAGTTAAAAGATTAATTGCACGAGAAAGTCTTTCTCCACCTTCACCAACACCAATATTTAAAGTGGCTTTAGCAATATGTACTTCTTCCATTGGATTCATTATTTACCTCCAGGAAGGGATATAATCGCTTTATCTTTACCAATTACAAATGCATAGTCTCTTAAAGTGACAAAAGTATCTTTTTTACTATTTTCAACAACAATAGTATTTGGATTAGAAGATTTATTAACTACAATTTCATTAATTTTACCTATTTCACCAGTATGCTTACCTGCAGTTACCAATACAGTTGCTCCTTCTTCAAAAGAGAAAGATTCAGTAATCTCTTGTTCAGGTACTTTTAAATTAATAACATCCCCAACAGAAATATCTTCTTCAGTTAATAAATTTCTACCATCATGAAGATTTAACTGGTTTTTACCTTCCTCAATTGTGGTTTTATTTGATACTTTACATAATTTAAATTCTGCATTTTCTTTAGGAATAACATGTAAAGTTAATCTGCCTTTAGCATCAGGTAAAACCCTATAAGTCTCATTTGTATCTGGAATTTCAATAATATCCATGAAACCAACAGGAAACTTGTAATCTTTACTAATTCTACCATCGATTAAAATCTTACCAGTGTTAATTATTCTTTTTGCTTCACGAGCAGTGTCTGCTAAAGATAGAATATCTCTAACTACTATTAACAATGATAAAGAATCCTCAATAGCATGAGGTCCAGCAGAAGGTTTAACAGTCCATTTATTTTCTTTTGGATGAATAGACCAATTTTTAGGAGCTTTAAATCTTTTTAAATGCTTTCTAGATCCCATATTTGCCATTTTATTCTCCCCTCTCTAAAATTTTATTTCTTCTATCATCTTTCATATCAGCATCAACAATAACAAGATTTGATGGATGTATAGGGAAAACAACATTAGTACCATCAGTTTTATTTACATTGACCCCTTCAATGAGAACTTGAAACTTTTTAACATCAACTTTTTCAACTTTACCTTCAGTGTCTTTAAATTCACCACGAACAACTTTGACAGTGTCCCCAACTTTTACAGCTAAAGATCTTTTACCAAAATCTTCTCTTAAATCATGACTTAAATTAACATTCATATATTTACGACGAGCATGAAGTGGTGCATTGTAAAGAACTTTTCTTTGTTTTCTTGGTTGTTTTGACATATAATCACCATAAAACTAATTTTTAAATAAATATTATATTAAAATGCTTGCAGCACTTCCAACACTTGGCCATCTATCAGCTGCTTCTTTAGCAACAGGCCCTCTAATTTCAGAACCTTTTAAAACACCTTCAGGAGTTATAATTACTGCAGCATTGTCCTCAAATTTAACACGAAGACCATCAGCACGACGATATTCTTTTTTTTGCCTTACAACAACTGCATTAACAACTTCTCTTCTCATATCAGCTGTGCCTTTTTTAACAGATGCAACGATTAAATCGCCAACACCAGCCACATCAAGTCGACGACGGACACCTTTATAACCTTTAACTGAGATAATTTCAATTTGACGAGCCCCAGTATTGTCTACACATTGAAGGTTTGCACCAATAGGAAGGGACTTAGAAATATTTGACGTTAATGCTTTCATTGTGAAACACCTTTAACTTCTACAAGCACAAAATGTTTGGTTTTACTTAAAGGTCTACATTCAGCGATTTTTACAGCATCTCCAACATTTACATCTAAACAATCAGGTTTATGAACACTGACTTTAGATTTTCTTTTTTCGTAACGCTCGTATTTTTTTATAAACTTATAAAAACTTCTTTCTACTGTAATTGTCCTTTCTGCTTTGTTGGTTGCAACAATTCCCTCAAGGATTTGTCCACGAACAGGTAAACTTCCATGAAAAGGACAGTTAGGATCATTACATTCTTTTTCTGGTTCTGGAACATCAAGACCGACCATATTATCACCTTAAATTTTTTTAAATTTTTTTTTGATTCTATCTTCAGGACGTGAGACTAAAATTTTCCCATTAATTTCAACAATTTCTCCATTTGGAAGAAATATATTCATTATAACTACATCCTTAGGAATGATTTTTATTTTTTTATTTTTAGTTAAATCGCTTGAAACTTCTAAAGATAATGTCTTTTTACTTTCATCAACTATTTTTCCGTACAAACCAATAAGAGAATCATTAGAAGAATTTACTATCTCCATATTCAACCCTATTAACTCATGACGAAAAATATTATTTGCATCTATCATATTACATCTATCATATTGATACATAGTTTAATAATATAAAATAAAAATTTAAATAAAAATCAAAAATAATTTTGTAAAATGAAAATATTAAGAAATAATTTTAAAAATGAAACTATTAAAAAACAATTTTAAAAATAAAATTATTAAAAAATAATTCTTAAAGTCTTTTAAAATATAATTTTAAAAATTCTTTAACTGGAAAAAACTTTAGTTATAACAATAAATCATTAGAAAACTTACTTTCTAGATTTTCTCTTATTGAATTTTTTATTGGGTTCTCTAATTTCAATTGTATCAGAAGAAAAACCTAAATCTGCAAGAACATCTTTAACTTTTTTCTTATGATCTCCTTGGAGTTCAATTTGACCTTTTTTGGCAGTTCCCCCACAAGCACATCTATTTTTTAGCTCTTTAGTTAAATCTTTAATATCAACATCATGTTCGTCGATACCTTCAACAATTGTCATAAGTTTTCCAAATCGCCTTCTTACTGTAAAAACTTTAACAGTTTGAACTTCTTTTGCAATTTCCTCACAAACACAAAGTTCTTCTGGAAGACCACAAACATCACAAATTTTCATTTATTTCTCCTTCTGTTTTTGACTAATAATAGTAATAACACGAGCTATAGTTCTTTTTAACTCTCTAATTTTGCCCGGATTCTCATTAATACCAGCAGCAGCACTTTTAGAAATGTTTTTTGCTAATTCACTTTTGAGCTCATCTAATTTCTCTTGAATGTCCTCAATTTCCATTTCCCAAATTTCTTTGCTTCTTAAAATTGCCATTTTATCAACCTTGATAATTATTGAATCTAAAATAAATAAAGCAAAAATAAGATTTAAAAATATGAAAAATATAAGTGTATAAAAATTATAAATGTATAAAAATTATAAATCCATAAAAATTATTTATATATCATATTAAAAATCTTAAAATACTTAGAATATTTAATTTGATTCATCACCTTCTTCTTCATCAACCTTCTCAAGGTCATCGATGTCTTTTATATCTTCTAATTCCTCAGTAACAGGCTCAACTGACTCATCAGATTTATTACTTTCAGAGGTTTCTACATCTTCAAGCCCTTGACTATCTTCAACCTCTTCAAGGTCTTCGATATCTTCAAGTTCAACAGACTCATCAACATCATCGATTTCTTCAATATCCTCAATATCTTCAATGTCTTGAGCATCTACATTTTCATCAGTTGATTCTAATTTTTCTAACTCTTCAATATCTTCAACAACAGAATGATCTTTTGCATTAGTGTCATTATTTGATTCTTCTACTGGTTTTTCTATTGATTCTTCTATTGATTCTTCAATTTTTGGAGGAAGAATATCAACTTTATCTGGTAAATCAGCATCAGGAGGCATAATTCTTACAAAAATACCTAAAACTCCAGGTTTTAACTGAACAGTAGAAAAACCTTGTTTAACTAATCTAATTGATGGTTCACCACATTTTTTTATGTATCCTTCAACAAATTTGGCTGTTGCAGATCTTGAACCTCTAATTTTACCAGAAATTGTCACTTCAACACCTTGAGCTCCTGCACCCATAATTCTTCTAATAGTAGAATAAGCTACTCTTCTAAAGTGCATACCTCTTTGTAACATTGAAGCTATTTTTGAAGCCTGTATTTTAGGATTTAATTCTGGAATATTTACTTCTTTAACTTCTACTTGAGGATTGTCAAGGGAATATTCTTCTCTTAATGTGTCAGTAATAGATCGGACAGTTTTTCCTCCTCTACCAATAACCATTCCTGGTCGTTCAGCATAAACAACTACCATTGTTCCAAGAGGATTTTTTTGAACATCCATTCCTCCATATCCTGCTCTTTCTAGCTTAGATTCAAGGAATTCATCAATTTTAGTTCTTTTAAGTCCTTCTGTAACAAAATCTTTTTCTATCATATTTAGACCTCCCCTAAAACAATTTGAATATGTGTAGTTGGAGTGTTAAAAGGAGTTGCTCTTCCAAATGCTCTCGGAATTGATCCTCTAAAAATAAAACCTCTGTGACTAGAGATATGTTCAATTTTTAAGCTTTCAGTATCTAAACCAATGTACTCTGCATTAGCTTCAGCATTTTCTAAAACTTGTAAAATATGAGTTGCAGCTTTAACAGGATAGCGACCACTTGGCCATCCTTGAAGTCCTTTCCTGTGACCAACTTTTTTATTGTGTCTTTTAAAAGGAACAGCTTTATTCATATTAATAACATCATTTAAATAATTTTTAGCTTTTTCGACTTCCAGTCCTCTAATTTCCCTACAAATTTCAACAGAATGCTTTGGAGAAATTTTTAATGACTTGCCCATTGCACGAGCAGTCTTTTTCTCTTCAAATTCTTTGTTGTCCTCTTTATTATAAGCATAATTAACTTTTACCATATTATAAACTCCGTAAAACTCTTATAAGTATCTTAAGAAATCTCTACAAAAATATTTACAAAAATATCTATAAAAATCTCCTTATTTAAGAGGTACAAACATAGAGGAACGTGTAGCTCCCATACCTGGGTCTCCGTGTTGAACTTTTTGGCGAGTAGGTGCAAATTCACCAAAATAACAACCAATCATTTCAGGAGTAAATGTTACTTCAACAAAGACCTTTCCATTATAAATCCCAAAAGTAGTTCCCACCATTTCAGGAAGGACTATCATATCCCTACAATGAGTTCTAACAACAGTAGGTCTTCCACCTTCTGTTTCTTCACCTTTCAACTTTCTCATTTTATCAAGAACAGCTTGTTGTCTTGGTAAAAATCCTCTTTTCAATGACCTTCTTTGTCTTGAAGGGAGTAATTTAATTATGTCATCTAAAGACATTTCTTTTAATTCTTCAATAGTATAATTATGATATTTAAAAATTTTTCTTGCCAGAATAGTCACCTCCTTAACTACCTTCTTTTACCAGTTCTCTTTGCAGCAATTGAACCAACTTTTCTACCTGGAGGAGCATGTCTTGAAACAGTAGTAGGCTTACCAGGGTGTTGTCTATTTCCACCACCGTGAGGGTGATCTACAGCATTCATTGCAACTCCACGAACTGTCATGAACTTTTTACCTTTTGCTTTATAAGCATGCCATCTATTACCTGCTTTGAGGTATGGTTTTTCTTTTCTTCCTCCACCAGCGACAACACCAATTGTTGCTCTACATTGAGGATGGAAAGATTTTAACTCACCTGAAGGTAATTCAATAACAGATTTATCTACATCATGTGTAATTAAAGAAGCATAAGTTCCAGAAGACCTTACTAATTTTCCACCATCCCCAGGACGGTTTTCAATATTGTATATCGGAGTCCCTTCAGGAATTTCTGCTAAAGGTAATGAATTTCCAAAACTAATTGAAGCTGAAATACCACACTCAATTGTATCATCAACTTGAATAGTTTCAGGAGCTAAAATATTCCTTTTTTCACCATTTTCAAATTTAACAAGAGCTATTGGGGCATTTCTACCAGGATCATGAATAATTTCTACAACTTGTCCTTTTAAGCTTGATTCTTTTTCTATTTGATCATAGACTCGGTATTGAATTTTATCTTTAAATCTAAAAGAAGCACTACGATGGGTTGGAGTTCCACGACCTCTTCTCTGATGTATTAAACGTTTTCCCATAAACAGTCCCCCTAAAATACTCCCATACGAACAGCTACATCTTCTGCCTTATTTTCATTTACTAACTTAATAAAAGCAATTTTAATGCCTTTTGAAGTAATATGAGTATTTACATTTTTAACAGATTCTTGAAATAATTGTTCAAATGCATTTTTAATCTGCTTTTTATTACTTTCTCTGTAAACAACAAATGCAAGTTCATTTTTTTCTTCAATAAGATTCATTGTTTTTTCACTAATATGAGGTTTTACAATAATTGAATAAGCATCCATAATATCACCAAATTTATTTTCAATAATTCTTTTCATTACCATTTATATATCTAAAATAAATGGTTAAAGAAATTTATTGAAATAAACCTCCTAATTTTTCTATAGCAGATTTAGTAAAAAGAGTTAATCTACCAGGATGAGTCCCAGGAGCCAATAACTCGGCATTTAAATTTTCAACATTAACCACATCTACACCAGGATAATTTCTAACAGCTAAATTAATACCTTTATCCTCACCAACAACAACTAGTGGTCCTTTTGCAGTTCTGTATTTTCTGCCTCTGAGTTTTCCTTTTCCAGATTTAATTTTTTTACTATTTTTAGCACGAGTAAGATCATCAATAAGACCTAATTTCTCAAATATTTGACGAGTTTCTTTAGTTTTCTTAATTGATGAAAATTCATCATCTACAATTATAGGAAACTGAGGAACATTTTCAACTTTATGTCCTCTATTGGCAACAAGTTCTGATTTAGATGTTGCAGCAACAGCAGACCTTATTGCAAAACGTCTTTCTTTAATGTTAATTTTCTCTTTATACGTTTTAACAGGTCTAGGTGGGTGAGCTCTTCTTCCACCAATAGCTTGTGGTATAAATGCTGCCTTAGAACCATTTTTAATTCTAGGAACCATAGCAGCTCCTCTACCAGAACCCCAACTTTTTGCAGATGTTCTTTTGCCTGCCATTGGATCAGTACCCCAAGGTTGAACTCTTGCTGTCTGAGAAGAAATAACTGCTCTTTTAATAAGATCGGGTCTAAACTCTTCATTAAATATTTTTGGAAGTTCTATCTCTTCAACAACTTCCCCTTCAATTGAATAAACATTAACTTTCATATAATCACACCGATAATAATATAATACATATACTAATTTTTTATTTCTATCTATACACCTTGTTTAGACTTAGTACTTATGAAGTTAATTTGCGGTGCTTCTTCAGACTTTCCATGAGCCCTAATAGCTTTTCTTAAAACGACTAATCTTTTATTTGGACCTGGAAGGGAACCTTTTACTAAAATGAAATCATTTTTAACAAATCCATATTTAACAAATCCACCATCAGGATTTACTTCATCTACTTGAGATGAATCAGCAATTTTTAAGATTTTTTTATTAAACTCAGTTCTTTTATGATATCCCATCTGTCCTGCCATTGGAACAGTCCACATAGTTCTTGATGGAGTCCATGGACCAATAGAACCAACATGTCTACCTTTACTACTTCTTGCAGCTTTACCATACTGAATTCTAATACCCCAACGCTTAACAGGACCTTGGAAACCTTTACCTTTAGTTGTAGCAATTGCATCGACAAGCTTGCCTTCTTGAAAAATTTCTTCAGCTTTAACTTCATTACCTAAAAGCTCTAAAGCATTATTTAATTTTTCTTCAGAGTTTTTACCACCGATTCCTATTTCTAAAATTTCAGGTTTCTTTTTAGGAACAGAAGTTGCTTTAGGATTTGTATGAATGAATACCCTTATTTCTTCAGTATAATCTAAGGCGTTTTGAAGTTTTTTAATAGCTTCTTCTTGATTGTAATTTTTAGGAAGTGTGATTTTCCTAGAAAGCTCTTTATCTAAATTGTCAGCAAGGACTTCTGTAATAACTTTTAATCCTTTAGTAGTTTTTTCATATGCCCTAATTCCCATAACTACAACTGGTGGAACTTCTAAAACAGTCACCGCTGTAGATACATCCAGTCCAAAAGTAGGAGAATTTTTATCATTGTCAACTAATATGACATGAGTCATTCCAACTTTATAACCTGCCAGAGCTAAAAGTTTGCCCTCATCTTCACTAGGCCATGCATGGATACTTGGAGTTTCTTTTGCTACTCTTTTTCTTGGAGAAAAAGCAACAGACCCTTTCCTTGGTTGATGATGTCTAACCATTATTTACCTCCTTAATTATTCTATTGAATTATTTTATTGATTTATTCTATTGATATTATTTTATTGATTTATTCTAAATTTTATAATTTTGAATAATTTTTTAAAAAATTCTTTAAATAAATTTGATTGAATAAATTTAATTGTATAAATCCAAGTGAATCATTGATTGTTAAAATACTAATAGAATAAGCATTATAAGCTATATATTCTATTACATCATCAAATATTCATTATGATTTAGTTTAAGATTAATTAATCACTTTAATTAAAATTAAGAGAGTATAAATAATATTAAACATATCATTAGATTATAAAAGATATTAAACCTCATTAGATAAAAATATAATCTATAAGATATCATATTTTTAGTTTTTAATTAAAAATATAATACCTTAAACATAATATAAGATAAAGAATAATGAACAACCAATGAACAACTTAAAAACAGCTAAATAAATTAACTTATTAAAATTAACTAAAAAAAGATAAGTCATTTAAAACAATCTATTGAGCAATGCCAATAGATATGCAAAGCTAATTAATGTTAATTGATTAAATTAATTAAGATTAAATTAATAGCATTTAAACTAATTACAACAGTAACACTAACTAGATAAAATTTAAACTAATTAGTATGACCTGGTCACAATTTAAAAAAAGGCAATATTGAATTTTAGAAATTCAAGACATTTAATATAGCCATTGTAGAAATAACTGCTTCTTCAGCCCTTACAGTTTCTGTTCCTTGATCTGGAATCATATTAATCTTAATATATTCCCATAAAGAACTATCAATATTCTCGCTTATGCCAGAATAAGGACCTCCAAAACAAACAGCAATATTATTTGAATTTTGAATCTTAGATTCTAAATCATTAAAAATAGTATTTATTTCATCACCAAATTTAGTAGTTTCAATCACTAAATCGGGTTTTATTAATTTCAAGCTATTTTTAAGAGTTTTTTGAGAATAAGATGCATCATATCCCCAATATATGCCATCTGGTACTTCAGGTGTGACAATTATCTCTTTAGCAAACTTAATAATTTTAAAGCTAAAAACTTTATTTACCGTGAGTTGCTCTTTGCAAAAAGCCAGTTGATCTAAACCAATATCTACAAACGTTCCTTTTTTATTTCTTTTAAGAGTCAAACCTTGCCTATAAGTCACTGATTCTTCATCCATAGTTGGATGATTAGGAGTTCTAAGTGGAGGCAAAATTCCAGCATGCTTTAAATCAGCCTGTAAAGGAAAAACTTTTTTTCTAAGATATTGAGGAGTATCCATAAATTGAAGGATGTTGGCAATTAACTTACCATCTTTTTCAAAATCTTTGTCTGAAGATATATCTTTGTAAATTATTACTCGATTCGCTCTAAAAATAGCTGTTGCTCTTCCTATAATTCCAATTTTAGAAGATTTAAGCTTTAAATCTTTAGTTTCACTAAGAAAAGAATCTGGTAAAAAAATAGATATCTGTTTTTTTTGCATTAATCAATATATATTTTTATGAACATATAAATATATCCATAAAATATTTATAGCTATCACTGGGAAACACAAACTCAGTATCATATCAACTATAATACTGGTAGCTTTTATTGAAAGACTAAGCTACTTATTTATACAATTTATATATATTTAAAAAAATCATATTTAAATGTATCGATGAATATTAAAAATGGGTAAGCAAATATTAAAATATATTTTTTATGTATTAATCCCTAAGTTATAAATTATTTATAGATTATTTATTTATTTTTTCAAACCTAAAAGCAGTAACTTTAACATCTTTTGATTCTTTAGAGTGGAAATTATATATGTTTGCTATAGGAAAATTATAAGAAAATTTATGAGTCAATTCACCTCCAAATTCACTAAAATATTCTATAACAAACTTTTCAGTACTTTTCATATGAAAAGAATAAACAACAGGAGATATTTTCATTGCAAACTCTATAAAATCTCTATCTGCAGATTTTTTAGATTTTTTTTGAGAACCAAAAGGAGGATTTTGAATAACAGTATTAATATTCAATAAACAAGGGAATTTTTTCTTAAAAACAAATTCACTATCTATTATTTCTAAAATATGTTTTATGTCTTCAGATATAAATTTAATATTTTTTAAATTTAATTGTTTAGATGTAACTATGGCTGATTTAATGGATTCATCATCAATATCTATACCTAAAGAATATTTTGAATCTAACAAATTAGAAGCTATTGAGAAAATGCCTGTACCACATCCTAAATCTAATATTCTTTTATTATGTATATCTCCAATATTGAATGCATTCCACATTAGATCTGAAGCTATTAATGATGAGGTAGAATATTGTTCAAGTTCAACTTTAGGATTAGGATGGCTAGGAACTTTTTCTAAGAAAATTTCTAAGTTTTTCTTCTTTTTAATAATCATATTATCCAAAATATAAAATTAAGTCCTAAATAAATTAATATCTAAAAAATTATATTTAAAGATAAAAAATTATATTTAAAAAAACTAAAATAATTTAAAAAATATTATAAAATTAGTTATAAAGTTAATTATAAAACTAAATTATAAAAAAATATTTAATTTATAAACTAATATATTATTAATAAAAGATATTATATATATAATATATTAAATTTACTAAATTATTAAATTTACTAAATAAATATATTAAATTATTTTATAAATAAGTATAAAAAAAAGGTAAAAAATAGCTTAAAAATAAAATAAAAATAGCTTAAAAATAAAATAAAAATTATCAAAATCATTTCACAATATAAGAGGAAAATATGTTTAATAAAATTCTTATTGCAAATAGAGGGGAAATAGCTATTCGTATAATGAGGGCTTGTAGGGAATTAAATGTTGGAAGCGTTGCAGTTTATTCAGAGGCAGATGAAAAATCCCTTTACACTAATTATGCTGACGAAAAATATTTAATTGGAAAAGCTGATCCAAAAGATAGCTATTTAAACATTGAAAAGATAATAGCTGTTGCAAACGAATCTGGAGCAGAAGCCATTCATCCAGGTTATGGATTTTTAGCTGAAAATCCCCAGTTAGCTATTGAAGCTCAAAAAAACGGAATATCAATTATAGGTCCTTCACCAGAGATTATTGAATCCATGGGAGATAAAATAACTGCAAAAAAATTAATGAAAAAAGCAAATGTCCCTGTTATTGAAGGAACAGAAAAGGGTATTAGTGATGTAAATGAAGCTAAAGAAATAGCTGCTGCAATTGGATATCCTGTAATTATCAAAGCTTCTGCTGGTGGTGGAGGCATAGGAATGAGAGCAGTATACGAAGAAAATGAAATGGTTAGAGCAATGGAATCTACTCAAGAACTTGCTTTAAAAAATTTCGGAGATGCAACAGTTTTTATTGAAAAATATCTTGAAAAACCACGACATATTGAATTCCAGATATTAGCAGATAAATATGGAAACACAATTCATGTTGCAGACAGAGAATGCTCAATCCAAAGAAGGCATCAAAAGTTAATTGAAGAAGCACCATCCCCTATTATGACTGAAGAATTACGAGACAAAATGGGTGGAAGTGCAGTAAAAGCTGCTGAATATATTGGGTACAACAGTGCAGGCACTGTTGAGTTTTTATATGAAAATGATGAGTATTATTTCCTTGAAATGAACACTAGAATACAAGTAGAACATCCCATTACTGAAATCATTACCAATATAGATTTAATTAAAGAACAAATAAAAATAGCCTCTTGTGAAGAATTATATTACTCACAAAGTGATGTTGTAGTTAGAGGGCATGCAATTGAATGTAGAATAAATGCTGAAGATCCATTAGCTGATTTTATACCTACACCTGGAAAAATTACAGGATATAGATCACCTGGAGGTCCAGGAGTTAGATTAGACAGTGGAATACATACAAACTACACTATTCCTCCATTTTACGATTCTATGATTTCAAAATTAGTTGCCAATGGAAGAAATAGAAATGAAGCAATAAATAGGATGAAAAGGGCATTAAGTGAATATGTTATATTAGGAGTTAAGACAACTATTCCATTCCATAAAGCAATTATGAAAAATCAATACTTCATTGATGGGCATTTACATACCCATTTTATTGATGAATATAGAAAAGGAATTGAAGAAGAAATGATCAAGGTAATAGCCGAAGACACAGAAAGATTAAATCGTTTAAAATCAACATTTATGCCAAATCATAAAATTGCAGCCATTTCAGCAGCAGTTGAATATTATATGACACAACCAAGAGGGAAAAAATGAAAAATGAAATTATCAAGATTTTAGAAGAAAATGAAGACAACATCAATATAAAAAAAATTCCATCACAAATTACAGATGAAAATGAATTAGCAGAACTTTTAAAAAAAATTGGTTACAGTTCTTCAAAATCAAAAAAAAGGCAGGAAATAAATAATTATCTTAAAACCTATTACATTGGTAAAGAAATTTATTTGTTTAAAGAAGTTTTATCTACAAATAATGTTGCAAAATTTTTTGCAGAACATGGTACAGATGAAGGTGCTGTAATAATCTCTGAAACACAAAGCAAAGGAAAAGGAAGCAGAAGAAGAAAATGGAAATCTCCAAAAGGAGGAACATGGCTAACAATTGTTTTAAGACCTGAATTTTCCCCATCAAAAGCACCTTTAATTACATTAGCTACAGGTATAGCAGTTGCAAGAACTTTAAGAAAATATGGTGTTGATGCTCAAATAAAATGGCCTAATGATATTTTAATAGCTGGTAAAAAGGTTTCTGGGATTTTAACAGAAGCAAATGCAAAATTTGCAACATTGGATTATGTTGTAGTTGGTGTTGGAATAGATAGTAACATAGACCCTAATGAGTTTCCAGAGTTAAATAAATACGAAATTACATCATTAAAAGAGGAATTAGGTAGTGCAATTAATGAAAATAAGTTAATTGCTAACTTTTTAAATGAATTTGAATTAGTATATAATGATTTAAAAAATAAAAAATTCAAGGATCTCCTTTTTGAATGGAGAAGTCTTGCTCACACTATAGGCAATTATGTTGAAGTCCACCAACCTCTTGGAAAAACTTTAAAAGGATATGCAATTGGAATAAACAAAAAAGGAGCATTAATTATTGAGCTAAACAATGGAGAATTAAAAAAAATACTTAGTGGAGAAGTAATAAACCGAGACAAACCTTAAATCACTTTGACCAAAACAATTAATTTATTATTGCCCAAAAACAATTAATCTAGACTTTTCAATAGAATTAATGACTTTTAAAAATTTATCAAAAGCAGATTCAAATTTACTGGCTAAAACTTCCATGTTTAAATCTAATGCATCATTAGATGCAAAATCAAAGCGAATAGTAGATGATGCACCAGGCATAGACACAGCAGGAATAGTAATTATTCCTTCTGATTTAAGTAAAATAAAAGACAAAATAAAAGACAAATCAGATAATGAAAAATCATTTAAATTAAAGTAATTATATGAATTATTATTATTATTATTATTATTATTATTATTACTGTTATTAGTATTATTATTATCAGATAAGAAAGATTTTAAAAGAGTTTCATCGATTAAAACACCAGTAGGAGTTTCTTTAAAAAAGGGATAATTAGCTCTTAGAATATCCAAAAAGTCATTCCTTTTTTCAAAAGATTCTAATAGTTTACTTGAGTCAAAAGACTTTAAGCCATTTATCATTGCCAGAATGGCTGAAGATTGTGCTTCAAGACCAAATTGGTTTGATTTAACCTTAATTTTATTTATTAAATCTTTTTTTCCACTCATTAATCCTCCACGAGGTCCAGACATCAATTTATCAGTGCTTGTAATAACCAAATCGGCACCAAGTTCAATTGCAGCTTTTTGATTATAAATAGCAGTTCTAATTCTCGCACCGGAAGCATCATCAACGAAAACAGGTATAGATTCCTCATGTGCCATTTCAATTAATTTTTTAAAGATTTTTTCATCTATAATCTTGTGATCCATTGTTGAACCAGTAATGACTAAAAGAAGAGTATTTTTAGGAATATGAAATTCATCTAAATCATCAAATTCAATATATTTTCCACCACAAAGATTTACACTTCTTTCAATAGCTGGATGACCTGGTTTTTCAGCAGAATAATGAACAAGCCATTTATTTTCCTCAATAGAATTATTGCTAACATCTCTATTAATGTTACTATTAATACTGCTGTTAGCATTACTACTAATATTGCTATTAATATTGCTGTTAGCATTACTATTAATATTATTATTAGCATTACTATTAATATTATTATTAGTATTACTATTAATATTGTTATTAGTATTATTAAATAAGGCCATTACTGTAGCTAAAATACCTGAGCTTGTTCTATTAAAAGCCAATACTTTTTCTCCGCCAAGATGTAATTTAGCCAAAATTTCTAATTTTTCTTCAAAAATAGCTGGACCAAGATAAGTTTCTAAAAGACTAATTTCATCTAAACTTACCTTAAAACCACCAGATAATCCAGTTAAATCTATTAAACCTTCACGACCATATTTCTCAAAAATAGATTTAATAATTTTTAAGCTATTCGTTCTCTTTTTAAGCTCATCTTGTGGATTATTAATTAACATTTTATCGGATTATAGTAATAAAAACATGTAAACATCATATAAAATAAAAAGAATCATAATTTAGTAAAGGGTAAAAAATTAAAAAAAGATAGAATATTAAAAAAAATATAATATTAAAAAAAATTAAAAAAAGATTCTAATAAAAATATAAAATATATTAAAATAAAAAAAATTAACAAATTAAATCTAAAAATTTATTCTAATACATCATCTAGCTGTAGTTTGAAACCATCAAATAACTCTAATAATAGGTCTAAATCTTTACCTGTAATTTCTATTTGATGTGCTTCCCCTTCTTTTTCATAATAATATTCTGCAAAAGTGACTTTTCCATCAGGGGTAGTAATAAAATTAATACCATCGGCTTCTTCTTCAGGGTTTTTAGTTGGTAAAAATATTTCAACACTAGCAGCTAATTCTATAAAAAATTTGCTTTTCTCTTCATCATTTTTAATAGCTTTTTTAAACTTTCGGATTCTTGATTTATATTTTTTTTCTGTAAGCTCTTCTATTTCACTCATAAAAATCACCATATATATGAACTAATATCTCCATATCATAGCCATAAACATCTATATCAATAAACCACAATACTTTCAATTAAAAGCATGCGAAATATTTTAATTAAAGTTATATTTAATTAGATTTATTATTTATTGTATTTAAATTAGATTTATAGTTTGTTATATTTAAATTAAATTTATTAATTAAACATTAAAAAGCTAATAAATTGATTATAAAGTTAATAAATAAAGTGATAAATAAATTAATAATAATATTTTTAAGAATAAAAATTTATTTAACAATAAAATTTTTTTAAATAAACTATATAAATATAACTATTTTAATTTGGATAATTACAAAAAATAAAAAAATAATTGAAAAGTAGTGATAAAATAATTAAAAAATGTAATAAAATAATTGAAAAATGTAATAAAATAATTAAAAAAAATGAAAAACTAGTACAAAAATATTAAAAATGTTAGGAGTATTAAAAATATTAAAAAAAATGCAGAAAAGTTAGGCGGGTGGTATGGTGGTTACCTAACAATTCTGCAAAATTATATAGTGTCTTAACATATATAAGTTTTTGGATATATTTAAAAAAAATAAAATCGAAGGTAAAAAAAAGCTAATACAAAAATAATATATATGGATATATATAATAACATATATTAAAAAAGCATGTATTTATTTATCATATTAAAAAGTTAAAGCTATATCATTACTTATCATTGAATAAATTAATTTTTGATAATTCTAAAAATAATTAAAATAGTGGCATAATGGCTTAATTAAAAAAAAAATGGAGTATTAGATGAAAATAAATGTTTTAGATACCACATTAAGGGATGGAGAACAAACCCCTGGAGTTTCACTTACCAAATCAGAAAAACTTAGAATAGCTAGTAAATTAGATGAAATTGGTGTGAATATTATTGAAGCAGGTTCAGCTATTACATCTGCAGGAGAGAGAGAATCTATAAAAGCAATAAGTAAAGAAGGTTTAAATGCTGAAATTTGTAGTTTTGCTCGTAGTGTTAAAGTAGATATTGATATGGCACTTGAGTGTGATGTAGGTTCTGTTCACCTTGTAGTTCCAACATCTGATTTACATATTAAAGAAAAATTAAACACAACAAGGGAAAAATTGCTATCTCAAGCTGTTGAATCAACAGAGTATGCTCTTGATCATGGATTAATCGTTGAAGTATCTGCTGAAGATGGAACAAGAAGTGATATTGACTTTTTAAAAAAAGTTTTCACAGAAACAATAGCTGTTGGAGCACAAAGAATCTGTGCATGTGATACAGTTGGGATTTTGACTCCAGAGAAATCTTATGAGTTTTACAGTCAACTGAAAGATCTACCTGTTCCTCTAAGTGTTCATTGCCATAACGACTTTGGATTGGCTGTTTCAAATACATTATCTGCAATTAGAGCTGGTGCAAAACAATTTCATGGAACAATTAATGGAATTGGTGAAAGGGCAGGAAATGCAGCTATTGAAGAGGTAATTCTTTCATTAAATAGCTTGTATACTGATTATGAAACAGATGTTAAAATAGATAAGCTTTATGAAAGCTCCAAATTAGTTGCAAGATTAACTGGTGTTTATTTACAACCTAATAAAGCAATTGTTGGTGAAAATGCATTTGCACATGAATCTGGAATTCATACTGATGGCATAATAAAAAATGCTTCCACTTATGAATCAATCACTCCAGAAATATTAGGAAGGAAAAGAAAATTTGTTTTAGGGAAGCATATTGGCTCAAAAGGATTGAAAAAGCGTTTAGATGATTTAAAATTAAATTATAACGATGATCAATTTGTTGAAATCTTTAAAAAAATCAAATATCTTGGAGATTTAGGAAAATGTCTTAGTGATGTTGATTTAGAGGTAATAGCCGAGGAAATTTTAGATATACAAACTGAAACAAGAATTAAACTTGAAGAACTTTCAATTGTATCTGGAAACAAAGTAATTCCAACAGCTTCAATAAAACTTAAAATAGATGACAAAGATATATTAGAAGCAGGAATTGGTGTTGGACCTGTTGATGCGGCAATCAATGCTGTAAAAAAAGGAATAAAAGATTTTGCTGATGTTAAATTAGAAGAATATCATGTAGATGCGATTACTGGAGGAACAGATGCATTAATTGATGTTATTTTGAAATTAAAATCTAAAGATAAAATAATATCTGCAAGAGGAACTCAGCCAGACATTATTAATGCAAGTGTAGAAGCATACCTTAGTGGAGTAAACAGGCTACTAGAAAACCAATAGAAATGGAAAAATTAAAAAAAAATACTATAAAACAAAGGTGAAAATATACTATCAAATGTAGATATTGCAGGATTTAGAGGAGAAATAGAAGATATTAATGAAACTCTTAAAGACATCGAAAATATTAAAAATAGCTGTTGTGATGGCTGTATTATTCAATTAATGAATGCAGAAGCAATATCTGGAAAAATTCACCTAAAACATGCCGTAATCCATGCTTTAAATGCCTTTGAACGAAAAAATAATTTAGCCAATAATTTAGGAATTGAAATCCTAACAAGAGCATCAGCACAGAGACAAATTTCAAAAGCATTTGAAATACTTGGACTTAAGAAAGGAAATATGGAAATAGCTGCTGTTTTAATTAGTTGTCCTGATTACTACCTTGAAGAATTATCAAAACTATTTAAAAGAGAAGATGATGTTCTAAACCCAAATAATGATAAATTAAAAAAAATATATAATATTTCAAATGAAGAATTAAAAATCTACAATATTACAGATATTTTAATTGATAAAACATCACAATTAATTGTAGAACAATAAAAAAAATAAACAGCAAACTTAAGATATGATGATACCAACATTTATTACTGTAGGATTTTGGGGAGTACTGGGAAGTATAGCACTTATTTTAGGTGCCATTATTGGCTATCATTTTAATATATCCGAAAAAATAGTAGCTGCAATCACAGCTGTTAGTGCGGGTATTTTATCATCAGCAGTATGTTTTGAATTAATATTTGAATCATATTCATATGGAGGGTTTTATCCAACAATAACTGGTTTTATCATTGGTGTTCTAGCATTTACAGTTATGGATTATACTTTAAATCATTTAAATAAAAAATACTTCAAAAATCCACTAAAAAACTCTGAATATTATTCTTTTGACTATAAAAATAATCATAATGATGAAAATGCTTATTATAATAAAAAGAAAAATTCAAGCTTAAAAAAGTTTAAAAATAAAATTAAAGGATTTTTTATACATAAATACCAAAAACCTTTTAATAAATACCAAATAGAAAGTATGGTTACTGTTTCTGGTGCATTATTAGATGGTATTCCTGAATCAGTAGCTATTGGTTTAGTATTGATTATAGGTGGACCAATAAGTTTAGCCATGGTAGCAGCGGTTTTTATCTCAAATACTTTTGAAGGAATATTAAGCACAAAAAACATGAAGCTAAGTGGATGGAGAAAAAAATCTATTTTTAGTGTTTGGATATTTGTCACTATAATTACAGGCATATCTGCAATGTTAGGATACATAATATTCTCCCAAACAGATCACCATATACTCTCGTTTGCCTTAGCAATGGCTGCTGGAGCATTAATTTCCATGATTGCCGATGTTTTACTTCCTGAAAGCTATAAAATAACACATGAATTTACAGGACTATTTATGGCATTAGGATTTTTATTATCTTTTATTTTATCCCATTTATAAGTTAAAATAAACTAAAACTTTTCTAGAAGATACGATAAAATTTTTTTATTTTTTAAAAAAAATATTAATTTTTTATTTTTTTATTTCATTAATTGATATGTTAAGTATCTTATTTTATACTTTATTTTTTATAATAATTCATTGCTTTAAACCTCTTTTAATAAATAATATTTTTAGTTTTAGTATTTAGTTTTGTTTAAGATTTTTTTATGATTTTTTGAAAGGTTTAGTTTGTCGTTTAGTTTGTCAGCCAAGTCATAGTTAGTTTTAAGAAAATTTAGTTATGAATATAAACTATGAAAAGGGAGGAAATAAGTATATACTTAAAAAAAAGTAAGCTCAAATTAAAAGACATTTTCACAAATATTAATTATTTCATCAAGATTTTCTTTGTTCAGAGAGTTAGCATCCAAATTTTTTATTTCAATAGCTAAAGCTTTTTCTTTAATACGATTATAATTTGGGCATTTAGTTAAAATAGATTTTCCTTCAACAGTCTTTAAATCTTCGTTTAAAATCTTAAATAAATAATTTGGATTATCATTAGAAACTATTAAATTTATTCCTCTTTTATCATGATGAATAACATTGCTAAAAGACTTTTTAAGGTATCTAGTTGCAGTAACTGCCTTAGTGAAATTTTTTTTTGCATTGTTTAGCTCTGTGTCTATTCCCCTTGCAATAATAGGAGAAACTTTAAATGTATTGAGTAAAAGTTTAGAATTAGAAAAAATATTTTCATCATTAGATGAAATAAAGCCACCATAGCCAAAATTTACAATTTTTGGAGAACCCGAAGAGCAAACAATAATATCAGAATATCTTCCATTGGCTAAATGTTTTTTATCATCTCCTATACCTCCAGAAACATCTTCAACCAATGTTACTTCATTTTCATCACAAATTTTAGCTATTTCTTTAATATCCTGCTCGGCAGTATATCCAGCAAAGCTTGTTAAAAAAAAACCAGAGCTATAACTTACAATTGAGGAATATTTATGGAAAGAATCCTCTAAATCATCTAAATTTATTAATCCTTGATTGGTTTTAATAGAAACTATTTCTTTTTTTAAAAATTTAGCTATTTGTTTAAATCCATGCCATGCACCCTGATCAGGGATAAAAATAGGTCCACTTAAATTGTTCATAGCTATTAAAATTGCAGAATTTCCACTGTTAGTCAACTTAGCATGATTATGTCCAGTCAAAGAACTAATATGATCTTCTGCTGATTTAAAATATTCTTTTTCATTAAAGTTAAACCCATCATATTCAATAACTTCTAAAAGATCTAATTTAGATTCATTAGAACGTTTTTTATAGAACAAATCCATCATATCACCAAAAAAATAAAATAATAATAAAATAATAAGCAAATAATAAAATAATAAGTAAATTTTAAATAATACAAAAAATCAATAATAAAAATAAAATTCAAGTTAAAATCTCTAAAAATATAAATTAAACTTGATATTTTTTATCTTTTTTAAAATATGAATCTAAAGTTGTTTGTTTGTATTGAAGAAGTTCTTTAAGTAAATCACTTTGTTTTGTATACTTATTTAAAGGAATTTTAAGTTTTGATGAAAGATAATTTAAAGAATCTTTTAATGTTTCAAACTCTTTATATTTGCTATTCATTGCATGACGAATATTCTCTCTAACATTAAAAACCCCTAATGGAACATAACCTTCATATGCTTCCCTTAAAACAATTACTCCTGATTGAAGTTGATTTTTAGCCAAATAATCTAAAACAGCCATTTTACAAGTGTAGTAACATCCCCCAACTGAAGAATACTCTTTTTTATCTGTATTTGTTTCATAATCTGAAAATATCATTTCTTCTTTGCCTAAAATTTGGATAAATGCTTCCATCCATTCATACTGCCACTGCCCTGGAAGTAAAATTATACCATAGTAATTTTTTAAACTACTAAATTCAAAAATTCTATATGTATCTAAAGTATTGTAGTATCTAACTTCTTTTAAGAGATTATTAGCTATTGTGCTGTCGCAAGCTGTAATTGACCATCGGGTTGGAACCAACTTCCGGTTTTTTTTTAATCCAAATGCTCCAACAGAGAAAGCCTTTTGCATAGATGAGAAAGGAATCTTTTTTTCATGAAAGTTCATTATAGCATCATTTGATAATAAGTCAGTGTCATAAAAAGACTTTTCTAATTGTTTGTCCCAACGAACATTGTCTATTTCAAACTTTTCAATAACTGCACTTGGACCGTGAGGGGTGCTATCCTCACTTAACTGCATTCCTCGTGGAATTTTTCCAAATTTAGCTTCACTATCAATAGATTTAGAAGAAAGTGAAATTTCTTGAAGTTTTTCAACAAAAGGATTTTCTAAATCATTTATAGATATTAATTGTTTTCCTCTAACAAGGTTTAATCTGTAATCAATGATTTCTTCCTGTGTTTTATTTTCATTAATCCATTTTTCAGGAGAATCCATAATAGTTGTATCCCCATGCTCCCCTACCATCATTGGACCCGCATAAACCTTAGGATAACTCCATCTCCCAATAAAAACTGAAGGTGGTGTACTGCCATCTAAATTCTTCCCTACTTTAATCGATTTCATCTTAACTTTATCAGTTAACTTTTTCAAGTAAGCATTTTTCGATTTAATCATGAAACCAATATCCCTTTGAAATTTCAAAAAATTCTAAATAAATTTAAAAGATATCCAAAAAACAAAATAAAAAAATCATATAACAAAAAAATTAATCATTAAATCAAATCAATGTTTTTAAATTAAACCAGTCAATTAATCCATAACTAAACAATGCAACGCCATCTGCCCCACTATCCAATGCTCCTTGACAAATTTGTCTTAATTTATCTTTTGGAATTGGAGTGAGATTTGAATCACTCTCATATGTCTGTATACCTATACATAGATTAGCAAAGCCAGCATTAGATTTAAAATAATCAGTTGTCTCATTGACCCATTTAGGACCAGCCTTATAGTTACCCATATAAATCATAGGAACTATAACATCAACATAATATGAAATTGCTTTAATGTCTTGACCATAATTTCTTTTATCTTCTTTTTCAGGCATTACTGCAATTGAGAGAGTTAAATCTTTATCTTTAACAGGTTTACTAGCCATTTCAACAAATTTTGTAATTGCTTTAGATGGAGTAATATCATCAGAGTACCCATATTTATATGCATCACCAGGATAGCGAACATAATCTAAATGTATTCCAGATATTCCTGGAATGTGTGTATACCACTCAATTTCAGCGACTTTTTTCTTAAAAAAAGGATAATTAAAATCTTTAGTTTTGCTATCTATAGGATTTATCCACTTTCTATTGTAAAAGCATTTAACCCAAATATGAACTTTTATTCCATGTTCATTAGCTTCTTTTACCCATTTAGCAACTTTTTTCTCTCCATACAAATCAACTGCATTTGAATTTAGAAATATATTTTGCACTCCATTTTTAGAAAGTTGATTAAAGTCTACACTTTCCATGTTTCTTCCATTGATCCAAACAGCATTCCTAATATGATCTTTATTATAAAGGGCAAAAAGTAACACGGTAGAAGATATTATTAGCAATAAAACTATAAAAATAATTATATGGTTTCTATTTAATTCCTTCATTTTATCAAAAAACTTTTAAAAAAATAAAACAAATAAGCAAATAAAACAAATTAACTGCAATGCCAATAGATTAAAATTAGCTTAAAATAGCTTAAGTAGTTTTAAAATAATTAAATTACTTAAAATAAAATAGCTTAAAATAGCTTAAATTAGTTTAATATAGCTTAAATTAGTTTAAAATAGCCTAAAATAACAAAAAATACAGAATATATATATTTATTCATCATATTCTACATGAATTTTTTTAACTCTTTTATCTTTTTCGTCATCTATTAAAATAAGATTTCTTCCATTTTTAAGCATTATGACACCGGCTTCTTTTCCATGACCACAACAAACATACTGAGCACATTCAACATAACCAATACAATTATCATACCCTTCAGGAGATGGCATTTCTCCACAACGAACACATGGACGTTTTATATCAGCTATTTCTCCATTATCTGCATAAACATCTTTGTCATTTGGCCAATTTATAATTATTTCATGTCCTCTTTGAAACTTCCGTCCAGTATTTTTATTTTTTAAACTCATTTTATCGTTGTATTAAACTAATTATAGTTGGAAAAATTAAAAAAATATTTTTTTAATAAAAAAAATGAATAAACACTTAAAAATTAAAAAAATAAATAATAAAAAGATTAAATAATAAAAAAAATAAACAATTAAAAAAAATTATTTAAAATAATATAAAGGAAAAAGAAAAACAATGAAAAAAAAACTACTTAAAAAAATTAGTTAAAAAAGCTAGTTAAAAAAAGTAAATAATTAAAAATAAATAAAAAACTAATAAAATAAGATAAATTAGTTACTTTTCATTAATAAGAGCTTTAATTAAGTCATTTGCACGAATAATACCTATTAACTCTCCTTCTACACCAGTAACAGGAATTTGTTCAATTTTATTGTCTCTCATCCTTTTAGCACAATCAGTTACAGAAGTTTTACTATTTGCTGTAGAAATGTTCTGAGTAGCAACATCAAGAACTTGCTTGTCAAAAAATTTAAGGTGGTTTTTTTCCACATATAAAACAGAAGTACTGTCCCAAGACCATTTATCTCCTTCAGTTCCTACAGTAGAGCTATGGACACTTGTTTCTGAAATAACCTCACTTTCTTTAATAAAATCGGTTTCTGTTATTATTCCACTTAGTTGACCTTGATCATTTAATGAAACAACACATTTTAAGTTAAAAAATTTCATTATTTCAAATGCTACATTTAAAGGAGTTTTTTCCCAAGTTGTTGGGATAGTTCTAATCATATAACTTTCAACAGGTTCTTTAATCTCCATATCAGCAATAGCTTCTGAAACAAAATCTGAAGCTGTTACAATTCCAATTAATTCATCATTTTCTAAAACAGGAACTCTTCTAACATTTGCTTTTAACATTTTTTTAGCAACATCTTTAATATCTTCATTTAAAGTAGTTGTAACTAAATCTCTTGACATTATAAGTGCTAATTGTTCTTCATCAGGATTTTGAATTAAATCTGATCTTGTTACAATTCCTATTAATGTTTTGGTACCTTCTTTAACAACAGGCAATCCTGAAACATTTTCACTAATCATAAGCTCCAAAGCTTTATCACGATTTCCAGGGACTGAAACATAAGCTATTTTTTCAGTCATTATATCTTTTATTATCATTTTTACACCAGTAAAGTAAATAAATCAATATGAATATAATACAATCTAAACAACTTGTAAAATTATAAAATAAACTAATAAAATAAATTATGGAATAAATTATGGAATAAATTATGGAATAAAAAACTTAAAAACATGAATTAAAGAATATTATTAATGGACAACTAAAACTGAACAAGATGCAGATTTAATTACTTTTTCAGCAACACTCCCTATAATGAATCTTGATAATCCCGTTTTGCCAGAGCTTCCAATAACTGCAACATCAATTTCCTCAGTAACTATTGTATCTAAAATATTAGCTGCAGGAGAACCTTCAGAAATGATTTTTGTTACTTTAACTTCATTTCCATCACTGTTAACAGATTTTTCAAAATCCTCTAGGACAGCTTCAGCTTTTTTCCTTAAAATATTCTTTAAATTTTTAACAGAATCATCTTCAGGGATTCCGATATAAAAGTTGATTTCAATTACACTTAAAGCAATTAATTCTGCCCCACTAGATTTTGCTAAAAATTTTGCATGCTCTGCTGCTTTTTCGGCATAACTTGATCCATCGGTAGTAAACAATATTTTTTTATACATTTTAACACTTGAATTTTTAAAATAAAACTAAGATTAATATAATTTCTAATTGAAAAACAATTACTATCTTAAATACACTTATTATTTATAAAAAATAATTATTATCTATAAAACTATAATATTATTATCTATAAAATATAATTATTAATTTATTTTATGATTAATTTATTTAAT
>NZ_LWMV01000190.1 GCF_001639295.1 Methanobrevibacter curvatus | reverse complement strand
CAAACGATCACCTAACTCTTCAACTTTCGCATACTGTTTATTTATAAAATAATTATTCAAGTCATACATGGTATTAAATATATATATTATCCTATATAAACCTTTCTATATCAATTTAAAGAACACAAAAAAAAAATAAATTCACAAAAAAAATACAAATAGCAAATAAAAATATTTATATTGGAGTTTATAGAAATTCTCTATTGATTATAAGATTAATATTAAGGATGCAAATGATATGACTAGGATTGGTGCGATAACATGTGAAAAGATATGTCGCCCAATTCAGGAATCAGATTATGTAATAGTAGATGTTTCTTTACCAAACCCAAATGTAATGTATGAATTAGGATTAGCACTCGGTCTAGGAAAAGATATTATTATGATTGCTTGTAAAGATCAGCTTGACTACTATGAAAAATATGTAGATCAACTTATAGATTACATTGATTCCAATAAAAAAGTATTGAAATATCCAGGGACAGGTGCTATGAGGGAAGAAATACACATTAGACATATTATTACAAAGGACATTGAAGATTCGTCTGAAGGATTTTCTTTAGTGTCTCTTTCAATTATGAGTAAGGATATTGCCCCAGAAAACTCAAACAATAGTTCCTTAGATGAAATATCAGCGAATGATGATATTGAACTTCCTTTTCATAACATTGTGGAAGGAAGCATCAACATTGCAATACATGATGTAGCACAAAATGATGAAAAAATTAGGAATATCTTGAAAGAACAGAATGTAATAACTATAGACTCTGATAAGAATAATGGTGAAAAATCAGAGCTTAACCCAAAGACACTAAATATTGTGGTAAATGAAAATAAATCTAAAAATGCAAAATATGAATCAGAATATACGATTAATTTAGAGAATACTTCTTATAATTTCAATGATATATGTAAAGAAGTGGATAAGGCTTTTTGTTGTGTTATTGATCTAGCAGGAGAGTCCCCCATGTCCTATTTATGGCTAGGATATTGTCATGCAAGAGGCATAAATGCTATTCCTATATATAGAACTATTAATAGGGAGTTATTTAAAAATAGTCAACGACGAGAACTTATTTTGCCATTCATTGATTCTAAAAATAAGAATTTGGATAAGGACGACATATCTCAACCTCATATTTTGGCTTTTGATATCAGAGCACTGTGGTATATTGATTATGGCGATATTAAGCCTATTGAGTTACCTGATTTACTTTCAGATGGGTTTTCCGAATTGATGATGAGGGATTTGCCTTATATTGAAAAAAATCGTTTTTGGAATAGGTTAGCACACTCTGGCAAAATCCATATTTTTACAGGTGCGATTCAAAATGAAGATTTAGGGCGTGAAATGGTGGGTGATTGGGATCAACGGACTGTTTCTGAGTTAGTTAGGTATCTTGCATCTAGTGATTCTACAGTGATACCAGAGTTGAAGCCTCCTGTTTATGATCCTGGTCGTAAACGTTTTATATCTAGTAGTTCTAGAGTGACAAATAAGGAGAAACATTCTGATCTAGATTATAGTGAAGATGTTATTAAATCATATCATACATATGTAAAAGAACTTTTAGCAAAAAAGGATTGTATCCTTGTTGCTTCAGCTGATGTGAATGCATTGACTGAGATTTTGTTGGCATATGCATATTCGACAGATAAAACTATAAGTGAATCAGAAAAAGAGGCTGAAATTAATAATATTATTTTTAACTCTAGTGATGATATGAATAAAACAGATCACTTAAATACCATAATTGCAATTAAAGACATGCCTAATAAATCTAAACCTAGGTACTTTTCAAAAAAGCCTTATTTTGATGAATTTAATGAAAATTGTAGGGGATTCCGCATTGGTAACGGAAATATTGTACAATTACCTTATGGTTATCAACAACAAAATGACAATGTAGAATGGAATTTACTTGCTCATTTCTTGTTGATGCAAAATCCTTTTCCAGAATCCCAAAAAAATTTTATTGTTATACTGAATGGTGTTAGTGGACCAGCCACTTGTGCATTGGCTGAAATTCTAACTGGGGGAAATGATGAAAAAAATTTACAATCCGAACAAATGCTATCTAAGATTAATAGCGAGTTTATTAAACTTAGTAAGGGAAAAACTAAGTGTGTTCAAGGCATTGTGAAAGTATCCCTAGATAATAACAATGATGAATCAGAGATATCTGATCAAAGAAAAATTAAATCATGGGATTGGTGTGATGCAAATGCTACAATAAAAGGCAATGAAAAAAACAAGATTATTGTTCCAAATGATTATAATCCATGGATTTTTGGTACAGTTAAGTAAATTACATTTTATTAATATCTAATTTTAATTGTGACTAATTTTTATTAATAATTAATATAAATATTCATCATAAATTTAAACAATCTCAAAAATTTATTTTTTATCACAGCAATAATCGACAAAATATAATATTATTACTAAAAAAATACATATTTTTTATTGTTTTATAAGTCCACAAAAATTAGAAAATTTATATCAAAATGCTGTGCAATTATTATTTTTTGTAAAAATAAGATAATTTAATTAAGCTCTGCTAAAATGTATGTAAATTTTTAATACTTATTTTGAGAGTTGGACAAAATTCTATATCAGTTTGTCAAAACCTTAGAAAAATCCTTTGTTTAGCAAAAGAAGAAACTTTTTTTGAAAAAAGCTATTTTTGTCCGACCCTCATTTTTATAAAAAAAATAAATATTTAAAAATAATTATAATTAGTAAATAAGTAATGTTAATTAGTTAAATTTGAATTAAAATATTTTAAAGAACAATAAAAATTAAATATTTTAAAAATAATTATTTTTAGAAAATAAGCACTAATATTAGTTAAAATGGAATTTTATTAAATTTTTATGTTTATTTTTATAATAAAATTCATTATAATTTTATAAATCTAATTTTAGATTAATTAATTAAATTTGAAAAATTAGATTTTCGAATTGTTACACAACCATTCAATATTTTGATTTAAAGTTGGGATAATTAATTAGGATATCAAAATAATAATATTAATGATAATGGGGACTGTATTGTTTAATATTTTCAATTTTATATGTTAATGGAGGAAAATTATGATTACTGGCAAGAGATTATTTGGAACATTTGGTGTAAGAAGAATAGCTAATGATGTTTTAACTCCTGAATTTGCTTCAATGTTAGCTGCAAGTTATGGAACAATATTTCAAGGGAAAATAGCTATTGGTGGAGATACTAGAACAACAACTCCTATGATAAAATATGCTATTATTTCAGGGCTTTTATCTTCAGGCTGTGATGTTGTAGATTTGGGGATTCTTCCAACCCCTGCAATCCAATATGCAGTTAAAAATTACTATGATGGAGGAATAATAGTAACAGCTTCACATAACCCTCCTATTTATAATGGAATTAAATTTGTAGATAAAGATGGAATAGGTCTTAAATATGAAGATGAAATAGCTATTGAAAAATACTATTTTGATAAAAATCCAAAACGTGCCTCTTGGAAAGCTATTGGAAATCTCTACCACAATGATAGAATAATTGATGAATACATTGATAAAGTATTAGAAAAAGTTGATAGAGAAGCAATTAAAAATGCAAAACTAAAGGTTGTCCTTGATTGTGGATCAGGTGCAGGGTGTTTTACTGCCCCATATCTTTTACAAAAACTTGGGTGTGATGTAATAACATTAAATTGTCATGCTGATGGATTTTTCCCTGGTCGAAACCCAGAACCTAATGAAGAAAATCTCCAAAATTTAATAAATGCTGTTAAAAGTCTAAATGTGGATATTGGAATAGCTCATGATGGAGATGCAGATAGAACGATATGTATTGATGAAAAAGGAAGTTATGTTTTAGGAGATAAAACATTTACTTTGGTTGAAAAACAAATGTTAAAAGAAAATAATGGAGGGTTAATTGTAACTACAGTTGCAACATCAACAGCTATTTATGACATTGCAGATGAATTTAATGGAGAAGTAATAGCTACTGCTGTAGGTGATCTTTTAGTTGCAAGAGAGTTAAAAGAAAAAAATGGGCTTTTCGGTGGAGAAGAAAATGGAGGTCTTATTTTTCCAGATTTCGTTTATGGAAGAGACGCAGCATTAACTGTGGCTAAAATATTAGAAATAATGGCTAAAGAGAAAAAAACATTATCCTCATTAGTGGATGAACTTCCAGTCTATTATTCAGAAAAAATGAAATGTGAATGTGCCGATGAGAAAAAACAAGAAATTATGGAAAGCATAACTAAGGAACTAGCTACTTTAGAATATAAACTTGATACTACAGATGGAATAAAAATATTTAAAGATAATGGATGGGTAATAATTCGTCCATCAGGAACAGAACCGATTTTTAGATGTTTTTCGGAAAGTGATTCTCAGGAAAAAGCCACTGAAATGGCAAAATGGGGATTGTCTTTAATCGAAAAATTTAAAAAATAATTATAATAAAACGGATAGACATGAGTGAATATTGAGATGTTAAATAATATAAAGCATTATTAGTTTTAAATCTTTTTGAGAGTTAAATGAGAAAATTACTTAGAGGTTAAAATATGGATAGAATCCCAATAGTAATTGGTGTGAGTGGGCATCGTGATTTGAGAATCCAAGATATTTCTAAATTAGAGAGTATAGTAAATAGTGAAATTTCTAATTTAATGGAAAAATATCCAAATTCTCCTTTTTTATTGTTAAGTAGTCTTGCTGAAGGTGCTGATCAATTATGTGCAAAGATAGCTTTAGAGTTAGATATAGATGTTGTGGCTCCTTTACCCAGAGATCTTGAAGATTTTAAGAGGGATTTTAAAGGAGATGCACTTGAAGAATTTGAGAAATATATTGATAATGTAAGAGAGTATTTTGTAGTTCCAGATACAGAATCAAGAAATGAGTTGGATTCCCTTAAATGTAAGTTAAATGATGATGAAGTTTACAGGAAAACACGACACTTTGGATATCGTCAAGCTGGAATTTACATTGCAAAACATAGCCATATTCTTTTAGCACTTCATGATGGAAGCGATCCAACTCAAGGGGGGTGTGGAACAGCAGAAGCAATAGATTTTAAATTAAATCATAGCTATAATGATGTTAATATGCCATATTTTAAAACAAGTCAAGATCAAGTTATAGAAATTAGAACTCCTAGAGAGAAAAGCCCTGATATAGGAGACCCTTTTAAAGTGTTTAAACATCCGGATCAAGACTGTTTAGATGAGATAATAGATAAAACTGATGAGTTTAACAAAGATGTAGTAAAAAATCCTGAAAAATCATCGCCCTTATTATCTGATAAAGAGGTTTCAACTAAAAAAGCTAAATTAATAGACTCTCTTCATGGTCACGCAGGTAAATTATCAGGAAGTTATAAAGATAAATATATTTTTAACTTAAAATTTTTTTCTGGAGTTGCTTTTCTTATTGTTTTTTCGTTTATGATTTATGATGAAGCAAAATTAAATTTAGGAATGATAATGTACACTTTTATTTTTATAGGTGCTGCCATATATCTCTATGTTATAAATAAAAAAGAGTATCATAGAAAATTTTTAGAATATCGTGTTTTAGCAGAATGTTTAAGAGTAGAATTTTTTCTAAATCTTTTAGAAATCCCAAACAATATTTATGAAAGTTTAACATGGGTACAAAGAAATGAAGTTCTATGGATACATAAAGCAATCGAAGTAACTTTAATTGGTGAAGATGAAAAAGAAAACATTGACATCGAGTATATAAAATCTCAATGGATTGAAGATCAACTAAACCATCATACTAAGAAAATTAAAGAAGACAAAGTCCAAGAGAAAATAAATACTATTTTTACTCGTCTGATGTTAACTTTATCATTGATTTTAGGATTAATAATGTTAATATTAGAATTTGCTAATAGTTCATTTGTACAAGTAGAAATTCCATTAGGTATTCTAAGTAAGATATTACTAATGCAAAATAACCAAGAGTTCCTATTAAGAGATGTGTTTAAAATGGCATTTGTTTTAGCATCAGCTATTACACTATTTCTCTCTAATTATTATGGAAAACTACCGTTATCACGAAAAATCTCTGATCATAAAAACATGATTAATTTGTACTCTCAAGCTATTGAAAAATTCGAGGATGAAAACAATCAGAAAAAAGAAGTATTCTTAGAACTTGCACAAGAAGAAATAATCGAAAACGGAAATTGGTTATCATATTCCAAAGACAATGAAATAGACATCAGTATATAATGATGTGAAAATTATTGGTATTGTAAGTATTTTAAAATTTTCTAGACATTAGGATCTTCAATATATATTCCGCTATGTTGAAATGCTTATTGAGTTTTGTGAAGATTTTCAGAGAATGAGATATCCAGTAAATTTACAGCATTACTATTCTTATTTTGTGTTTTGATAGGCATAAAATTAAATACTATTTATGACATATATTTTATTGTCATATCATTTTTAATGACTGATGCCTATGGTCCTTCTATGAGGAAAGCTGAGCTGTTGATGATTAGGAGAAACCCAGCATTAGATAGGCTGCCTGTTTCGAGGGTTGCTCGGGGAGGAAAGGGTAAACTACCAATGATCCATGAGAGTTAGTATACGGGCAATATCTTACGATATTTATTCTTTTTTTAAATAATCATTTAATTGTTTTATAATATTTATAGATTTTATTTAATAATTTAGTCTAATTAATACTCATACTAATATGAATAATGAACAATAACAAATAATAATAGATAATAACAAATAATAACAAATAATAATAGATAATAATAGATAATAAGAAATAATAATGGATAATAAGAAATAATATTAAATAATAACAAATAATGCTAAATAATAATTTTTAAATTTTAAAGATAATATGAATACAGCAGAAGCATTAGTTAAAATTTTAGAGGAAAATGGAGTAAAATATGTATTTGGACATCCTGGGGAGCAAATTCTCCCATTTTACTATGGTTTAAGTAAATCTAAAATAAAACATATTCTTTGTAGAAATGAACAAGGTGCTGGAATAGCTGCAGATGGTTATTCTCGCTCGTCAGGAAAATTTGGAGTTTGTGTTTCAACAGCTGGTCCTGGAGCTATTAACTTGATTCAAGGAGTTGCAACAGCTTACAGGGACAGCATTCCCTTATTAGTTATAACTTCCGATGTTTCTCAAGATGTTAAAGGTCTTGGAACATTTCAAGACTTTGATTTAAACTCTCTTTTTAAACCTACAGTTGTAAAATCATTTAATCCTCATAATGGAAAAAAAGCCATTGTTGATTTTAAAGAAGCCATTGAAAGACTACTCAATGGACCAACAGGTCCAATTCATTTTAATGTTCCTAAAGATGTTTTTTTAGATGAAAATCTTGGAGATGTATTAAATAAAGTAGTAACATACTCTCCTAATTATGATTATTCTAGATTTGAAGAGGTATTTAATAAATTAACAGAATCTAAAAGACCTTTAATCATTGTTGGTGGTGGAATATTCTTTTCAAATTATTTAACTGAATTTAAAGAGTTTTTACATAAAAATAACGTCCCAATGGCTTATACTTATAATGGAAAAGGTGTTATTAATAGTGATGATAAGTTAAATCTTGGAATGGTTGGTGTTCGTGGAAGTTCAATAGCTAACTATGCTTTTAAAAATTCTGATTGCATACTTGTATTGGGTGCTAAATTATCAGATCGTAGTTTAAATGTTAACAAATTATCATTGACTAATATTCATAATATTTTTAATGATTACAAACATAAGATTATTCATGTAAATAATGAAAACAATTCATTTAAAGGAAAAATTAACATATATGGGGACATAAAAGAGCTATTTAATAAATTTAATTCTCTTTTAGATTTAAAGAATTCAAATGATAATTCAAATAATGATATAAATAACAATTTAAATAATATTTCAAATATTAATTTAAATAATAATTCAAATAGTAATCTAAATATTAGTTATAATGATAAAAATAAGCTATTTTTCAATAATATAGATGAAAATTGGTTAGATGAAATTTATTTAAATGATGAAGATATTGAAAATTGTGTTCCTGGAATATATGATTCTACTTCACCTTTAAAGCCACAACATGTTATTTATCATATTTTAAATCAAAATAAAATCAGTATTACAGTTAATGATGCAGGGTCTCACACTACATGGGCAGCTATTCTTTCAAATCCAAATGAATCAGGAAGATTTTTAGCTTCTGGAACAATTGCTCCAATGGGTTATGCAATACCAGCAGCAATAGGTGCAAATCTTGCTCAAAAAGATAAAAAAACAATTGTTATTGTTGGAGATGGAGGAATACAGATGAATATTCAAGAATTAGCAACAATAGCAGAAAATAATTTGCCAATAGCTATTTTTTTACTCAATAATCAACAATTAGGAATTATTCGGCAATGGGAACACTTATTTTTTGAAATGGATAATTATGAAGTTGATTTGTCCAATCCTAATTTTGAATTACTTTCTAAATCATATGGAATCGAGTATCAATTAGTTAAAACTTCTGAAGATTTAAAAATAGCTATTGAACATTCTAAATCCATTTTATCTCCAGTTATTTATGAAATAATTGTTGATAAGGAAGATATTCCTCTTCCAAAGCCAGATATTCCAATTAATTAGTTAATTAATTACTTTTTTTAATATTTAAAATCTCAATGGCTTATTTGAATTTGTTTAGTATTTTTAATGATTTTTGAACTTTATTTAAATTAGTTATCCATTTATTACTGGATTTTCTAACTAAATCATATTGTTTGTTAATTTTTTTAATTTTTATATTTTCTAATGAGCTATTCAGTTGTTTTATATCTTGAAGATAATTTATAGATATTTGTATTTGATATTCAATGTAATCAATTAATATGAAAATTTTATTCACATCATATTTATTTTTATTTATCTCTTTTTCTTCCTTATCATCACTTTCTTTATTTTTTGCTGTATCCTCTTGTTTTATTTGTATGTAGACTATTGTTAAAATTAATAGCTTAATATTCATTTCTAATGTCTTTATAAATTCATCTCTAAAAAGATTGTAGTAATAATTCCAGTCATCAAGAAAATCGTTAGTTGAAATTATAAAATCTGCTATATTTGATTCTTTCTCTTCTATTTCATTGAATATTTCTTCTTCTATTTCACTGTAGAAATTATCTTCTTCAGGAATGCTTTCTTCAAAATCTCTTATTTCATTTTCAAATTCTTCTTCTTCTATGTTGAAAAAATTTTCTATTATTCCTTCACCATATAAATCAACGAGATAGCCATGAAAATAGCTTAATTGTTGATTTAAATCAAATAAAAATGTTGATAAATACATTAAATGGCTATTAATATATTCATTTTTATCCTCTATTTTATCATTTAACTCTTTTTTTATTTCTTCTAAAACTACTCTTAGTTTTGAATCCTTAATTTGGTAAATATATTCTAATAATGGATAAATGGTATTTAAATCATTTATATTAAACTCTTTCAATAATTCAAAATCATGATAACTTCCATAATCCTCATTATTTTCAAAACAATCATTATTTTTAAAATCATCGTCATCTTCAAAATTTTCATTATTAAGCTCTTTATTTTGCTTTTCAAGTCTATTGATGAAATTATTAGTTGCTATTTTTTCTTTTAATAAGCTATCTTCACTAAAACCATGTTTTAATGGAAATTCTTCGATTTTTAATATAACTTTTTCTAAATTTTTTTCTTTTTCATAATTTCCCTCTATGCTTTTAACAATTCTTTTAGAGTCATTTTTACTTGGATTGATTATTTTTGTTTTAATTAAATGTTTTGCTGAATGTATTAATGAATTCTCTAAAAATGTCTTATTATATTCATTTAAAATGACCTGATGGTTTTCTAAATAATTATCAATGGCTATTTTTTCTTTTTTAGTGATTTTGTTTTCAATTAAATATTTCCCAATGGCTGTTAGAATGTAAAAACTTGAATATTGATTGTTCCAATCTACAGTGCTTTTATTTATTTTAATTTTATCAGATGCTTTGTTTTTTCCAATTTTTTCTTTACTAGTAGCTATTGTATCCATTAAATCTTTTTTTACGAATGTTAATAATTCAGCATTGCTATAAAAATTTTTAAAATCATAATTACTATTTTTTAATTGTTTTTTGAATTTATTTAATCTTCTTTGATAAAATTGATTACTTTCATCCATCAATTCTTCTTTTTCAGTAAAATAAATAAGAAACTTTGCTTTAGTTTTTCTAAAATCTCTATAATCTCTACTTAAGCTGTATTTTTCATTTTTTAATTTTTTTCCAGCTATTATTATAAAAACATTTTCCCAATTGTCCTGGATTTTATAGCTTGTTTTTCTAGCACTTTTATCTTTTGAGACATTTTTTTGCTTTTTTGCTTTTTTTTGCTTTGTGTTAGGTGATTCTAACTCTTTGATTTTTGTAAAATATTTTCCTTTGACTTTAAATTGTGTATTTTCGTCTTCAAAAAATAATATGTCTTCTTTAGAAACTAAAAATCTCTTTTTAACTCCTTTTTTAAGATTTTTAATTTCTAAATTTTTAATGTATTCATTTCCAATTATTTTAAATAAAACCCCTTGCATTGAAGCTATTGTGGAATTCAATTCAGCTACTAATCTAATAAATTCATTTAATTCTGATTGAACTTCATCTATTCCAGAAACATAGAGATTAATAATTTTTATTTCCTGTTTATTTGAAAGAATTCTCTCACATCCTTAATAATTTTATTTTTATCCTATTGTAAGAATATCTGGAAATAAATAACAGTATAAATTTAATGAAGTCATATAATATATTTTTTTATTTATACTATTATTTAAATGGTGTTGAGATAATTCAGAAATTTACTATCATAATTCGCTAGAGAAGACATTAGACTATCTTTAAATACACAAAATTGAAATAAATAGAATGCTGTTATATGATATTAATAGAATATAATGTATAAAAGATAGAAAAAACAGTGTAATATATTTATTGGGTATGAAAAGTCTTTGTCTATTTAATAACTAAGTGGTACTTAACCACAACCCTTTTTTAATATCTCATAAGTAGCTTTTTACACATTTTTTTAAAATACATCCCAATTAAAGGAAATATAAGAAATAATATTAGTCATGGAATTTGCAATCCTGGTATTATACTTATGAAATAGATGATAGACTGGTTCATGTATTGTTAATTTTAGGATGTTTAAAGTTAGAGAGATAATTAAAATATTAATTTTTATTTACCTAAATAGAAATATCTATATATTAGATTTTTGAAATGTTATTAATAGCAATTATGGAGAGTATAATGTCTAAACTTAAGATTTTTGTAAGTAGTAACCAAGCTGAGTTTGAAAATGAGAGAGTTTCTATAAAAGAATTCATTGAAAATAATTTACCATATTCAAAATTATTTGATGTATTTATTTTTGAAGATGTTCCTGCTGATGGAAGATCTCCTAACACAATATATTCAAATGAAGTTTTAAGTAGTGATATCTTCATTGGTTTAATAGGGCAAGAATATGGTAAAATTCAGGATAATGGTATTTCTGCTTCAGAGTATGAGTTTGATTTATTTATAAATGGTTCTAATTCTTTAAACACTTTCATGTTTATTCTTGAAGATATAACTCCTGATGAGAAAACTAAAGTGCTCATTGAAAAAGCTCATAAAGTCACTTATAATAAATTCAGTAGAAAAAATTTATTAGAAAAGGTTCAAAAAAGTTTAGATGTATTTATTTCTAATAGAGTATACCAAAATACTCTGCCCTTTGATGAGAGAACAGTTGAAGGTCTAAGTTTAGATGATATAGATATTAATCAAGTTAACTATTTTCTCAAGAAAGCTGAAATTAAGGAAGATGTTTCTACTGATGAGGAGCTTAAAGATTTTTTAGCCAATAGGGCTAAAGTTGTAGAATATTCATCATCTGGCTTTAAAATTAGCAATGCGGGAATATTGTTCTTTGCTAAAAATCCAAGTAGCTTTATTCAACAGCATGAGGTTAAAATAGCTAGATTTCAGGGAAGAGATAAAGTCCATATTATTGATAGTAGGGAATTTAAGTATCCTATGCCTTTGCTCTTAGATGAGATTGAGATTTTTGTAAATAAGCAACTTAAGGTAGCTCAAAAGATTGATGGATTTAGAAGAACTGATATTCCAGAATATCCTTATGATGCCTTAAGAGAAGCTATTGTCAATGCTTTGGCTCACAGGGATTATGATCTTGTAGGTGCATCTGTATCTATTTCTATATTTGTAGATAGAATTGAGATTACGAGCCCAGGTAATCTAATTCCTCCTTTAAAAATTAGTTCACTTGAGGGTCGTTATTCTCATAGAAATGGGAGAATTTGTGAGTTATTCCATAGAACTAAGGATATGGAGAAATATGGTACTGGTATTGGTAAGATGAACACTATTATGAAAGATAATGGAATGAAAAAACCAGAATTTAGACAAAGTGGAGGATTCTTTGATACTATTTTCTATGGTCGTACTGAAGAGGAACTAATGGAAGTAATTGCAACCCAGTCAAATACTATTAATTTAAAAGAATTAGGATTAAATGATAGGCAAATAGTTGCATTAACATTAATTGTTAATGAAGGCTATTCTTTTTCTATTAATAGATATATGGAACATTTTGGTGTATCTAAAAGTACTGCAATTAGAGATTTGAATAAATTATCTAATAACGGATTAGTATATAAATTCCATCCTAAATATGATAATAAACATTTTATTTTCTCTAATAATAAAGATCAATGAAGTTTTTATGGTATATATACTTTACTATTTTGACACCTATTTGATATTTTTGACACCTATTTTGACACCTATTTTATGAGTGAATTAAATATTACATTGTTTTTTCAACACAAATGCTATTTTTTTAACATAATTTTGGCAATGTCTAAAATTATGATTTTTCAAATAGATATGAATTTTCGTGAAATTGTAATAAATCCAAAGCTATTAAAATGTTTTATTTAAGTAAATAATATATCTTAAGGCAGAACTCACCAAATTCTTAATTTTTAAAAATCATGAACTTTCATCATTACCCCAAGTTTTTGACACAGGCGTATTTTTATAAATATTTTGTTTTTATTGGTTACATTTATTCATTAATACATAGAGATGTAATGATTAATGAAATAAAAGTCATCTATATATAATTATAATTTATTTAGCAGTGTTTTTTCATTAGGAAGCTTTAAATATTTTGGTTATTATACCATATAAAAATAACTCAAAAAAATCAAGATATTTAGGGGGATACTTTTAAAATATTTTATACTTTTTATTCATTTTATAATGTTTTAAATATTTTTAATATTTTTTTATATATTTATATTCATTTTATTAATATTTTTAAATTTTTATATTTTTATCTTATTCAAATACTAATTTAACATTTTTGTAATGTTTTATTATAATATTTTCAAAATCGTTTTACATTTCCATTACATTAATTTTTTAAAAATATTGAATTAATTTAGAAAGAGAAAATATTGGATAAATTTAAAAAGAGTTTTTTTTAAAAATTTAGAAAAAGAAGAAAAAATAAAAAAAGAGGAATTTAATAATTTTAAATTTATTAACTTATTAAATTATTAATCTATTAAGTTATTAAGTTTTGATTTAAGACTCAATATACGGCTTTATTTTATAAATATGACTTTGTGACTGCAGAAACACCAGCACCAGCATCAATATCAAAACCTAATTTCTTTAGGGTCATTCCTAGTGCAGAAAAGGTAATGGCTAACTGTTTGTAGTTAATATTGCCCATATGTCCTATTCTAAATATATTGCCTTTAAGATGATCTTGTCCACCAGCCAGTTCTACCTTGTATTGGTTTCTCATAGTTCCTCTTAAATCAGAATCACTTACACCTTCAGGTATTTTTAATGCAGTTACTGTTGCAGATGATACTTCTTTTTTAGGGAATAATTCAAGTCCTAATGCTTTTGCACCATTTATTGTTGCTTCAGCAGCAGTTTCATGTCTTAAAACACGATTGTCTATTCCTTCTTCTTCAATCATTTTTAGAGCTTCATGAATACCATATATTAAGGTGATAGATGGAGTATATGGAGTTTCAGGTGGAGTTCCAGCACCAAATTTTTTGTATTTTTTCATATCTAAGTAATAGGTGTTAGAATTTACACTATCAATAACCTTCCAAGCATCCTCACTTAAAGTAATAGCAGACATTCCTGGAGGTGCAGCAAGACATTTTTGAGAACCAGTAAAGCAGATATCTATGTTGTATTTATCAACATCTACATGGTCTCCACCAAGGGATGAAACAGTATCCACAATATATAAAGCATTGTAGTCTTTGACTACTTTTCCAATCTCTTCAATAGGTGCAGCTACACCAGTTGATGTTTCATTATGTACTACAGTAATTGCTTTTATATTTTCATCTTCATCTAAGGCTTCTTTGATTTGTTTAGGGCTTACTGTAGTTCCCCATTCAACATTAAGTTCCTTCGCATCCCCATCATAAGCAAGTGTGATGTCTCTTAATCTTTCACCAAATTTGCCCCCAATTACATTGAGAATTTTATCATTTTTATTTACTATATTAGCTATTGAAGCTTCCATAGCTGCAGTACCAGAACCAGTTAAAAGATAAGATTTATTCTGAGTTTTAAATAATTCTGACATCATTTTAGTTACTTCTGTATATATTTCTCCAAAAATAGCACTTCTATGGTTAACAACATTTTTTGCAATTGCTTGTAAAACTCTTGGGGCAACATTTGTAGGACCAGGAAGCATTAATAAAGTTTCATCCATCTTATTTATTCTCCAAAAAACTATTATGCTTGATTTATTCATTTTTATTTTTTTATATATTTTTAAATTAAGTATGAGTATATTAAAAAAAATTCAAGCTATTATTTTTTATATTTTTTTTTATTTAAAAACTTTTAGTTTTCATTTTTTATTAATTATTTTTTTTATTTGGCATGAGATACTTAAGAAATCTAATAATTTTTAAATATTAAAATAAATATATATAATATTAATAAAATTTTTAATAACATTATTTTGAATTAATTTAATAGCATTATATTGAATTAATTTTAATTTAATATTACTAATTAATATACTAATTAATATTAGTAATTAATATTAGCAGTTAATACTGGTAATTAATACTTAGTAATTAATATAATTTAATAATAACTTTCTAAAGGTATAATATGAAGTTTTTTGAACATATTGGCAAAGAAATATTTAAAGAAGAAGGAATAAGCATTTTAGAAGGGCATGTTGCATATACTGCTGAAGAAGCAGTGGATATTGCATCAGATATGGAAAAACCTGTTGTTTTAAAAAGTCAAGTAAAAGTTGGAGGAAGAGGAAAAGCAGGGGGTATAAAATTTCCTAAGAACTCTGGTGAAGTATTTCACATGGCTAGTGAGTTATTAAACATGGAAATAAAAGGCGAAAAAGTCAAACACTTACTTGTAGAAGAAAAGGCAGATATAAAAAAAGAGTTTTTCCTTTCTATTTCAATTGATAGGGCAGCAAAGCAACCAATTATAATGGTAAGCAAAGAAGGGGGAGTTGACATTGAAGAGTTAGCTATTAAATATCCAAATAAAATAATTAAATCTTATGTAAATCCTTTAGCTGAATTCCTTCCATATCAAGCAAGGGAAATTGCAAAAAAAATGGGAGTTGAAAGTAATTTAATTTCTCCGCTTGGTTCTGTCATATCTAAGTTATACAGTTTATTTCAAAAGTATGATGCTCAAATAGCTGAAATTAATCCACTAATTTTAACTGATGAGGGTTTAATTGCTGCAGATTCTAAATTGGAGATTGAGAATGATGCAGTATTCAGGCACCAAAATTTGGCTAAAGTAAACAATTATAAATCCAAAGAATTTGCATTTGTTAAGTTAGATGGGGATATAGCAGTCATAGGGAATGGCGCAGGGCTTACTTTAACGGGTATGGACATGATACAGTTAAAAGGTGGAAAACCAGCTACTTTTTTAGACATTGGTGGCGGTGCATCAGAAAAAACAATTAAAAAAGCTTTGAATTTAGTTTTAAACTATCCTCCAGTTAAAGTAGTTTTTTTAAATGTCTTAGGTGGAATTACTAGGGCAGATGATGTTGCAAAAGGAGTAATAGCTGCATTAAATTCTTCTGATAGAAAAGTGAATATTGTCATCCGTTTAACTGGAACCAATGAAGAAGAAGGTCAAAAACTACTAAAAGAAGCAGGAATTCCTTTTGAAATTTCAATGGAAGAAGCTGCAGAAAAAGCAGTAATTATAAGGAATTCACTATAGTTTTTTTTTAACATAAACTTTAATATAATTTCTATTCCTTTTATATTCTTTTATTTCTTCTTTTATTTATTTTTCTTAATTTTTTTTAATTTATTTATAATTTTTTATCTTTTTTTGAACAATTTAATTTAATAAATCTAATTCTAAACAATTTTAATCATATTTAATCATTTTTAACATATAAATTAATTTAAAAATTTTAAGCAATTTTTATAAATTATTTTTTAAAAAACTATAATTTTTTCTTCAAGAATTTATTTATATATAAAATTGCTTCTTTTATAAATATGTTTTAAGATTTAAAAATTGAAAAAAGAGTTAAAT
>NZ_LWMV01000189.1 GCF_001639295.1 Methanobrevibacter curvatus | reverse complement strand
GTCATTAATATCAATCGTTAAAAAAAAAAAAAAAAAAAAAAAAATGATTTTCTAATATCAAAATAAACTTTATAAAAATGAGTTATTTCTGGAGAAATCTATGTTAAAAAAATTTAAAGATTATTTTCAAGATAAAAAAGTATTAATCACAGGAAATACTGGATTCAAAGGAAGCTGGTTAAGCCAAATTCTATTGAATCTTGAATCAAATGTTATAGGTTTTTCAAGTGAAATTCCTACTAAACCAAGTATTTTTGAGATTTTAGAATTAGAAAACAATATTAATCATTTTTATGGAGATATAAGAAACTTTAATTCTTTAAATGAATTAATACAAAATTCTAACCCCGATATAATAATCCATTTAGCTGCTCAACCTTTAGTTAGGCAATCATATATTGAACCTGTTGAAACTTATCAAACCAATGTAATAGGTACTGTAAACCTATTAGAATCTGTGAGGAAACTAACTAATTATGAACATAAAAGAAATTCAGACTCAACTGTCCTTTTAAATGTTACTACAGATAAATGTTATGAAAATAAGGAAATTAATTATGCTTACAAAGAATCAGACAAGTTAGGAGGTTATGATCCTTATAGTTCTTCAAAAGCTTGTTCAGAAATTGTAACATCTGCTTATAGAAGGTCTTTTTTCAATACTGGCGATAATAATAATAATAATAATAATAATAGCAATCAATCAGTTGCTATTGCTACAGCAAGAGCTGGAAATGTTATTGGTGGAGGAGACTGGTCTAAAGATAGATTAGTTGTTGACTGTATAAATGCTTTATATTCAAATGAAGTAATCACTCTAAGAAATCCAAATGCTTTAAGACCATGGCAACATGTTTTAGATGGATTAAATGGCTATTTAACTTTAATTACCAATATGAGTAAGCAAATAGATAATGATTCCAACAAAAATGATTTATCATCTGTTGACTTTAATAGTTCATGGAATTTTGGACCATATGATGAAAATATAGTAAATGTTGAACTTTTAGTTAAAACCCTAATTTTCCATTGGGGATTTGGAGATTACAAAGTAGAATCCGATGATAAATTCCATGAAGCAATTTTATTAAAATTAGATATCAGTAAGGCACTTAAATATCTTAATTGGAAGCCATTACTAAATTTTAATGACTCTATTAAGTTAACTGTTGATTGGTACAAAGAATACTACATAAATAATGGAGATATGATTAAATTTACAAATAATCAGATTTTTAATTATTTTAAGCATTAAATTAGTATTAACCACTTTATGTAGGATATTTTTGGATAATGTACTATAAAAGATAAAAATACAAAAACACTTTACAAACTACTGATAATAAATTTAAATAAAAATTATTAAATTCTTTTTTCAAAATAGCTAATTGTTTTTTTAAGCCCTTCATCTAATTGGACTTTCGGTTTCCAACCATTTAATTTTTCATTTGCTAAGCTTATATCAGGACATCTTTGTTTTGGATCATCTATTTGAGGTGGAAGAAATTTTATTACTGATTTTGTTTCTGTTAATTCAATAATTTTTTCTGCTAATTCTAAAATTGTAAATTCATTGGGATTTCCAATGTTTACAGGTCCACTAAAGTTTTCACTTTTCATCATTCTTATCATTCCTTCTATTAAATCATCTATGTACTGAAAACTCCTTGTTTGTTTTCCATCTCCATGAATTGTAATGTCTTTACCTTTTAAGGCTTGAATAATAAAGTTTGAAACTACTCTCCCATCGTCTGGTTGCATATTTGGACCATAAGTATTGAAAATTCTTATTATTTTAATGTCTACCTTATTTTGCACATGATAATCCATAAACAAAGTTTCTGCACATCTTTTTCCTTCGTCATAACATGATCTTGGACCTACTGGGTTGACATTTCCCCAGTAATCTTCTTTTTGTGGATGAACATTTGGATCTCCATAGACTTCACTTGTTGATGCTTGGAGAATTCTAGCATTAATTCTTTTTGCAAGACCTAACATGTTAATGGCTCCACTTACGGAGGTTTTTACAGTGCTTATTGGGTCATGTTGGTAGTGGATAGGAGAAGCAGGGCAAGCAAGATTGTATATTTCATCTACTTCTACATAATATGGAAAACTAACATCGTGGCGAATTAATTCAAAGTAAGGGTTGCCTATTAAGTCAATTATGTTTTTTTTATCTCCAGTGAAGTAATTGTCTAAACATATAACTTCATTTCCTTCATCTAAAAGTCTTTTACAAAGATTCGATCCTATAAATCCTGCTCCACCAGTAACCAATATTTTTTTCATTCTAACATCCTTTTTAAACTTCTATTAATCTTTTATTTATTTAATCTATATTTAATACTGATTTTTTAAATTAGATTATTATATTAATTATTTATATAAATTTTTTCTAGCCTTTAAATTAAAAATCAATAAATCTTATTTTTATTATTTTTATTATTTTTATTTCTACAAGTTTTGAATTTAAGATTTTCAATTTTTTCCTCTTGGTTTATCATATGACATCATATATAATAAATACTAAAGTTGTCTTCTACAAGGCAATCAAATATATGAGAAACAATAAATTTTAATATCTCTTGCATATAAAATTTTTTTATTTTTCATTAATCTTTTATTTTTCTCTCTGATTTTTAATAAGAAAATATTTAAAGAAAATATTTATTTAATCAATTAAATATATTAAATAGTATATATTTTTTAAATTATAATTAATAATAGTTATGATTTACGAGTATTAATATTTTTAATCTGAATTAGTTTAATTTTTACATTTTAAATATTTATTGCTAATGTGCTAATGTAGTTTATGGCTTAATAATGTTTGAAGTATTTTTCTATGGTGCATCTGATTTATAATTAGTTACATACTAGTAAACCATTATATACCCATAAATAATAAATCATTATATATCCAGTTAGAAATCTTTTAGATACTCATCTAAATATTTTTAACAATTGTCTGAGTAATAAATGCCTGTTTTCACAATTGTTTGCATGAATTGCTCCAGATGCATGTTGTTTTTGTGAATGGTTTATGGAAAAGTGTTCTGAAATTTTTTCATGTTCTTGAATATTATGATAAATTGAGTATTCATCTGTGTAAACTGTGGCTTTATTTTTTTACAGTTTTTGTGATTAAATCATGCATTATAGTTTTGGAGAATTTCTATAAACTCCAATTTACCTGCAAATTTAGTTCATCCAGAAACATATTTACTGACAACAAGCAATATGTATTGGAAATTAAAAAAGAAGCTGAGTAAAATTCAAATAATACACAAAATTATAATAAAATTAGTAAAAAATAAATAAATTAAAATAAAAAGTTTAAAAGTAGATCAAGCGTGAGAGTATATGGAATTGAAAATTAGTGTTATTATACCAGTTTATAATCGTGCCAGTTTATTAAAACAAGCTATTGATTCAATTATGAATCAAAGTTTTGGGTTTGAAAATATTGAGTTAATAATAGTTGACAATAACTCTACAGATGATACCAAAGAAACTATAGAGAATTATGCCAAAAAATATGAAAATATTCATCCCATATTTCGAGAAAAGAATAGTGGGAGTCCAAATATACCAAGAAACAATGGAATTGATGCTGCACAGGGCAAATACATCATGTTTTTAGATAGTGATGATGTGTACCAACCAGAACTTTGTGAAAAGTTATATAAAGCTGCTGAGGAATATGGTGCTAATTTTGCTGAATGTTGGGTCAGGGATTCAAATTTTTACAACGAAGAAAATAACCCTTCTGAAAATACGGTTGTTGTCCATGACCATGAAAAAAAAGATTTTTCTATAATTAACACTTTACTTTGGAATAAATTATACTATAAAAATTTTTTAAATGAACACAATATTAGATTTCCTAAAGATATATCTAATGAAGACCTATATTTTGCATCTTTATGTTATTTAAACACCGATACATGGTTAGAAGTTAAATATGTTGGATATATACACCAAGATGATTCAATACATCTTGCAGCATCAAAAAAATTTCATGTTGGGATATATAAAGGCACTAAATTAACTTATGAAATTTTAAAATCAAAAAACAGCTATTTAACCCAATTTTCTCTTAAATTAATGCCAGATTTAGCATTAGAATTTTTAAGACATGATTTTACAGTCAATGAAAGAAAACAGATTCTTAAATGTAATTGGGAACTATTTAAAAGCTATGATTCTTATGATTCTTTATCCATTCCAATGCGAATTTTCATGAAAACTTTTTCTTCTAATATTAAAATAGCTATTTTGTTAAGTAAACTCTATAATTTTTTAAAAATTGAATCATTAATTAAAAATAAATACATTAGACACCATATTGTTGCCAGAGCTTTAGGATTAGGAAATTATAACTGGGGGGAGTAATTTTACTCCTTAATCTAAGACATGATTGAAAATCTAGAATTTAAACACCAATAATGTGTATTTCACCTAAGTTTAGGAATGTTAAAAGATTAGTTAAAATAATTTCATGAATTTTTTAAGAGATTATTTAAAAAAATTTTTCATGGTCAAAGGAAAAAGATTTCTATTAAATCCCAAAGAAGATTTAAAAATAAATTAACTTACAACAAATACTCAAGCTGAAAATTGTATTAATAGTACCATACCAAATCTAATAAAAAGAAATATATAACAGATATAATAATAAATGAGTCCAATTCATAATGGATTTTTAATTGGGTTAAAAATATTAAAAACCATCTAAGATTTTTAACCTCAAAGAATAAAAAAATATTTATACTATATTTTATAGAAATTTTCATAAGTAATGATTTATTATTTTTGTATTTTATAATGTGAAAAGTAATTATAATGTGAAAAGTAGGATGAAAGGGGAGATTGATTATATGGAAGCCAAAATAAGTGTCATAATTCCAACATACAATGCAGAAAAGTACTTAATAAGTACTGTTGGTTCTGTTATTAATCAAACATTTGGATTTGAAAATATAGAACTCATATTAGTAGATGATAATTCTACAGACACTACAAAAGATATTCTTAAAAATTTATCTGAAAAATATGAAAATATAGTTTCAATTTTCTTAGAAACAAATAGTGGGACACCAAGTAAACCACGGAATGTGGGAATTAATGCTTCTTCAGCAGATTATATTATGTTTTTGGATAATGATGATGATTATTATCCAGACATTTGCGAAAAATTATATTTTACTATCACTAAATATGAATGTGATGTTGTAAGTTGTAGATTCGATGAATTAAACAAATCTAAACATGATTTATTTATTAACAATACTATTAAAAAACCTAAAACTTTTGCAAATGACTACGATGAAGTATTAGTAATGAAATCAATTCATGATCATCCTGAATTAGTTACTACTAATTTTCCAACAATGATTTGGAATAAAATTTTTAAAAAGGATGTGATTTTAGCTAATAATATACAATTTCCTGAAAATGATCTTTATGAAGATGTATATTTTTCTACTGCTTTCTTTTTACATGCTCAAGGAATTGTATTTCTCAATAATTATTGGGGTTATGGACATAATACTCGGACAAATGAGAGCAATAAGTCTACTTCTCAGTCTTTCACTAAAAGAAATCTTATTAACCAGTTTAATGGATTACTTAAAATTTTTTCTCTCTTGGAAGATACAAATGAGTTTGATACATTAAAAGGAGAAATGCTCATTGGATGGACTAAACTATTTCTATTTACAAATTTAGATAAAAATTGTCAATTATATTTACTAAATAAACTCAAACCACATTATAAATCATATAAACTCACTACAAGAATGATTATAATTTCTTTAAAGTTTAATATACTGCTGAATATTATGATGAAAATATTTTCATTAAATCCAAATATTATTATATTCGCTTCTAAGCTTTATAGATTTTTTAATAAGTAAATTTTTATTTTTAAATATTGATGAGTAGCCTAAATTCATTATTAATAACACTATATTTTAAAATTTTTAAATTAACTATAAAACTATAACTAAAATATAACTAATGCTGAAAATATATTAAATTGTTTCATGTTTTAATCAATCATGACTTATTTCTTATTTTTTCTCTGCGATAATAATGTAATCTGTTTCTCTAAAATCCTTTTTTATGACTTCCATATTAAAAAAAAGTAAAATTTGTTCTAAAACTTCTAAATCAAACACATGATGGTGTAAACGTCTATTATTAACATTATCATGAACTATTTCTTTAAAACTTTCATGATCATAAAGAACATCTCTAGTTACGTCATGTAGTAATAATACCTCTTCAAAGTGAGAAGAATCATCTTCCCCTACATTTTTATTATAATCATCCAATAGGTGTTCAAACATTACTACATCCCTTTTATGATCAATATTTGATTCTTTTTTTGGTACCACAATAACTATTACCCCCCCCACCATCAATTTGGATAACATTTTTTCCACAGCTTTTAAAGGATTAGCTATGTGTTCAATATTATTAGAAGATAAAATAAAGTCATATTCATTTTCATGAACAATTGACAAATCAACAGCATCTGTTATTAATAAATTTCCCACTATTTTATCATTAATAACAAAATTTTCATTATTTTCATCTTTTTTTGTCCAAACATTAGACCTTGAAAAATTAACCCCATCTAAATAACCCATTATATTGTACACTGGAATAAAGTTATTCTTATAAAAAATATTGCTGGAACCTCCAATTTCTAAACCTTTTTTATTTTCAAAGTATTTTCTTAGCAACTCATAATCATGTATCTTAGAGTATTTAATTTTATTATTAATTATATTCTTTGAAAATAAATAATAGTTCTTAAAAACAGTTTTAAATCCATGTTGTCTAATTTTAGATAATATTTCCATGTAAGTTCCTCCGATAATAAAAAGTTTTTTCAAAAAATTTCAGTTTATAATTTTTTTCAAATATCTTGAATTTAGAGAATAGATAAAACCCATTTAGCACTGTATTATTCCATGTGACCTAAATGATTAATAATTTAATGAAGCAAATTGTTAAAGTTAGATATCAATAAAACACTTACATCCTTAATTAGAAACCTTTACTAAATTTTAATGAACTTATTAATTTAACTGTTGATTTATTGATTGGTAGAAATACTAATAAAAATGTAGATATGGCTAATTTTACCCACAATTAAATTATTAAATTTTTTAAAAATTAAAATTACGATTCATCATAAATAAATTTCTTATGCTCAAAAATCAAAATGATAATAAATTATATCATTCTATCCACAATTTTTTTAAGGGATAAAAATTTATATGATTTTTGCATTAAAAGGCCAATATAAAAATTTGATTTAAAAAATGCCATAAATATATTTATTAAAATATTAATAGGCAAGCTAACATTAACAAATCTAAAATTCCATTTATATTGATGATACATAGGTCTAAGTATTTTCAAAATATTTTTCTGCTCTTCTGTAGAAAAATCATTATCTAAGAATACCACAGTCCAATTCACTAGTGCTTCATTTAAATGAGGAGTATAATCAACTAATGATTTCTTTGCTTTATAATATTCTTCCATTATACCTTCTGCACCACTAATCATGTATTTTTTACTTGGAGAGTGAGAAATAGATGCACCAGAATCACGTTGAGACCTATATATATATCCTGCATAGTCATTTAGAATTATAAAATTTTTACTTACCATATAACAATCTGCCATAAAGCTTGTGTCTTCCATCATACGAATGTTATCATATTTAATACTATTATTTTCAAGAAACTTTTTTCTGAAAATTTTATTCCATATACTCATATTTGCAGAAGCATAAGCAATTTCTGGAAGTTCTAAGATTGAATTAAACTTTAAACATTTACCATATTTTTCTAAAAAATTTATATTGATTCTTTTAATTTTATCTCCAGAAAGTATTTTATATCGACAACTTATAAAATCCACACCAGTTTTATCTATTAATTTAAATAATGTCTCACACATGTCTTTTTCAAATAAATCATCAGCATCCATAAACATAATATATTCACAAGTTGAATGTTCCATTCCAAAGTTTCTTGGGTATCCTGGAGTTCCAGTTAGGTTTTTAGGTAAAAGAAAAGACTTTATATTAGAATAATCCTTTTCATATTTTTTTAAAATTTTAGGAGTAGAATCTGAAGATTTATGATCAACTAATATAAGTTCTATGTTTTCAAAGCCAAAAGATTGATTTATTACAGAATCAACTGTTTCTCCAATAACATCTTCTGCATTATGAGTAGGAATTATTACACTTATTTTTGGACTCATTTAATCACATGTATATTTATATTTATAAAAATTTTTTAAAAAGAGATATATCTCAAATAAGACAATTTTTATTGCTTAAGTAATTTTAAGCTGTTTTAAAAAATTAAATATCTTTTTAAAATAATAAAAAGCTATAGTTTTTTACCAAATTTTTTTAAATATTTTTATTTCATCATATAAACTAATCCAATGAAGTTAAATTTATTGGTAAATTATATATTTTAAATTTTTTAATTTAATAATATTTGATAAAAATTTAAACATGTTTTAAAAAAATAATTTTAATATTTATTAATAATATGTTTATTCAAATATATAAAAATATCTATGAAATCAAATTTTCAACTCCTGAGCAAAGTATCATACAATATCTCAAGGGTAATCCATACTAAACTAATAGCATATAATATATTACTTAAATTTTGCAACTGTTGGGTATATACTATATTATCCAGTTTTTAAAAAAGGATTCATCATCAATAATTTCACGAAAAATATTTTTAAATAAGTTTTTAAGCTCTTTTGTGTCTTTAAAGTTTTCTATTAAGAGAATATTTTTTATTTTTCTCCAGGACATATTCTATTAAATTTAAATTGGGAGAATATTGGAATAAAAACATTAATTGATATTAATAATTTATTTTGAAAAAAAGTTGATTGAAAAAATTACTTGAATTAAATGCAATAAAAAAAACTTACTAAAATAGCTGTAAATGTTTAAAAAAAGATTAATTTTATAAATCAGCAAATTTTCGATTTGTAAAAATATTTAAAAAGGCTAAAAAATAAGTAAAAGATAAATAAAACAAAATAAAGGCATAAAAAACAATAAAGTAAAAAAAGTAAAAAAATAAGTAAAAATAAGTAAAAAACAATGAAAAAACAATAAAATGGAATAAAGAGATAAATAAAATAATTATCTCGGAAAAAAAAATTTATAAAAGAGGTAATGTGAAACATATTACCTCTAAAATGTGTTCAAATTATTCTTTTTTTCTTCTATATAGAATAGTAAACATAGACAATAAAGCTAAAAGTAATGCAAATATAGGAATGCCAGTGTGTTGCATTCCAGAGCTACCTTTAGGTACTATATTGTCTTTAGGAACTATATTATCTTTAGCTAAAACATTTACATTAGCTGTATCCTGACTTGCACGATACAAATAATCTCCTGCAAATCTAGCAGTATAATCAAATGCACCTACTTTAGTAGTTTTATATGCAAATATAGCTATTCCTTTACTATTAGTATAGTTAGATCCAACTAACTCACCATCAATATAGAACTTAATAAGTTTACCTTCCAATGGGTCATCTGTTAAGAAAGCCTTTAAAATTGCATAATCTCCAACATAAACAACTGCATCATATGCAAACAAGTAAGTTTTATTTTTAACAACATCATAAGGAGATACTGCTGGCTTAAATTGATGGTTAGTATAATTTGAACCAACATTAGCAGTACTTGTACTTACATTAACTTCACTAACAATAAGACTAAGACCATTAACTCTAGCAACAACATCAAAACTAACAGTTCCACCATTATCAATAGAAACCAAACTCCATTTAACAGTTTTTCCTTGAGAATTATAAACTCCATTATCAGAAGAACTTAAATAAGTTAGATAATTGCTTAATAAGAAATTTACATCAGTAACAGTTGTATCAGGACCATTATTTTTAACTGTAATGGTGTATTTAACTATGTCTCCATTTTTAATATTTGTAGAATTAACTTTTATAACAATTGTCAAATTAGCACAAGGATCAACAGTCAAATTAGTATCATTACCAGGAGTACTACTATTATTACCAGTATTATTCTCATTAACATTAGTAACATTACCAATATTAACAATATTGCCAGTCCCATTCAAACGGATAAGAATATCTAAAACAATACTCTCACCATTAGCTAAAGTGTTAATATTCCAAACACCAGTGCTTACAACATAACTAGTTCCACGAGGAGCAGTACTATTCACATAAATCAACCTACTATCTAAAACATCAGTAACAACCAAACCAGTAGCACCATCAGGACCAAAATTAGTCACATTAATAGTATACAAAACAAACACACCATTCAAAACACTACCACTAACATTAGATTTTTTAACAATACTAAGATTCACAGTAGGAACAACAGTAAGATTAGTAGTATTATCAGGAGTACTACTATTATTACCAGTATTATTCTCATTAACACCAGTAACATTACCAACATTCACAATACTACCAGTACCATTCAAACGAACAAGAATATCCAAAACAATACTCTCACCATTAGCCAAAGTACCAATATTCCAAACACCAGTACTTACAACATAACTAGTTCCACGAGGAGCAGTACTATTTACATAAACCAATCTACTATCTAAAACATCAGTAATAACCAAACCAGTAGCACCATCAGGACCAAAATTAGTCACATTAATAGTATACAAAACAAACACACCATTCAAAACACTACCACTAACATTAGATTTTTTAACAATACTAAGATTCACAGTAGGAACAACAGTAAGATTAGTAGTATTATCAGGAGTACTACTATTATTACCAGTATTATTCTCACCAACATTATTAACATTCGCAACATTCACAATACTACCAGTACCATTCAAACGAACAAGAATATCCAAAACAATAGACTCACCATTAGCCAAATTACCAATATTCCAAATACCAGTACTTACAACATAACTAGTTCCACGAGGAGCAGTACTATTAATATAAACCAATCTACTATCTAACCTATCAGTAACAACCAAACCAGTAGCACCATCAGGACCAAAATTAGTCACATTAATAGTATACAAAACAAACACACCATTTAGGACAGATCCACTTACATTAGATGTTTTAACAACACTAAGATTCACAGTAGGAACAACAGTAAGATTAGTAGCATTATCAGGAGTACTACTACTATTACCAGTATTATTCTCATTAACATTAGTAACATTCGCAACATTCACAATACTACCAGTACCATTCAAACGAACAAGAATATCCAAAACAATAGATTCACCATTAGCCAAAGCACCAATGTACCAAACACCAGTACTTACAATATAACTTGTAAGTCTTGGAGTTGTACTGCTAATGTATATTAATCTACTATCTAACCTATCACTAATAACCAAACCAGTCGCATTATCAGGACCAAAATTAGTCACATTAATAGTATACAATATATAAGCACCATTTAAGACATTACCAGACACATTAGATGATTTAACAACACTAAGATTCACAGTAGGAACAACACTAATATTAGTCTCATTATCAGGAGTACTACTACTATTACCAGTATTATTCTCATTAACATTAGTAACATTCGCAACATTCACAATACTACCAGTACCATTCAAACGAACAAGAATATCCAAAACAATAGATTCACCATTAGCCAAATTACCAATGTACCAAACACCAGTGCTTACAACATAACTTGTAAATCTTGGAGTTGTACTGCTTATATAGATTAACCTACTATCTAAAACATCAGTAATAACCAAACCAGTCGCACCATCAGGACCAAAATTAGTCACATTAATAGTATACAAGATATAAGCACCATTTAAGACAGACCCACTTACATTAGATGTCTTAACAACACTAAGATTCACAGTAGGAACAACACTAATATTAGTAGAATTATCAGGAGTACTACTATTATTACCAGTATTATTCTCATTAACATTAGTAACATTCGCAACATTCACAATACTACCAGTACCATTCAAACGAACAAGAATATCCAAAACAATACTCTCACCATTAGCCAAAGCACCAATACTCCAAACACCAGTACTAACATCGTAACTAGTTCCACGAGGAGTGGTACTATTAATGTATATTAATCTACTATCTAACCTATCAGTAATAACCAAACCAGTAGCACCATCAGGACCAAAATTAGTCACATTAATAGTATACAAAACAAATACACCATTCAAAACACTACCACTAACATTAGATGTCTTAACAACACTAAGATTCACAGTAGGAACAACACTAATATTAGTAGAATTATCAGGAGTACTACTATTATTACCAGTATTATTCTCACCAACATTAGTAACATTCGCAACATTAACAACACTACCAGTACCATTCAAACGAACAAGAATATCCAAAACAATACTCTCACCATTAGCCAAAGCACCAATACTCCAAACACCAGTACTTGCAACATAACTTGTAAATCTTGGAGTTGTACTGTTAATGTATATTAATCTACTATCTAACCTATCAGTAATAACCAAACCAGTCGCACCATCAGGACCAAAATTAGTCACATTAATAGAATACAAAACAAACACACCATTCAAAACAGAACCAGAAACATTAGATGATTTAACAACACTAAGATTCACAGTAGGAACAACACTAATATTAGTTTCATTATCAGGAGTACTACTATTATTACCAGTATTATTCTCATTAACATTAGTAACATTCGCAACATTCACAATACTACCAGTACCATTCAAACGAACAATAATATCCAAAACAATACTCTCACCATTAGCCAAAGCACCAATACTCCAAACACCAGTACTTGCAATATAATAAGTAAATCTTGGAGTTGTACTGCTTATATAAATTAATCTACTATCTAAAACATCAGTAATAACCAAACCAGTCGCACCATCAGGACCAAAATTAGTCACATTAATAGTGTACAAGATATAAGCACCATTTAAGACAGATCCACTAACATTAGATGTTTTAACAACACTAAGATTCACAGTAGGAACAACACTAATATTAGTAGAATTATCAGGAGTACTACTATTATTACCAGTATTATTCTCATTAACATTAGTAACATTCGCAACATTAACAACACTACCAGTACCATTTAAGCGAACAAGAATATCCAAAACAATACTCTCACCATTAGCTAAAGTGTTAATATTCCAAACACCAGTACTTACAACATAACTAGTTCCGCGAGGACTAGTACTGTTAATATAAATCAATCTACTATCTAACCTATCAGTAATAACCAAACCAGTCGCATTATCAGGACCGAAATTAGTCACATTAATAGTATACAAAACAAATACACCATTCAAAATACTACCACTTACATTAGATGTCTTAACAACACTAAGATTCACAGTAGGAACAACAGTAAGATTAGTCTCATTATCAGGAGTACTACTATTATTACCAGTATTATTCTCACCAACATTAGTAACATTCGCAACATTCACAATACTACCAGTGCCATTCAAACGAACAAGAATATCCAAAACAATAGATTCACCATTAGCCAAATTACCAATGAACCAAACACCAGTACTTACAACATAACTTGTAAACCTTGGACTTGTACTATTAATGTATATTAATCTACTATCTAACCTATCAGTAATAACCAAACCAGTCGCATTATCAGGACCAAAATTAGTCACATTAATAGTATACAAAATAAATGCACCATTCAATACACTACCAGACACATTAGATGATTTAACAACACTAAGATTCACAGTAGGAACAACACTAATATTAGTTTCATTATTAGGAGTACTACTATTATTACCAGTATTATTCTCATTAACATTAGTAACATTAGCAATATTAACAATATTACCAGTGCCATTTAAGCGAACAATAATATCCAAAACAATAGACTCACCATTAGCCAAATTACCAATATACCATACACCAGTACTTACAATATAACTTGTAAATCTTGGAGTTGTACTGCTTATATAGATTAACCTACTATCTAACTTATCACTAATAACCAAACCAGTCGCATTATCAGGACCAAAATTAGTCACATTAATAGTATACAAAATAAACGCGCCATTTAAGACAGACCCACTTACATTAGATGTTTTAACAACACTAAGATTCACAGTAGGAACAACAGTAAGATTAGTAGAATTATCAGGAGTACTACTATTATTACCAGTATTATTCTCACCAACATTAGTAACATTCGCAACATTCACAATACTACCAGTACCATTCAAACGAACAAGAATATCCAAAACAATACTCTCACCATTAGCCAAAGTACTAATATCCCAAACACCAGTACTAACATCGTAACTAGTTCCACGAGGAGTGGTACTATTAATATAAATCAATCTACTATCTAAAACATCAGTAATAACCAAACCAGTCGCATTATCAGGACCAAAATTAGTCACATTAATAGTATACAAAACAAATACACCATTCAAAATACTACCACTAACATTAGATGTCTTAACAACACTAAGATTCACAGTAGGAACAACAGTAATATTAGTTTCATTATCAGGAGTACTACTATTATCACCAGTATTATTCTCACCAACATTAGTAACATTCGCAACATTCACAATACTACCAGTACCATTCAAACGAACAAGAATATCCAAAACAATAGATTCACCATTAGCCAAATTACCAATGAACCAAACACCAGTACCAGGAACATAACTTGTAAATCTTGGAGTTGTACTGTTAATGTATATTAATCTACTATCTAACCTATCACTAATAAGCAAACCAGTCGCATTATCAGGACCAAAATTAGTCACATTAATAGTATACAAAACAAATGCACCATTTAAGACAGATCCAGATACATTAGATGTTTTAACAACACTAATGTTCACAGTAGGAACAACAGCAAGATTAGTAGTATTATCCGGAGTACTACTATTATCACCAGTATTATTCTCATTAACATTAGTAACATTCGCAATATTCACAATACTACCAGTACCATTCAAACGAACAAGAATATCCAAAACAATAGATTCACCATTAGCCAAATTACCAATGAACCAAACACCAGTACTTACAATATAACTTGTAAATCTTGGAGTTGTACTGCTTATATATATTAATCTACTATCTAACCTATCAGTAATAACCAAACCAGTCGCATTATCAGGACCAAAATTAATCACATTAATAGTATACAAAACAAATGCACCATTTAAGACAGATCCACTTACATTAGATGTTTTAACAACACTAATGTTCACAGTAGGAACAACAGTAAGATTAGTAGTATTATCAGGAGTACTACTATTATTTCCAGTATTATTTTCAGTAAGATTAGTAACATTCGCAACATTCACAATACTACCAGTACCATTCAAACGAACAAGAATATCCAAAACAATACTCTCACCATTAGCCAAAGTGTTAATATCCCAAACACCAGTACTTACAACATAACTAGTTCCACTAGGAGTAGTACTGTTAATGTATATTAATCTACTATCTAAAACATCAGTAATAACCAAACCAGTCGCATTATCAGGACCAAAATTAGTCACATTAATAGTATACAAAACAAATATACCATTTAAGACAGATCCAGACACATTAGATGTCTTAACAACACTAAGATTTACAGTAGTTACAACAGTAATATTAGTTTCATTATCAGGATTACTACTATTATTACCAGTATTATTTTCAGTAACATTCGCAACATTCGCAACATTCACAATATTACCAGTACCATTCAAACGAACAAGAATATCCAAAACAATACTCTCACCATTAGCCAAATTACCAATGCTCCAAACACCAGTACTTACAACATAGAAAGTAAATCTTGGAGTTGTACTGTTAATGTATATTAATCTACTATCTAAAACATCAGTAATAACCAAACCAGTCGCATTATCAGGACCAAAATTAGTCACATTAATAGTGTACAAGATATAAGCACCATTTAAAACATTACCAGAAACATTAGATGATTTAACAACACTAATATTCACAGTAGGAACAACAGTAATATTAGTAGTATTATCAGGAGTACTATTATTACCAGTATTATTCTCATTAACACCAGTAACATTCGCAACATTCACAATACTACCAGTACCATTCAAACGAACAAGAATATCCAAAACAATAGACTCACCATTAGCCAAAGCACCAATATTCCAAACACCAGTACCAGGAACATAATAAGTAAACCTTGGACTTGTACTATTAATATATATTAACCTACTATCTAAAACATCAGTAATAACCAAACCAGTCGCATTATCAGGACCAAAATTAGTCACATTAATAGTATACAAAACAAATATACCATTTAAGACAGATCCAGACACATTAGATGTCTTAACAACACTAATGTTCACAGTAGGAACAACAGTAATATTAGTAGTATTATCAGGATTACTACTATTATTACCAGTATTATTTTCAGTAAGATTAGTAACATTCGCAACATTCACAATACTACCAGTACCATTCAAACGAACAAGAATATCCAAAACAATACTCTCACCATTAGCCAAAGTGTTAATATCCCAAACACCAGTACTTACAACATAACTAGTTCCACTAGGAGTAGTACTGTTAATGTATATTAATCTACTATCTAAAACATCAGTAATAACCAAACCAGTCGCATTATCAGGACCAAAATTAGTCACATTAATAGTATACA
>NZ_LWMV01000188.1 GCF_001639295.1 Methanobrevibacter curvatus | reverse complement strand
GTTTATAAGTGATTTATATGGATGTAATTAATTTTAACATACGGAAATTCGTACACAGGGGGGGGGGGGGTGAGAGCTGGAATTTTTCTTTTAATTTTAGTGTTCCTGCTTTCCCTTTCTTTCTCTGCAACTTCAGCAGGCAATATTGCTGTTAGTGGAGATTCTTTTGACGACATAAATAATGTTATTAATACTGCTAATTCTGGAGATATTATTCAATTAGGCTCAAATACATTTAAAAGTAATGGTTCGGTAATTAGAATAACTAAGGAAAATTTAACTTTTACGGGTGCTTCTGCTACTAACCCTGCAACATTATCTGGAGAAAACATCAGCAGAATCGCATGGGTTAATGCAAACAACATCACATTTAAATACATTAAATTTATCAACGGAAATGGCAACACTTTAGGTGGAACAGCTATCCTTACCTACTCTAAAATAACTGTTGACAACTGTACTTTTTCAAATAATGCTGGAGAAAGTGGAACAGCCATTTTCATATATCCTCAAGCATCTAACTCGGTAATAAAAAATTCTATTTTCCATAACAATCTAGGAAACCAACCAGGCACAGATAATTTTGTTCAAGGAGGAGCAATAAGATCTGGTACAACAAATTTAACAATCATAGACTCAACATTTACTAACAATTTCGCCCTAAATGACGGAGGAGCCATTTCCATAGCCAATGGAACAGGAACTAAAATCATAAACTGTAAATTCATTAATAACAGCGCAAATATAGGCGGAGCAATCAGAATCTCTGATTGCGAAGTAACTATTAGCAACTCCATATTTAATCAAAACAATGCAAACAGCATAGGAGGAGCAATATTCATATTTAATGGAACAGCCACAATATTAAACTCTAACTTCACATCTAACAAAGCAAATAACGGTGGAGCATTAGAATTATACAACAGAACAAATAATGACAACAAAATAATCATCTTAAAAAACTTAATCTTTGACTCCAATATTGCCACAAGCATGGGTGGAGCAATTCATACTCTAATTCCAATTAAATATCTAAATGACTCTACATTTAAAAACAATTCTGCCATAAATGGAGGAGGAATATACTCTTTAAATGATTTACAAATTAACGCAGTTAATTTCTCACAAAACACTGCTACCACGTCTGGCGGAGCAATTTATGCAAATGGTCAACTAAGCATTTCTTCTAAATCTAATTTTACCTCAAATAATGCAAATAATGGTGGAGCCATATATGCTCTTAAAGATTTAAATATTTCTAACTCCATATTTAGCAAAAATAATGCATCTAATAATGGTGGAGTATTATATATCAATGGAGGAACAACTAGAATATTAAGCAACTCAAATTTTTCATCTAATAATGGTGTCAACGGTGGTGCGATTTATTCTAATGGTGTATTAAGTATTGTTTCAGCTAATTTTAATGATAATCTTGCAACTGGTAGCGGTGGAGCTATTTATTCTCTTAAAAACTTACAAATTTCTTCATCTAAGTTCAATGGGAATAATGCATCTAATGATGGTGGTGCATTGTATTTGAATGGTGGAGTTACAGCTATTACTGGTAGATCTACTTTTAATGACAATAAAGCTATTGATGGTGGTGGAATTTACACTAATTCTAATTTAACCGTTAATTCTATTGGATTTTCAAGTAATGTTGTTAGTTCTAATGGTGCTGGGTTATATATTAACAGTGGTACTGTAAATATTTTAAATAATTCTAATTTCACTAATAATAAAGCGATTAATGGTAGTGGAGTTTACAGTAATGGTAAATTAGCTGTTAATAGTGTTTTATTTTTAAATAATAATGCATCAGCTAATGGTGGAGCTATTTACAGCTTAGATGATTTAAATATTTCTAATTCTATATTTAGCAAAAATAATGCCATATTCAATGGTGGAGCATTATATGTCAATGGAGGAACAACTAGAATATTAAGCAATTCAAATTTTTCATCCAATAGTGGAATTAACGGTGGTGCAATTTACTCTAATGCTGTATTAAGTATTGTTTCAGCTAATTTTAATGATAATCTTGCAACTGGCAATGGTGGAGCTATTTATTCCCTTAAAAACTTACAAATTTCTTCATCTAAGTTTAATGGAAACAATGCATCCACTAATGGCGGAGCATTATACTTAAATGATGGAATTACAACTATTACGGGTAAATCTAGTTTTAATAATAATAAAGCCATTAATGGTGATGGAATTTACACTAATTCTAATTTAACCATTAACTCTGTTGAGTTTTCAAGTAATATTGCTAGTTCTAATGGTGCTGGATTATATATTAGCAGTGGTGCTGTAAACATTTTAAATAATTCTAATTTCACCGATAATAAAGCTATTAATGGTAGTGGAGTTTACAGTAATGGTAAATTGGTTGTTAATAGTGTTTTATTTTTAAATAATAATGCATCAGCTAATGGTGGAGCTATTTACAGCTTAGATAATTTAAATGTCATTGCTACTAGTTTTAATAAGAATAATGCTAATTTAAATGGTGGTGCATTGTATTTAAATGGTGGAGTTACAACTATTACTGGTAAATCTAGTTTTAATGACAATAAAGCCGTTAATGGTGGTGGAATTTACACTAATTCTGATTTAACTGTTAATTCTATTGGATTTTCAAGTAATATTGTTAGTTCTAATGGTGCTGGGCTATATATTAATAGTGGTACTGTGAATATTTTAAATAATTCTAATTTCACCGATAATAAAGCGATTAATGGTAGTGGAGTTTACAGTAATGGTAAGTTAGTTGTTAATAGTGTTTTATTTTTAAACAATAATGCATCAGCTAATGGTGGGGCTATTTACAGCTTAGATGATTTAAATGTCATTGCTACTAGTTTTAATAAGAATAATGCTAATTCAAATGGTGGAGCAATATACCCACTAAATGGATCAGTTACAATATCAAACTCTAACTTCACCTCTAACAAGGCAAGTAATGGTGGAGCATTAGGATTATACAACGAAACTATTGATAATAATCAATTAATTATATTGAAAAACTTGATTTTTGACTCAAATGTTGCTACAGATATGGGTGGGGCAATTTATACTCTAATTCCAATTAAATATCTAAATAATTCTGTATTTAAAAATAATTCTGCTATAGATGGCGGAGGAATCTATTCTTTAAATGATTTACAAATTAATGCAGCTAATTTTTCACAAAATACTGCTACCACATCTGGTGGAGCAATTTACACAAATGGCTTAACTAGTATTTCTTCTAAATCAAGTTTTACCTCAAATAATGCAAACAATGGTGGAGCCATATATACTTTTAAAGATTTAAATATTTCTAATTCCATATTTAGCAAAAATAATGCCATATTCAATGGTGGAGCATTATATGTCAACGGAGGAACAACTAGAATATTAAACAATTCAAATTTTTCATCCAATAGTGGAACTAACGGTGGCTCAATTTACTCTAATGGTGTATTAAGTATTGTTTCAGCTAATTTTAATGATAATCTTGCAACTGGCAGTGGTGGAGCTATTTATTCCCTTAAAAACTTACAAATCTCTTCATCTAAGTTTAATAGAAACAATGCATCCACTAATGGCGGAGCACTATATTTAAATGGTGGAGTTACAACTATTACTGATAAATCTACTTTTAATAACAATAAAGCCATTAATGGTGGTGGAATTTACACTAATTCTAATTTAACCATTAACTCTATTGAATTTTCAAGTAATGCTGTCAATTTTAATGGTGCTGGACTATATATTAGCAGTGGCAGTGTAAATGTTTTAAATAATTCTAATTTCACTAATAATAAAGCGGTTAATGGTAGTGGAGTCTACAGTAATGGTAAATTAGTTGTTAATAATGTTTTATTTTTAAATAATAATGCATCAGCTAATGGTGGAGCTATTTACAGTTTAAATGATTTAAATGTCATTGCTACTGATTTTAATAAGAATAATGCTAATTCAAATGGTGGAGCCATTTTCACAAACGGAGGAACTACCAATATAAACTCTAACTCAGTTTTCACAGGTAATTCTGCTGTTAATGGTGCTTGTATATATACTAATATCAATTTAAATATTAATTCAATTGTATTTTCTAACAATACGGCAAAGACCAATGGAGGAGCTTTATATCTTAATGGAGGAGTTACTAACATCTCTGGAACTTCTAATTTTACAAACAACCGTGCTATAAACGGTGGAGCAATATACTCTAAAAGCAAACTATTTATTTCATCATCTTTATTTTCCCTAAACGGTGCTACTGGTGGTGGAGGAGTATTATACAGTTTAAATGACCTGCAAATCATAAATTCTACTTTCAACAACAACAAAGCCAATTCAAATGGTGGAACAATATATTCCAATGCCATTTGCAAAATAACTAACTCCAGCTTTAAAAATACCAGTGGAAAGTACGGAAGTGCAATATATTCTAATAAAACTTTAAATTTAACTAATGTTGCCTTTAGTGGCATTAAAATGAATGTTGTTATGGTAGTTACCTTACTTAATGGTGTGAAATACTATTATAATGTAGAAACTGAAAAATCTTCTAGTCCTACTATTGTCAAAGTAGTTTTAACTAAAAATAACAATATCGCAAATGCCATTTGGCAAACAAGCTCAGGAAATACAGTCATCAATAATAAAAAGCAAACACCTAATAGTGCTTTAGTAAAAGAAAAGGTAGTGCTAAATAATAAATATTCTGCTACAACTAACTCCAGTGGAACAGCCATTATCAAACTCAAGCAAAATACACTAAGCACTTTTAATGGACTGACAAAAAATTCAGACAACTACAAATACAACTTCTCAGTAAAATACAATGGAAATAACTTATATTCAGCAGCTTCAAGCTCTTTAATAGCCAATGCTAAAATAACAAGCCATAAAGTTGACAGCTATTGGAATCTAATGACAAAAGAAGCAGGAAGCTCCCAAATTAATATTAGCTACCAAGTAAATAAAAACGGCTGGTATAAAAAAATAAATAATAAATGGGTAAAACAAACCAAAATCCCAAGTATATCAGGAAAATGGTATGTCCAAAACTCAAAAACCAAAAAATATTCCCCTATTAAAATAAAGAAATTTCCAAGTAGCTACAAAACTACATACTATGGCAAGCATACTGAAAATCTTAACACTGGTGCCAATAATAAATTAAAGCCTTATGTCTTAACCACTTTAGCAATTTCCACAACAATAAATGGAAAAACAACAAAATATAACCAAAAAGCTTATGTGGCTTCGAACATTAGTATCTATTTCAAATCTTCATTATCTGACAGCTTAAAAAAGAAATATGTAAACTACTTGAAATCCACTCCAAATTGTCCAAATAATAATGAAAAAATAACTGGACAAATTGTTAAAATATTTAGCACAAATATTGCTGGCAAAATTACATCTTACAGTAAATCAGTAGCAATATTTAACTGGGTAAAACAAAAAGAAAAGTACGACTTGTATGAAAATACTAAGTGGGGTGCTGTTAAGTCCCTTGATCGAATTCTACACACAAATGATGCTAATATGAATTGTGCTGACCACTCACACTTAGTAAATGCAATGCTACGAACTGTGGGCATTCCAGCAATTTATGGAAATGCAGTTTGTGACTTTGGTTCTAAAAATTGGCCTCATTATTGGGCTATGGCTTATATAGAATCGAATAACAAATGGGTTTACTTAGATGCTATTCATTCATACTATAAATATGACAATCCTCCATGGAAGATTGTTAGTACCGATGGTCGTGGAGCCTTCTACTCTGTCTCAGATTTAAAAATCAAAGCAGATGTTAAATTAAGGAGATGATAATTATGGAATTAAAAAAAATAATTTATATATGCATTGTAATTTTGTTAGTTATAATATGTGCTGGATTAATTTATAATTTAGATGATGATAATGAAAGTAATAAAAATTCTACTAAAATAGCGAATACTACTAATACTGCTAAAAATAGTACTAATAATATTACCAATAACATTACCAACAATATTACTAATAATTCTCCAAAAAAAACAAGTTTTAATAAAAATATTAAAAATGTACCTAATAATGTACCTAAAAATTCCAAATTATCATATAAAAAAACAGTTTCGATAGCTACAAAAGTAGCTAAAAATGAATTTGGAAATAAAATATATGTAAAATATACTGGTTATACATACACTACTGCTCATATACACCTAAATAAACATTTATATTGGGGTTTTGATGTTTATAATCTTACAAATAATAAACTTTTAGGTGGATTTTGGATAGAAGACTTAACTGGTAAAGTAGACTTATTTTAACAATATCCTACTGCTATTTTTGTAGATATTAATATTTAAGGGTAATGAAAGAGATATATATTTTTGCATTTTTTGAGAATGTAACTTTTTGTGGAGTTTTTTCTAAAATTTTCAGTTTTATTTATAAATGTTTATAAATAAAAAGCAATTTTTTCCAAAAAACTCCACACTTTTTTACAATCTCCATTTTTTATAAATAAATACTTTTGAATTTATAGTTTATATATTATAAAAGGTGATGAAATTGTTGTTTAATGGAAATAATGCATCAACTAATGGTGGAGCATTATATTTAAATGGTGGAATTACAACTATTACAAATAAATCTACTTTTAATAACAATAAAGCTATTAATGGTGGTGGAATTTACACTAATTCTAATTTAACCATTAACTCTATTGAATTTTCAAGTAATATTGTTAGTTCTAATGGTGCTGGACTATATATTAACAGTGGCACTGTAAATATTTTAAATGATTCTAATTTCATCAATAATAAAGCTATTAATGGTAGTGGAGTTTACAGTAATGGTAAATTGGTTGTTAATAGTGTTTTATTTTTAAATAATAATGCATCAGCTAATGGTGGAGCTATTTACAGTTTAAATGATTTAAATATCTTTGCTACTATTTTTAATAAGAATAATGCTAATTCAAATGGTGGAGCCATTTTCACAAATGGGGGAACTACCAATATAAACTCTAACTCAGCTTTCACAGGTAATTCTGCTGTTAATGGTGCTTGTATATATAGTAATAGCAATTTAAATATTAATTCAATTATATTTTCTAACAATACTGCAAAGACCAATGGAGGAGCTTTATATCTTAATGGAGGAGTTACTAATATATCTGGAACTTCTAATTTTACAAACAACCGTGCTATAAACGGTGGAGCAATATACTCTAAAAGCAAACTATTTATTTCATCATCTTTACTTTCCCTAAATAATGCTACTGGTGATGGAGGAGTATTATATAGTTTAAATGATCTACAAATCATAAATTCTACTTTCAACAACAACAAAGCCAATTCAAATGGCGGAACAATATATTCCAATGCCATCTGTAAAATAACTAACTCCAACTTTAAAAATACCAGTGGAAAATACGGAAGTGCAATATATTCTAATAAAACTTTGAATTTAACTAATGTTGCCTTTAGTGGCATTAAAATGAATGTTGTTATGGTAGTTACTTTGCCTTATGGTGTGAAATATTATTATAATGTAAAAACTGATAAATCTTCTAGTCCGACTATTGTCAAAGTAGTTTTAACTAAAAATAACAACATTGCAAATGCTATTTGGCAAACAAACTCAGGAAATACATTCATAAATAATAAAAAACAAAAGACTAATAGTGGTTTGGCAAAAGAAAAAGTGGTACTAAATAATAAATATTCTGCTACAACTAACTCCAGCGGAACAGCCATTATCAAATTCAACCAAAGCACACTAAACACTTTTAATGGATTGACAAAAACTTCAGAAAACTACAAATACAATTTTTCAGTAAAATACAACGGAAATAGTCTATACTCAGCAGTTTCAAGCTCTTTAATAGCCAATGCTAAAATAACAAGCCATAAAGTTGACAGCTACTGGAATCTAATGACAAAAAAGACAGGAAGCACCCAAATCAATATTAGCTACCAAGTAAATAAAAACGGCTGGTATAAAAAAATAAACAATAAATGGGTAAAACAAACCAAAATCCCAAGCATATCAGGAAAATGGTACGTTCAAAACTCAAAAACCAAAAAATATTCCCCTATTAAAATAAAGAAATTTCCAAGTAGCTACAAAACTACATACTATGGCAAGCACACTGAAAATATTAACACAGGTGTCAACAATAAATTAAAACCTTATGTTTTTACCACTTTAACAATTTCCACTAAAATAAATGGAAAAACAAGCAAATACACACAAAAAACTTATGTAGCTTCTACCACGGATATATACTTCAAAGATGATTTAACAAGTAAGGAAAGATTAAAATATAATGAATCATTGATAAATCATGCTGAAAATAAAAAATGGGTTCATGTTAATCATTCTGTTGTAAAAAAACAATTAATAACTCTTTTAAGAGATGACAAAGATAGCAAAATCAATGGTGAGTTAACTTCCCTATCAAAGGCTAAAGCTATTTATACCTGGGTTGGAAAAAAAGAGAAATATTCTGGCTATAGTGACAGTCATCATAGTGATCTATGGTCAATTGAAAAAATAAATAAAATTAAAGGCAATGGATCTAAGAACATAAATCTTATAAACTGTGCAGATCATTCAAACCTAGTAGTTTCTTTACTTAGAACTGCTGGAATACCTGCTGTCTATGCACATAGTAAGGTTTATGGTGGTCATTATTGGGCTTGTGCTTATGTTAAATTAACAAAAAATGGAAAAACTTTAACAGCTTGGCACTGGCTAGACACAATACATCCTTACTTTAAATACAATAAGTCACCAAAAACAAAAGGAGAGTTTAAAGACTACCCTAAACTAGCTATTGATTCTAAGAAATACCCAAATGACGAAAACATGGTTACAAAGAAAGATTTAAGAAATCATCTTAATTATGGGTTCTAATGAAAGTTAATTCAATATTTTATATAAAAAAGGAGTGATTTCAAATGTTAACTAAAAAAATATGTTTATTTACTGTTGCAATATTCATAGTATTGCTATGTGCTAACTGTGTGAGTGCTACTACTTATAATATTAACAACTCTACTGATTCTGACACCATTTCTAAAATGATCAGCGGTGAATTACCAATAAAAAATGGCAAATTCATTAAAAATGGAGACATAATCAAATTCAAAGAAGGAAACTACCAAAACTTAAAATTAACCATTAAAAAAAGAATTAAACTAACCACTAACAAAAAAGAAATAAATAAAGTTAAATTCATAGGCAAAGGTAACGGTGTTTTCATCAACATCAAAGCCAAAAACGTAAAAATTTACGGATTAAACATAAAAAATTATGACCTTGCAATCAAAGCAAAGACAAACAACAGCTATTTTAACAAAATAACTTTTTACAAAAACGGAATCAAAATATCTGGAAACAAAAACAAAATATACAAAAACAACTTTACCCTTTCAGACATTGACACACAAGGAAAAAACAACACAATATACTCAAACAAAATAAAAAAAAGCAACATAAAAACTGGAGGACATAGAACCATCATTTACAAAAACACAATAACAAACTCCTACACCACCACAAAAGGAAGCAAAAACTTAATAATAAGCAACAAACTTTACAAAACATATATAACTACCCAAGGCAAATTAAATAAAATTTACAAAAACAAAATAACCAAAGGTAACATAAACGCTGGAGGACATGGAACCACTATCAATAAAAATAACTTAATGCACTCTTACATTACCACTAATGGAAATAAGAATTTAATAATAAGCAACAAACTTTACAAAGGATTTATCTCTATCCAAGGTAAATTAAATAAAGTTTATAAAAACCAAATCTATAAAAATGATATAACTAGCATTGGTATTTATGGATCACATAATACCATATACAAAAATACTATTTCCCAAGCCCAAAATGGAATTGATATCAACGGCAATAAGAATATCATAACTAAAAATAAAATTATTAAATGCATATATGGAATTATATATCAAGAAAAAAACACTATTTTCAAAAATAACATTTTTAAAAAAAATAAAAAGAATATCCTGTACAACCCAATTGTTTATCCAGAATAAGCATAATATAAATTTTTGAAGATATTTTTTAAAATATCTTTTTAAACTTTTTTAGGAGATTTTTCCATGCTAAAAAAGAGCATTTTTGTATTTATCGTGATTTTATCAATTTTCATACTTATTGGTAGTGTTAGTGCAGCCACTTATAGTATTAGTAACTCTACTGATTCTGACACTATCTCTAAAATGATTAGTGGTAAAATACCTATTAAAGATAGTAAATTTATTAAAAATGGAGATGTTATTAAGTTTCGTGCTGGAAATTACAACAATTTAAAACTGATTGTTAATAAAAGAATTACTATAACCACAACTAAAAATTCAAAAGGTAAAGTACGATTTATTGGAAAAAATAAAGGAATAGCTATTAATCTAAAGAATAATAAAAATAAAAAAGCAAACATAATTGGATTAAAGATTTCAAAATACGACTATGGAATCTATGGAAAACTAAACTCAGGAAAAATAAGCAAAAACCTTTTTTACAAAAATTTAAACAAAGCAATAGCTATTAAAGGCTCTAAAAACTCAATTACAAATAATAGATTTATTAAAAGCATAAGTGGGCTAAATATTATATGAAATTATAACAAAGTTCATTATAACAAAATTAAAGGAAATCCTATCGGCAAAAATGAAATGGATTTTTCTGAAAATGGATTAAATATTGTTGGAAATTATAATTCCATTTATAAAAATAAAATTTATTATTTCAATTCAGGCATACATATTCAAGGCAACAAAAACATTATTAAAAAAAATTCTGCATACAAATGTTCTGAAGGCATGGGCTTTTCTTTTGGTAAAAAAAACTCAGTAAGCTATAACCGCATTTATCACAGCACGAACAATGGAATTTTCATCAACGACGATGAATCAAAATATAGTTCCAATAAAATTAGCCACTCTGGTAACTCTGGGTTAGTAATTTTAGGTTCTTCAAACAATGCTTATAAAAACAAACTCTATAAAAATAGCATTGGCATCTCTTACTTAAAAGGTAACCATATTTCTTCAAATATTCTAAGTAAAAATAAGAAAAACCTTAAAAAAATCTCTATTGAATCTTTAGGAGAATATTAACACATAACCTTAAAAGAGCATTCTTAACCAGAATACTCTTTTTATATATTTTATATCAGGAGGTCTGATTTACATGAAAAAATTAAGAATTTAAATGATTATTCAAGATGCTTTTAGATAAATATAGGATTATTTTCTAAAAATACGGATCAAATCAATTCTAATTTTTAAAAAAACTTAATAAAATTCTTATATTTTAATTTAAACTATTTCTATAAAGTCAATTTTTTAATGATAATAATTATTGTGGATTTTTTGGCATTGTTAAAATCAAAATATTGACTTTTAGAATATTGTTTTTAAAGGCCAGATAAATTGTACTTTTATAAAAATATTAAGAAGAAAAAAGTCAGATTTAGAATAATTGTTATGCAGCATTTTTACTTTTATTAACAAGTTTTAAATAACTCAGTTATATTATATATTATTTAATGATTAATAAATTCAAGTTTTTTCTAAGGCTTAAAATAGCTAAACTATTGCTCTTTTTTCATAAAAAAAATTTTAATGATAATACTTAAAAACAAAAATAATCTTCTTGGAAAGGTTTTTTTAAGGATAATTTCTTTAAAGAATTTAAAAAATTTATTTGATGAATTTAATGTAGATTTAATTCTTTTTATTGGAAATAATGAGAATAATACTATCAATAATAACAGCAGTAGTAACAGCAGTAATAGCAACAATAACATTAAATTGATAAATAGTCTATTGGAAAATGATTTTAAATTTAATTTTAATTCTTCTTCTATTTCAAATGTTTCTTCAATTGAAAATATAGTTTCTGGAGTTTTAAAAAAAGAAATTAACATTTCAATTTTTAATTTAAACAATAATGCTCTTGAAAATAATGTCTTAAATAATATTATCAAGGGTTTAAAGTTTTCAGCTATTATTTTAATGGATTATAAAATAAAAAATAATGAAAATTTCTTAATTGATGAATATTTTAATGTTTTTGAAGAGAATATGGATTTAATAGAAAATTTCAATGAAGGAATTTTAATAGCTAATGCAGATAATCCTATTTCAGCACATATTGGTAAATTAAAAGAGGCAGATCTAATTGTTAATTTTTATAGTGTAGATACTCCAGATTTAACTTTTTCTGAATCAAATGGTTTAAATTGCTCTAATGAGTCTAATAATCCTAATATTTCTAATTCTAATGAATTTAAAATTAAATGCCCTAAATGTGGTGAAAATCTCCAATTTTTTCATAAATTCAGCTTAATAAATGGAGTTTTTAAGTGTACATGTGGATTTAGAAGACCTGGTGCTAACGTAAAGATAATAGCTATTGATTTAAATAAAAACCCTCCAATGATTCATTTAAAAGGAAATCCATATAATTATCAAATAAATAGCTATTTTTCATTTGATTTTGAATTAGAAATTCCATTTTTAAGAGAAAATTTAATTTATCCTTCTCTTTTAGCCATTACTTTTTATGCCTCCTTTACAAAAAATCCAGAGTTACTTGAAAGAAATTTAAATAAGGTTTTTTCACCAAATCTACAATTTAATAAATTTAAATTATAATTATTAAATATGGTTATTTATAGAGATAATAGTATTGATTTCAGAACAGAAAAATATCTGGAATTAGAAAAAAAATTAAAACAACAGTCTAAATGATGCAAACAAATATTGTAAATTTTATTAGCTAAAAACAAATATAATTATTTAATAAGAGATGAAAATTATGCCAGGGTTATTTGAGGATTATAAAAAATTTGAAGATATAATGAGTAATTGCACTTATAGAGATGATTCATTAGATACTAGTAAATACCCTTTTTTAGCACCTACAACTCTAATCCCACTGTTATGTGAAATAGAAAGAAGAAAGATAAATAAAATAATTACAAATGAAAAAACACATGACTATGTGAAGTTGATTTTAAATAAGGAAAAAACCAGTACCACAACTCCTTATACTATTTTACCAGTTAGGAGAGAAATGGACGAGGATAATGAGTTAGCTATGAATATGGCAAAATTAATAGGTGATGATTATGGGGGATTACAAACACGATATCATATACTTAATGAGTTAATTACTAATATATATGGTCATACTCCATTTGATGAAGGGTATGCAACTCAAGGATATATTTATGCACAAGAATATCCTAGTGTAAACAAAGTTGATTTTTGTGTTATGGATGATGGATTATCAATTCCTGGAAAATTTGAACTTGCAGATATTCCTTTTGATGATGATTGCCATGCTATTGAAAAAGCAATAACTAATGGAATAACCACTATTAAAAATGAAGAGCAAAATAGAGGTTTTGGCTTATTCACAATATTGAGGCTTGTTATGGAAGGTAATGGAGGCAGTGCATTAATTGTTTCTAGGAAGGGTTGTTTAGATATAAAAAACAAAGATAAATATAAATATAAGTTACTAGATAATAATAGTATATTCAAAGGCACTTTAATATCTTTAAAATTAAACAAGTATCCTGTACAAAATTTTTATAAATATATGGAATCAGAGGGTATAAATCCTTATAAATATAAAAAAATTAAAAGAGAGTGAAAAAATGAATTCTAAAGAAGATTTAATTGAAATTAAGATTATAGAATCAATACATCCAAATTTAGGGATGAATTCTTCAGCTAGAAATTTGTTCAAAAAATTAAATAACACCTCTGCTAAAAATATTAAAATTGATTTTACTGATGTTGCTTTTATGAGTCGATCATTTACTCAAGAGTATATTTACCAAAAAAGCAAAACTAATAAAATTATAAAAGAGGTCAATGTTCCTGAAGATATTGTACCTATGTTTGAAATTGTTGAAAAAAATTTTAATCATGTAATAAAACAAATATAATATTATGTTTTTATATTTTCACTATTTAATTTAAGTAATCAATTACATTGCTTACTTATTTTTTTTAATATTTATTATTACTTTTTCTTATTTTAGTATTATAATTTTTATTAATTGTTCTTGATAAAACTTTAAATCCAATATAATTTTTGGTTTGATGAGGTTGTAAAAAATTGTGGAGTTTTTTTCTCATGTTGCTTGTTTTGTCATATTGAGTGCTAAATATTCAAGTATTCTTTCAATTTTTTTATATATTAATTAATACTTTTCATTGTTTTTTCATTATTTCTATATAATATTATTTATTGAGTATTTTTTTAATCAATTAATGTTTTTTAGGTATTGTGAATATAGATAAGAACATAAATTATATTTAAAAATAGTTAAATATAGTATTTAAAAATAGTTAAATATAATAATTAAAAATAGTTAAATATAATAAATTGTAAAATAGAACATGTGATAAAATGACTAAAAATGAGTTTGAAAAGCCTGAGGACATTGATTGGGAATTCTTTTGGAAAAAAATACTTAAATCTGAAAAATCAAAACCTAAAGATTGGAATAAAGAGGCAAGGAGTTTTACTAAAAGATCAAAGCAAGATGAATATAGAGAAAATTTTCTTTCAAAATTAGATTTAAATAAAGAGTTTACTGCTGTTGATCTAGGTTGTGGTGAAGGTTCTATTACAATTCCATTATCAAAACATCTCAAAAATCTAACAGCCATTGATTCATCTGAAAATATGCTGGAAATATTAGATGAAAGGCTAAAAGAAAAAAATATTACTAATGTGAACATCATTAATAAAACAATAGAAGATGTAAATGTAAATGAAATTGGAAAACATGATATTGTTTTAGCTTCACGTTCTATGAATGGTATAATTCCTATTAAGCAAACAATACAAAATATTAATGAAATTGCTGAAAAGTATGTTTATATGACTATTTTTGGTTCAAATAGCTGGAAGTTTGAAAAAGGCTTTTACAGATCTCTTGGAAAAGAAAATCAGCATTATGCTCCTTATTATTACTTATTTAATATTCTAGTTTCTATGGGTATTTATCCTAATGTTGAAACTTTAGGGATTGAAAAAACAAGGACTTATGAAAGTGTTTTCGATGCAATGGAAAATGGAAAATGGCGACTTGATTCATTGAGTGATGATGAAAAGAAAAAATTGAGAACTTATCTTAAAGAAAACCTTATAGAAAATGATGAAGGAAAACTATTCCATCCAGATGATAGAGCAGATTGGGTCTTGTTTTGGTGGAAAAAATAAAAAGAATTTTTTCTTATTTCTTTCTATTTAATTTCTATTATTTCTATTTAATTTTTTTATTTAATTTCTATTATTTCTATTATTTCTATTTATTTTCTACTTAATTCATATTATTTTTATTTAATTTATTTAGTTCATATTTAATTTTTTTATTTGCTTTTTCTAAAAATAAATTTGTTTTTATCTTAAAAATATGAATAAAAATTCCATGATATTGAAAATAGCTTTCCCTTTCCATTTAAATTATGGCTTAAAGTGTTTAATAATTTCATTTCATTATAATTTATATTATTTTCCTCATTTATATTGTTTATAGTTATTATGGTTTTATTCTCATTAAACTGAATAGAATCAACGTCATAATGGCTTAAAATTATATTAATTCCATTTTCATTTAAATTTAAAACATCTACTTCATAATGGTCGCTGTGGCTTCCTAAAATAGCTATTGAAATCCTTAATATTATTATTATGCTTAAAATAATTACAGGCATTAATCTTTTTATTGTACTAAGTACATTTCTTTTTATGTTGCAACCTATATTGAGTTTTAAGGATTTTTTAAAGAAAATCTTAAGTAAATATTCCACATAATCTCCGTTAAAATAGATTAAAATTATTCCTATTAACCCAATGGCAAATGGTGTTGAGAAAAAACCTCCATCAAAGCTTCCTATTATTAAACAAGAATAAGAGAATATTAAAATAATTTTTTGAAATACATACTTATTTTTTAATGAAAACACCATTAAAATAAACAATATTGGAAGAGCTAATAAATAAAGATTAGCTATTTGTGGAATATAATGGTAAAGTGAAGTTCCATTATGAATTCCATTTAATGTTCCAGATACTGCCAAATTAAACACATTAGCAATGTTTAGAATAATGTTTCCAATAATTGATTTGAAAATGTGGCTGTGAAGTAGGCTAGTTGATGTATAATCATTTCCTAAGATTACCACTGTTGTTAAGCTATTTAGTCCTAAATTACTGTGAAGAATTATTTCTAAAATAAGTCCAAAAATAGCTATTATCAATGAAAATATTATAATTATTTTTAATAATTTATCAGACTTTATCTGTTTTACTTCTAATCTATTTTTTAGTTTTAGATTATTATTTAATTTCAGATTATCATTTAATTTTAGATTATCATTTATTTTTTGTTTATCATTATTTTGTAATTTATTAGCTATTTGGAAAAATAAGTTTGATAAAACGATAAATATTCCTATTAATATGAAAAAAATAATGTCTTTTCCTTTTGAAGACCCCATAAGCATTGATTGCATTATTGGGCGAATAAATAAATCTAAATAACTGTTAAAATATATAAATATTCCAAACAAGATGAATAAAACTCCAATCATATATGAAAACAGTGTTTTATTTTTTTTAAAGAAAATTTTTTCCATTTTATTACTCTACTTAAATAATTTTTTACCTTTAATATTTATTTACTTTATTTAATTAATTATTCTTTAATACTCATGAAATTAGATTTATAAAGTTATAATGAATTTTATAATGAAAATAAGTATAAATATTTAATAAAATTCTATTTTAAT
>NZ_LWMV01000187.1 GCF_001639295.1 Methanobrevibacter curvatus | reverse complement strand
AATTCATATTCTATAATTATAATATATTTTCATTTTTAATTTAATAATGTCTTATTTAATGTTAATTAATATAATTTTAGATATTTTTATATTTAATTAAAATCTTAATCTTTTACTTATTTTTATTAAATTTTATATTATATATCAAATATTATTTTTTATCAAATATTATTTTTTATCAAATATTATTTTTTATTTTCATTGTTTTTATTATTCATATTATTTTTTATTATTTTTTATCAAAATTTAATATATTCCAAAGTTATTTTTTATAGAAACTTTAATTATCAAAATTTTTTTATAATTTAGTTCATTGAATTGTAGTGAGTGATTAAATGTATATTGTTATTATGGGTGCTGGGCGTGTTGGGTTGAATCTTGCTAATCTTTTAATTAAAGATGGCATGGATATTACAATAATAGAAAGTGAACAGGAAAAAGGAGTAAGTGCCGCTCTTGAATTAGATGCCACAATTATATGTGGAAATGGTACAGATACTAAAACCCTTAATGAAGCTAATATAACTGATGCAGATGTTTTTGTAGCTGCTACAGGTAATGATGAAGCAAATTTACTTTCATCTATTTTAGTTAATGATTTTAACATTCCTAAAGTAATAGCTCGTGTAAGTAATCCAGATCATGAGGAAGCATTTAGAAAAGTAGGTATTGATGATGTTATAAGTCCTGAATTAACAGCTGCAGGATTTTTAGAAAAATTAATTACAAGACCTAATGTAGCAGACTTAACAGCTTTTGGAAAAGGAGATGCTGAGATTTTAGATATGGTAATTACAAATGAAAAAATTAATGGTAAGAGAGTATCTGAAATTTCACCAACAGAAGATTATATTATTATTGCGGGTTACCCTGGAGGAAAATTAAAGATTCCTCAAGGAGATATGGTTTTGAACACTGGAAATAAAATCTCAATACTTGTTAAACGTGGTAGTTTTCAAAAAGCAGCTAAAAAATTCATGAAATAGCTATTATTTTTTTTTACTTTTATTTGTCTTAATTTTTGTTTGCTTTTTAAAATAGCTATTTATAATAACTTTCAAACATTGTATTTGCTAGTTGTACATGGGAGTTACCATTATCTGCCCATGGGCCATGACCAGGTAGTAAATAATTCACATCTAAATCTTTTAATCTTTTTAAGGAGTTTTCCATATCATTTAAATCTCCACCAAGGTCTATTCTACCAAATCCTCCATTTGTAAATACAGTGTCTCCAGATATTAATGTTTCACCATCGTATAAACATATTCCACCTTTTGTGTGCCCTGGTATTTCTATTACTTCAAATTCATCAATTTTTGACTTGTTTTTAAGATTTTTTATTTCTATTTTATTTTTGTTTAATATATCGCCTATATAATCACTTTCATAGAGTTTTATATCTACTCCTGTTATTTCGATTTCAGCATGACTAAATGATGGTAAAATTCTACTTTTTTCACGATTTATTAAAGCATCACTATCTTTTTCTCCAATAGCTATTTTTGCTTCTTTAAAAAAATGATTTCCACAAATATGATCAAAGTGGCAGTGAGTGTTGATTATTAAATCAATATCATTTAAATTATAATCTATTTTTTTAAGTTCTTTTTCTAAATACTCTTTGTTAGTTCCTGTTCCAGTATCTACTATTATGTTTCCAATTAAATAGCTATTAGAGTCAGCTCCAAATCCTTCAATGTAGTATATATCATTTATTTTTTCCATAAAAACACCTTGATTAATTATATAAACAATTAAATCTTAAGAAAAAAACAGAAAATTAAATTAGAATAATGATAATTTTTAATTAATAAAAAAAGTTAATAAATATAAAAATGGGATAAAAATGGGGTCACAGGGATTTGAACCCCGATCCTAGGATATCTCTCTGTCTCAGTACTCCAATTGATCATCATTAACCAATAGATACTGTTTTCAGTTTGCGCATTTTTCTTCAAAGACAACTGGAGTCCCAGATGATGCCAGATTACACTATAACCCCAAAAGATTAGTGCCAATATTATTATGATTTTTTAGCTTAGATATCAAGCCAAGGGAGAGATTTGAACTCCCGTGTAATGGATCTGCAGTCCACCGCTTCGCCTCTAAGCTACCTTGGCATAACATAAAACTATTTCTTTTTTGTAGTATTTAAACTTTGTGTAAAAAATAGCTAATTCATCATATAATACTTATTAAATTTATTAAAGTTTATTAAATTTACTTAAAGCTTATTAAATTTATTTATAGTTTAAGTTTTAAATCTTATTTTAAAGTTTAAATAGCTATTTTAACAATTTAAAACAATTGATAATTAGTTTATATTCAATTTTAAAATAATTTAGGAGATTAGATTTATTAAATTTAACTTTTTTTATTTTTTTTGACTTTCTAATCCCTTTTTTTAATCCATTTAAATAAAGATTTCCATATCCTTTTTTTATAAAAAATAAATATTTAATTAAAAATCCAACAGCTAAAAATCCTATGTTTAGAACTATCTGTGGCCATGGCATATTTTTATGAATTAGATAAATGTTGTTTCTTGCAGCTATTTCTGCTTTAAATTCATTGTATTTCCCTCCACTTGCCCCACTAACTATGTGATAAACTTTTGCATAAGGACAGAAGACATTTTTATATCCATATATTTGACTTCTGTATCCTAAATCTATATCCTCTAAATAAATAAAGTAATCTTCATCAAAATATCCAATTTTATCTAAAATATCTTTTCTATAAATGGCTGCTCCACCACATGATGAAAAGACTTCATAAATTTTATTAAATTTATTTATTTCTTTTCCATCGCCATTTTTATATGTCCATCCTAAAATAGTGTATTCATCACCAGCATCGTCTATTATATCTCTTTCATAATATCTTATCATTTTACTACTTACAGAAAATATTGTGTCATCATTTTCAATGGCTTCAAGGATTTTTATAAAATAATTTTCATCAATTTCTAAATCATTGTTTAATAAACAAATATATTCAATATTGAGTATATTTGAATATTCAATCCCCTGATTAACAGCTTTTGAAAACCCTAAATTTTTCTTATTTGAAATAAGATGGTATTTTAATCTTTTTAATTGGTTTGTTTTATGATTTGGATTTTTTGATACTTTATCATTTAAATATCTAATTGTTTCTTCATCTGATCCATTATCAACAATGATTATATTTAAATCATCGAATTTTGCTTTTTCTATGGATTTTAAACAATTTTTTAAATATTTAAGGTCATTGTAGTTAGGAATAACAACAGCTATTTTAGATGTTTTATGTTTCATAATATCATTAATTTTCAGGATTTTCTTTTGGAACTGTTTTTTCTTTTATTTCTTCTATTTCTTCTTCATTTGTTAACCCAGCTATTTTTTCTTCTAATTCTTGCATTGTTTTTTTTATTTTTTTCAGTTGAATTACTCCTGGATCTTCAATTGTTTCAGCTGTTTTGCTAATTTCTTTTGTTTCTTCTGGGTTTTCAATATTATTACTTTGTTCTTCTTTATTTTCTTTTTTACTTTCTTCTTTATTTTCTTCTTTTTGCATTTCTCCTTTTTCTTTAATTTCCTTTATTTTTTTTGGCTCGTCTATATCTTCTTTTTTCTTAGCTTTTACAGTTTCTTTATTTTTAACAGGGGTTTTTACTGGTGTTTTTGGTTTAGCTTTTTTCTTCTTTTCTTCAGTATTAATTCTCTCATATGTATCACAAACTTCTTTTGTTTCTCCAAACATCTTTAATTTGCCTTGATCAAGCCATAAACATTTATTACATAATTTTTTTATTTGTTTTATACTATGAGAAACTAAAATAATAGTTGCACCTGATTCAAATAGCTCTCGAATTCTTGCATCCGCTTTTTTTTTAAATTTAAGATCACCAACAGATAATACTTCATCAAGAATTAATATTTCAGGGTTTAAAACTGTTGAAATTGAAAATCCTAATTTTGCTTTCATTCCAGAAGAGTAGTTTTTCACTGGGACTTCAATAAATTTACCTAAATCAGAATATTCAACAATTTCTTCGAATTTACTCTCTAAAAATTCTCTTGAAAATCCTAATATTGATCCATTTAAAAATATATTTTCTCTACCTGTATAATTTGGATCAAACCCAGCACCTAACTCTAAAAGTGGAGTTATCTTTCCCCTAACTATAATTTTGCCTTTTGTTGGTTTCATTACTCCAGATATGATTTTAAGCAAAGTACTTTTTCCAGCCCCATTTAAGCCAATTATTCCTAATCGATCTCCTTTTTCTATTAAAAATGAAACATCGCTTAGTGCATGGAATTCTTGTTTTTTAGCTTGTCCTTTAATTTTTTTTATTGCATATTCTTTTATATTATCAAGTTTTTCACTAAATAGCTTAAACACCATTGATACATTTCTAACTTCAATTGCATATTTAACATTTGGTTTTTTTACCAATAGATTCTTAGAATTGAATTTTACTTCTTCTGTTTTATTTTTTTTATCTGTTTCTTTGTCATTTAACTCTTTTTTATTTAATTCTTCTTTATTTAATTTTTCTTTATTTAATCCACTTTTATTTTTTTGGCTTTGTTTTTCGCTTATTGTTGTTTTTAAATCATTAAATTCTACTAATTTTTTTAAATCATTTAAATTTTTTATTTCTTCTAATCTTTTTATTTCATTTAAATCTTTAATGTATTCATTTTTTTCAAAATCATATTTAAATAAGTGTTTAATACTAATATCATTTTTGCCTTTTTTCAATTTTTCATATAGTACTATTTCTTTAGGAAATCCATTTGCACCCTTTTCTAAAAATTCCATTGGATATTCAGGATTTTGACCAATAGCTATTTTTTTGCTATCATAAATAAATAGTAACTTATTGTCATCATCATAATATTTTTTTACATATTCAGGAAAGTTTGTTTTTTCTTTATTCTTCTCTTTATTCTTTTCTTCGTTTTTATCCTTATCATTTTTTTTATTTTTTTTATCGTTGTTTTTTGAAAATATCATTAAAACACCAGAATATTATAAATGAAGAATAAATTTATTTTGAGTTTTATAAAATACAATTAAACCTACAACAACTACTATTAAAGCTGTAATAGCTTGATATTCAAGCAAATAAAGATTTGGAAACTTTGCATAGAGTATGGTATCTCTAAAATTGCTTATGGCACAGTAAACTGGGTTTAAATTGAAGAACATTTTATATTGGTCTGGAACTCTTGTGCTAATATCGTAAAAAATTGCTGATCCATACATCAATAGCTGAGTAAATACATTATATAGATATTTAATATCTCTGAAAAATACATAAATTGATGCTAAAATGAGTCCACACCCAAATGCAAAGAAACAAAGTAATATTATAGGTAAAATGGCCAGTAAATTATAAATTGAAAAAGGACAAGCAGTTACAATCATAAATATTGCTAAAACTATCATTGAAATTAAATAGTTTACTATTTCTGTTAGTGTTATACTTAATGGATAGATATATTTTGGAACATAAATTTTTTTTAGAATCGATGCCCCACCTCTTATTGAATTCATAGCTCCTTTTGTCGCAGATGCAAAGAAATGATAAGTAATATAACCGATTAAAACATAGATTACAAAGTTCTCTATGGAATTTGCAAAGAAAAATCCAAACACAAAAGCTAGAACCAAAGAACTTAAAGCAGGATTTATAAGACTCCATAAAACTCCTAAAACAGAGTCTTTATATTTCACAGTTAAATTTTTCTTAATTAGTTCAAATAAAAGAAACCTATATTTTTTAAAATTTGCAAAAAACCTATGATTAATCATTAATGCACCTAATGTTAAAATTAAATTGAAAGTTATATTAGTTATATTAAATAAATGGTTATTATTAATATTCAATGTTTTATATATTATCTTACAGTTTTTATAGAATATTCAATTCTTATAGAATATTCAATCTTTTATATAATATATTCTATCTTTTTAATATAATAGTATATTGTTTTATAATATTCTTCTTTTTTAAAAATATAAATATTTTGTTTTATATTATCCTGTACTATTTTGATTGCTTGGTATTTTTTAAAATTTTTATTATTTATTTTCCATGTTTTGATAACTTTAAAAGATATTGGCCATAATCGGTTTTTTTCAAAGATTTTCCTTTTTTTATAAGCTTTTCTCTTGAAATATATCCTTTGTTGTAAGATATTTCTTCTAAACATGCAATGTATAACCCTTGTCTTTTTTGAATTGTTTCTATAAAGTTGTTAGCTTCAAGAAGACCTATATGAGTACCTGTATCTAGCCAAGCCATTCCTCTTCCTAATATCTCAACTTTAAGATTTCCACTTTTTAAATATTCTTCATTTACTGAGCTAATTTCCAATTCTCCTCTTTTTGATGGTTTAATCTTTTTAGCTATTTCAATAACATTGTTGTCATAAAAATATAATCCTGGTATAATATAATCAGATTTAGGATGTTTTGGCTTTTCTTCAATTGATAAGGCTTTTCCAGCATTGTCAAATTCAACAACACCAAAATCTTCAGGATTTTGAGTATAATATCCAAAAATAATAGCTCCTTGCTTTACTTTTGCTGCATTTTCAAGAATTTCACTAAATTTATGCCCATAAAAAATATTATCTCCTAAAACAAGAGCAACAGTATCTTTTCCAATAAATTCTTCTCCAATTATAAATGCTTCGGCTAAACCATTTGGATTTTTTTGTTCTTTATAAGAGAATTCTATTCCTAAATCGTCTCCATCACCGAGAAGTTGTTCATATCTTGGTAAGTCTTCAGGTGTTGAAATTATAAGGATTTCTTTAATTCCACATAATAATAAAATTGATATTGGGTAGTAAATCATTGGTTTATCATAAACTGGTAATAACTGCTTTGAGACTGCCTTTGTAATTGGATAAAGTCTTGTACCTGAACCTCCAGCTAAAACAATTCCTTTCATCATATCATTCCTTTTTAATTAATTTTTTTTAATTAATTTTATTAATAATTCTCTAAATATTCTAACTAGAAAAAATAATTTTATTTTTATTAATTTTAACCTTTATTTTTTTAATTTTTTTTTAACTTTAACTTTTATTTTTATTAACTTTTATTTTTTTCTTAATATTTTTTAATATTCTTTTAATTCTAATTCTAAATATTCTTTTAATGCTTCTTTATATGATCTAAGTGGAGTAAAACCCTCTTTTTTCCATTTTTTGTTATTTAAAATAGAATATTTTGGTCGTGGAGCAGGTCTATCAAATTCTTCACTTGTGACTGCTTTAACTTTAACATCATTTCCTGCTATTTTAAAAATTTCCTTACTAAATTCATACCAACTACAGTTGTCAGAGTTAGTAATGTGATATATTCCATATTTATCTGTTTCTATGATTTTGGCAATTGCATAAGAGAGATCTCTTGTAAACGTAGGAGAACCATGTTGATCATCTACAACAGATATTTCTTCATTATTTTTTGATAAGTTTAACATAGTTTTAACAAAATTCTTACCATGGTATCCATAAAGCCATGCTGTTCTAAAAATAAAGTATTTTTCAGTGTAATCTTTAATAAATTCTTCACCTGCAAGCTTTGTTCTTCCATAGGCACTTAATGGTCCTGTTGAGTCTGCTTCATCATAAGATTTTTTATCTCCTGAAAAAACATAGTCTGTTGAGATGTGTAATATCTTAGCATCAACCATTCTAGATGCAATACTTAAATTTTTTGGACCAATGGCATTTATTGTATATGCCAGCTCTTCATTTGTCTCACACCCATCAACATCTGTAAATGCAGCTACATTTATAATTATATCTGGTTTTATTAAATCTACTTTTTCTTTGACTTCATTTAATCTGCTTATATCAAGTGAAATTGTATTTTCGTCTTCATTAATATCTGTAGCTATTATTTCATGATTTTTTGATAAAATTTCAATTAAATCAGTTCCCAGCATTCCTTTTGCACCTGTAACTAAAATTTTCATATTTTTCACCTTGATTTTTAAAATTTTTTTAGTTTTTTATTTTTTATATTTTCTTAATTGTTTTTTTTATTTTTTACATTTTTTACTTTAGTTTTTTATTTAAAATAAAAGTTAAAAATCTTCTAAAACACCAATTTGATAGTATTTAAATCCTAAATTTTTTAATAAATCATTGTTATATTGATTCCTACCATCAAAAATTACTTTATTTTTTAAATTATTTTCTAAAATTTTAAAATCAGGACTTCTAAATTCATTCCATTCTGTAACAAGTACCAATCCATCACAATCTTCTGTTGCTTCGTATTTATCATTGAAATAGCTGATTTTTTCTTTATATAATTGGTCATTCAATATTTTTTTAGCTTCATTGACTGCTTTAGGATCATATGAGTTAATATAAACTCCAGAAGATATTAATTCTTTGATTAAAACAACAGATGTTGATTCTCTCATATCATCTGTTCCAGGTTTAAATGATAATCCCCAAATAGCTATTTTTAATCCTTTTAAATCTTTTAATCCTTTTGTCTCTAAAAAATATTTCTTGATTTTTTCAAATAATATTTTTTTCATCTCATAATTTATATTTTCTACTTCTTTTAGAATTTTAGGAGTATAATTATAATTTTCACTAACTTTAATCAATGCTTGAACATCTTTTGGAAAACAACTTCCTCCATATCCACAACCAGCATAAAGAAAGCTGTATCCAATTCTGCTATCGCTTCCAACACCTAAACGAACTTTGTTCACATCTGCACCAGTTTTTTCACAAATCATTGCCATTTCATTCATAAATGAAATTCGGGTTGCAAGCATAGCATTAGATGCATATTTACTCATTTCTGCACTTCTAATATCCATGATAATAAATCTGTCATGGTTTTTTACAAATGGATAGTATAATTCTTTTAATATTTCTATTGTTTTTTCATCATCGCTTCCTATTACTACTCTATCTGGTCTCATTGAATCTGCAACAGCTGTTCCTTCTTTTAAAAATTCTGGATTTGATACAACATGAACTTGCCATGGCTTATTTAGTTTTTTAAATTCTTCAGCAATTATTTCTTTAATTTTATCTCCAGTTCCAACAGGGACGGTTGACTTAGTAACAACAATCATGTCATGATCTATAATTTCCCCTAAATTTTTAGCTATTTTGTAAATGGCAGTTAAATCGGCACTTCTGTCTTTAGCCATTGGTGTTCCAACTGCAATAAAACAAATATTTGAATTTTTTATTCCTTCTTCTAAATTAGTGGTAAAAAGAAGGTTTCCATTCTTATAATTCTTAACTACCATTTCTTCAAGGTCATTTTCATATATGGGAATAATACCTTTTTTTAAATCTTCTATTTTTTCTTCAATAATATCTACACAGTATACTTTGTTTCCCATATCAGAAAAGCAAGTTCCTGTAACTAAACCAACATATCCAGTTCCAATAACAGTAATATTCATTATGTCATCACCAAATTCTTTAATAAGAGCATATAATAAATAATTTTAATAATAAAGTTTTTTTAGTAAATATAATAAAATTTAGCAAATATAATAAAATTTTAGTAAATACAATAATATAAATATATAGTCCTTAATATTAAGCTAATTATAAAATTACTAATATAAAATCTTCTAAATTTTTAGAAAAAATTATTTTTAGTCTTAGATCTTTAAATTCTTTTTTAAAATAGCTAATTATTTTTTAAACCATTCATCTAAAAGCTTTTTACAAAAATTTAATCCTATAAATCCTGCTCTACCAGTAACCAATATTTTTTTCATATTAATTCCCTTTTTTTAATTTTTTAATTTTTTAATAAATTTTTGAGATTTTTCTTACCAAAAGTTTTGACACAGGCACTGCTTTTTAAAAGACAAATTATTTATTTAATTACTTATATATTTACTAATAAATGTATATTTATATATTTGGTTTATGATTTAATAAATATTTAATATTTTTCAATTTTCTAATTTAGTTTTACTTAATTTTACTTAGTTTTACTTAGTTTTACTTAGTTTTACTTAATTTTTAATTATTTTGTTTATTATAGGTTGGTGCTTAAATGAAGATTTGTGTTATTGGGCAAGGATATATTGGTCTTCCAACAGCTTTACTTTTTGCAAAAAATGGCTGTGAAGTTTTAGGAGTAGATGTTAATGAGGAAGTTGTTAATAAATTAAACAATGGAACCATTCACATTGCAGAAGAAGGATTATTAGAAATTCTTCAAATGGCTATTTCTAATGGTAGTTACAGAGCATCTACAGTTGTTGAAGAAGCAGATGTTTTTATTATTACTGTTCCAACACCTGCAAATATCTTAGATTTAAGCTGTGATTTATCCTATGTTGAGGATGCATCTAAATCAATATTACCTGTATTAAACGAAGGAAACATTGTCATAGTTGAATCTACAATAGCCCCAATGTCTAGTGATGAATTTATTGCACCTATTTTTGAAGAAGTTGGTTTTACAATAGGTGAAGATTTATATTTTGCACATTGCCCTGAAAGAGTTCTACCTGGTCAAATTATCGAAGAATTAATACATAATGATAGAATTGTAGGAGGATTAACAGATGTTTGTGCTGATAAGGCTATTGATGTTTATAGAATATTTGTTAAAGGTGAAATTTTTAAAACTGAAGCAAAAACAGCTGAAATGAGCAAATGTATGGAAAATACTTTTAGAGATGTCAATATAGCTCTTGCAAATGAATTAATAAAAATTTGCAATAAAATTGATGTTAATGGCTTAGAAGTTATTAAATTGGCAAATAAACATCCACGTGTTAACTTACATTCTCCAGGACCAGGTGTTGGTGGACACTGTTTAGCCATTGATCCTTATTTTATTTATTCGCTTGCTCCAGATACAGCTAAAATAATTAAACATTCAAGAGACACCAACAATTTAATGCCAGACTTTGTATTTAACGCAGTCAATAAAATTATTTCAAAAGAATTTAAAGGTAATGAAAATTTTTCTAAAATAGAGGGTGATAAGAAAAATATTAAAATAACTATTTTAGGATTATCATATAAAGGCAACACAGATGATATTCGCGAATCTCCAGCCTTAAAAATCTATAAGTTATTAGAAAATGAAGGATATAATTTAGTTTCTTATGATCCTCATGTTAAAGCCATTGATGGATTTAAAAAAATAGATTCTTTTGATGAAGCTATTTTTAAAGCTAACCTTATTTTGATTTTAACTGATCACAATGAATTTAAAGATTTAAATTTTATTGATATTGCAAAATATATGGAAACTCCTATTATTTTTGATACAAAGAATATTTTAGATGATGATTTTACTAAGCATTTGAACAATGATCTTGTTAAAGACAGGAATAATGATGAATCTGAAAAGAATAAAAATTTAATCAATAAAGTTAAACTTGTTAATTTTGGAAATTTGTTTGATTATGTTTAATATTAAATCAGATTTTTTTAATAAGTGCCTTTTTTTAATAATATTTTTTAGATAAAATTTAAATAATATTTTTTTTAAATAATATCTTTTTAAATAATATCTTTTTAGATAATATATTTTTAGATAATATCTTTTTAGAGTAATATTCTTTTAAATAATATTTTTATAAATAATTTTTTTAAAATTTTCTTTTAATTTTTAATAATAAAAATTTTTATAATAAAGATGTCTAATTGATAAAATGAGTTTTACTGATAATATAAAGGAAAAATTACGAAAATCACTTGAAGATTCCTTAAATTCCTATGAATTAAATTTTTCTATTGATAATGATGTTTTAACTTTCAATTTTAAAAATTTTAAATTTCCTGGAGAAAAATACATTCTTATAAAGGATAGAATCACCCATAAAAGAATAGCCATTAAAATTAAAAAATCTCAAGTTCAATTAAATAAAAATACAATCATTGAGCTACTATCTTTAATTAATCTTACTGATACATCTAATGATTTTTCATATCAAAAAATAGATGTCTTTGATTTATATTTAAAAATTATCATAGGAAATTATGAATTTTTTAAAAGAATATACATAAATGATATTTCTAATAAATTAGATAACTTGAAAATTACAGATGAAATAGTTGATAGTAATGATAAAACATTTATCTTTGCTGTAAAATCAGATAATTTTATTTTTAATCTTTCTAACAATACTAATTATGATTTTACATACTTTTTATTTTCACTTAAAAATAATAAATTTAGTATTTTATCTAACAATAATAAAATAGCTACTGACCTAAATGAAGAATATTTAAGGAATGATCAAGCAAAAGAAAATCAAATTAATCAGTATAATCAGTCTAACCAAGTTAATCAGCATAATCAATCTAACCAAGTTAATCAATATAATCAATCTAACCAAATTAATCAATATAATCAATATAATCAAAGAGAAATCAAGTCCAATGTGTGTAGTGATGATAATACAATAAATTTCAAATCTAATATTCAAAGTATTTTAGTAAAAAACATTTTTAAAATTACTCCTAAAAAAGATGGTTTGTATGTTTTTTTAATGAGTGATGATGTAATCAACAAAAATCTTAAGCTATTATTATCTAATCCTAGCACAGGAGAAACAATATACTTTGATTACATTAAAGAAAAGAAAATGTTTAAATTAAAGTGGGAATATTTTTTAGATAAAAAATCAGAATACGATTTCTTTTTACAGTTTAAAAACCATAAATTTATACTAGAAAAGAAATATGCTCATAATTTTAGAAAAATGAGATGTGTTAAAGCCACTATTTTTGAAAATAAGAAGCATAATATTTCATTAAAGTCTAATTTAAAATATCCACTTAAAGATTTTAATAAACATGGGATGTAATGAATATTTCATTGATTACAGGCTTTTTTAACCTCATTAATAACTATAGAAAAATAGCTAAAATCAAATCTAAAATCAGATCTAAAATTAAATCAGTCATGAAAATATTAGCAAAAAAGAAGATTTTATTCAAGGGAAACAATTAATTTTAATTTTTCTGTTGGTTTTCCAAGTTATTTTCTTCTTTAATCATTAGAATTCAGTTCTGTTTATTCTTTCTAAGATATACTCAGCTCTTTCTTTTAAGTTATTGTATAATCGTAATTGGTTTTTTAAATCTTCAATGGCTTCCCAATGACCTTGATCTATTTTTTTTTCTATTTCTAATAGCTTTGACCATTCATCTCCAGATGGTAGTTGTTTTAAGTTTAAATTGTCTTCAGTAATTTGAATATCCAATGAGTTTTTTGTTATAGTAATGTTTATGCTAAAATCATGGGGCATATCATAGTATTTTCTTGGTCTTCCTCGTACTATCTTTTTAAATGAAGAATTTAACATTCCTAATTCTTCCATTGCTTTTAAATGCTCTATAATAGCTTTTTGACCTATTTCAAGTTCTTGAGATATTTCGCTTACAAATCTAGGTTCTTTTCTTAGTAGATTTATTATTTCTCGCCGGGTTCTACACCCCATAACATCTAAAATGTCTTCCATATCTACATTATAAAAGTCATTTTTTTTATTATCGTTATTTTGTGTCATGAATTTATATTGTTTAAACTCATTAATATAACTTTAGGTTACTAAAAACCGAAACATTTATATAACATTTTGTTATTATAATATAGTATACAAAAATAACTTTTTGTTACTTTAATTTTTTATCATAATTTCTACTAAATTTAACAATTTATTAATGGCTTAAACGTTATAATTAATTTTTATTATTTTTTTTGGATGTTAATTAGATTGTTTATATTATTTAAACCTTTACAACCTCTTAAATGTTTATTATATTTGATTTAAATTACTTTAGTTTTAAAATAGAAATTTGATAAAATTTTACTGTATAATTTATACTGTATAATATTTTACTGTATAATATTATTTTTTAAATATAATATTTATTAATGTTTAATTAATTTTATTTTATTAATTTAATAATCTTATTTTATTTCCAAAAATTAGGTGACGATATGGTTGATGAAAATAAAAAAAATAATGAAGATTTTGATGAAGAGTTAGATGATTCACAAGATGATTCATTAGATGATTCATTAGAAAATGAAAAAATTAATCAATCTAAAACGAAAGAAGAAGGAGATGAAAAAATAAAAGGAAAGAAAGATAAACTCTCAAAATGTCAAGAAACTATTGATAAATTAGAAGAGGAAAAATCTGAAATTATATCTCATCTCCAAAGATTGCAAGCTGACTTTGAAAATTCTAAAAAGCAAGTTGAGAAAGAAAAAATAGCCATTGTCAAATTTGCTAATGAACAGTTAATATTAAATATTTTAGAAAGTTATGAAGACCTTGAAAGAGCTATTAACCAATCTAAAACTAAAAAAGAGCTTCGTGAAGGTGTTGAATTGATTTACTCTAAATTAAAATCCACTCTTGAAAAAGAGGGATTAAAAGAAATTCCTACAAAAGGCGAGATTTTTGATCCTTTAAAACATGAAGCCTTAATGACTGCTCAAAGTGATGACCATGAAAATGGTGAGATAATAGATGAAGTAATGAAAGGATACATGATAAAAGATAAAATTATAAAGTATCCTAAAGTTAGAGTTTGTAAAAAATAAAATTTCTTTATTTAATTAAATTTTATATCTTTAATTTGAAATTTTATTAATTATTTTTAATAAAATGTAATTTTCATATGTCTTATGTTTATTTATATATAATTATACATTTTTTTTAATATTTTTTAAAATATATTTATTAATTTATTATTTTATTAATTTATTTTAATCTAAAAAATTTTTAATCTAAAAAATTTCTAAAATTTAATCAAAAAAAATTTAATCAAAAAATCAGGTGATATTTATGGCAGAAGATACTAAAAAAGAAAAAATTATTGGAATTGATTTAGGTACAAGTAACTCAGCAGCAGCTGTTCTTGTTGGTGGAAAACCTACAGTAATTCCAAGTGCTGAGGGAGCAAGTCAATATGGTAAGGCATTTCCATCATATGTTGCATTTACTGCTGATGGTCAAAAATTAGTTGGTGAACCTGCAAGAAGACAAGCAGTTACAAATCCAGAAAATACTATTAGTGCTATTAAAAGAAGCATGGGAACAGATTATAAAGTTAATATTCAAGGAAAAGCTTACACTCCTCAAGAGATTTCAGCTTTTATCTTACAAAAAATCAAAAAAGATGCTGAATCATTCCTTGGTGAGGAAGTTAAAAAAGCAGTTATCACAGTTCCTGCTTATTTTGATGATAATCAAAGAACTGCAACTAAAGATGCAGGTACAATAGCTGGATTAGATGTTGTAAGATTAGTTAATGAACCAACAGCTGCAAGTTTAGCATATGGTTTAGATAAACAGAGTGATGATGATGTTGAAATATTAGTCTTTGATTTAGGTGGAGGTACTCTTGATGTAACCGTCATGGAATTTGGTGGAGGAGTATTTGAAGTTAAATCTACTAGTGGGGATACTAAACTTGGTGGAACCGACATGGATAACATTATACTCAAGTATTTAGCCAGTGAATTTAAAAATGGAACTGGTATTGACTTGATGGATGATGACCAAGCTGTTCAAAGACTTAGAGAAGCTGCTGAAAAGGCTAAAATTGAATTGTCTACTACTTTAACCACTGAAATAAACTTGCCTTTCATTACAATGGCTGAAGATGGTCCTAAAAATCTTATTAATACCATTTCAAGAGCTAAATTAGAAGAGTTAGTTGATCCTATAATTAAAAAATGTGGAACTCCAATGGAACAGGCATTAAAAGATGCTAAATTAAATAAAAAAGACATTGACAAAGTTATTCTCGTTGGTGGACCTACTAGAATGCCAGCTGTTCAAAAATTTGTCCAAGATTTTGCTGGAAAAGAAGTTGAAAGAGGAATTGACCCAATGGAATGTGTTGCAATGGGTGCAGCCATTCAAGGTGGAGTTTTAGCTGGTGAAATCAAAGATTTAGTTTTATTAGATGTAACTCCATTGTCTTTAGGTATTGAAACCTTAGGTGGAGTTTCAACAAAATTAATTGATAGGAACACTACAATTCCTGCTAAAAAAAGTCAAATATTCTCAACAGCTGCAGACAATCAGCCTTCAGTAGATATCCATATTTTACAAGGTGAACGTCCAATGGCTAATGATAATACAACCCTTGGAAGATTCCAATTGGTAGATATTCCACCTGCACCAAGAGGAATGCCACAAATTGAAGTTACATTTGATATTGATGCAAATGGTATTATTAATGTAGCTGCCCAAGATAAAGGAACAGGTAAAGAGCAATCTATAACCATTACAGCTTCTAATAAGTTATCCGATGAAGAAATTGATCAAAAAGTTAAAGAGGCTGAATTAAATGCTGAAGAGGATAAAAAGAAACAAGAAGAAATTGAAATCAGAAATAATGCAGATTCTACAATCTACACTGCTGAGAAAACCCTTGAAGATTTAAAAGAAAAAGTTTCTGATGATGAAAAATCTAATGTTGAAAAACTTGTTGGAGAATTAAGAGAACTTATTCCTGGTGATGATGTTGAATCTATTAAGAATAAAACTGAAGAACTCAGTAAAATCCTTCAAGAAATAGGTGCTAAAATTTATCAAGAAGCTCAAGCTCAACAACAAGCCCAACAAGAAGCTCAAGGTGGTAATGGTCAAGATCCTAACCAATCTAACCCTGATGATGATACCATTGATGCTGATTATGAGGTTAAAAAATAGATATTTTTTAAATATTATAATGTTATTATAATTTTTATAAATTATTTTATAATTTTTTATAGATCATTTTATAATTTTTTATAATATTTTTTTTTAAATATTTTTAAATATTTTTTAAATTTATTTATTTTATTATAAT
>NZ_LWMV01000186.1 GCF_001639295.1 Methanobrevibacter curvatus | reverse complement strand
AGACAGCATTAATATTAAATTTTAACAATTTTTAATGATTAAAATTTACAACATTAGCAGTTAATATATTAAATTTAAATAGATAATAGTTAATTTTTATAGATAATAGTTTTTATAGATAAATATTAAATTTGCTAATTTATATGAAATTTAAATAAATTTGAAACTCTATAAAAGAATTAAAAAAAGATAAAAAAATAAAAATAGTAGAAATTATTAGTTATTTTGAGCGAAAAAATATCATAGAAATATTTTCTTATTATAATAATTTCTACTTGGTGTTTTTCTATTAAAAATTAGAATTTATATTTTTACAAAAACAATTACAAAAGATAAGTTTTACAAAATATTTACAAAATATAAACTAGCAATAATATAAAAAAGAAAAAGAGAAATTAATCTCTTAATCCTAAATCTTGATAGTTAGATAATGGGGCAAGGATGCTGTAGTCATCTTTGCCTGGTTCATATCCATAAATATCTTGGATTTTTCTGTTAATTGCATGCCAGAACTGTGCTACTGGGATTTCAGAAGGACAAACATCTTCGCATTGACCACAGTTTGTACATGAATCTGCCATATGAACTGCTCTTCCTAAATGGAATAATGGAGCAGCAGGAATTAATCCTTTTGTAATCCAATCAGGACCAGATTCTAAAATACAATCAGGACAGTAACAAATAGGACAAGCTTCACGACAACCAAAACATTTCATACATTTTGAAAACTCATCTTTAAATTCGTTAAATATTTCTAAAATATCTCCTTGTAAATCTTTGAATTCTTTTTCTTGAGCTTTTGTTGCCATATTAACCATAGTTTGGTCAATTTTAGCCCTAATTTCTATACCTTTAGGAATAGCCTCTTCAGTCTCAATAACACCAGCTGCAATAGCTTCTTCAAGAATTTTAGCTCCTTTTTCACTGAAAACTTCAACAAATGTTGCTTTTCCAGCTTTAGGTCCTATAACTCCCCAGTTACCAAGGGCAACATCAGCCATAGTTGGAATATTATATTCACAACGTTGACAGTTGGTTCTTCTACCCCATCCATCTTCTTCTAACTCATCTATTTTAATAGATTTCTCACCATCATGAGTTTCAATGATTAAGTTTCCTTTTGCAATTTCTTCTTTAACTACTTCATCAGGATTAAGATTAAAGATTTCATCAATCATTATACGAGTCTTGTTAGGTGGCATTGTTCCACCACAGTTTACTCCTACCATTATGATGTTATCTTCAACAACTCTTCCTTTTTTGATAAGTTCTCTAATGGTTCTTGCATCACATGGTTTACATGTAACAGCTATTTTAATATTTTTTAAACCATCTAAGTATTTTTCAACTACTTTTGCTAAATTTAATGTACCACAATGAAGTGAACCAGCAGATTTTATAACATCTTCTCCTTTTGTAATAAGCTTAGGAACAGCATCATAAAGATCAGCTGCTTTTTCAACTGCAAGAACAGCATCAACTAAACCGTTTTCTAAAAGATATTTCATTAAGGTAGTTACAGCTCCACCATATTCACCTTTTTCAGCGATAGCATTATCTGCAGACCACATATAACATTTATCATTTACTTCGACTGCCATTTAAATCACTCCAACTTCTCAATAGTAACTGCACAGACTTTTAACTCTGCCATTTTAGATTTTGGATCTAATTCCTTTGAGGTGGTTAAGAAGTTAGCAGCACATTCAAAGAAATGCATTGGTATGTTAACTTCTCCTTCGATAATATCAGGAGTTACTCTCGCAGGAATTTCAATTTCTCCTCTTCTAGATCTAACTTTAACTTTTTCTCTGTTAGCAATACCTAACTTTTTAGCATCATTAGGATGGATTTCCACATAACCAGTAGGCAATTCTTTGTCTAATGTTTTACACCTTCTAGTCATACTTGCATGATAGTGGAAAATAGTTCTTGTAGTTGTTAAAACAAGAGGATAGTCATCATCTGGTAATTCAGAAGGACCAATGTAATCAGCAGGTTCAAATATGCCTAATCCATCAGGATGTGCAAATGTATCAATGTGCATTAAACCTTGACCTGGGTGGTCTTCAGTAGGACATGGCCAGTGTAAAGCTTCAGGTCTTTCTAATCTTTCTCTGTTCATTCCAGCATATTGAGGAGTAATCTTTCTCATTTCATCAAAGATTTCTTGAGCATTAGCATATGTGAACTCATCAGCAAATTTAGGGTCAATTCTTTCTGCAATTTCTTTCATGATTTGCCAATCGTATTTAGCTTCTCCTGGAGCATCAACAGCTTTTCTAACTAATTGTACTCTTCTTTCACCACTGGTAAAGGTTCCTTCTTGTTCACCCCAACCAGCAGCAGGTAAAACAACATCAGCATATCTTGCAGTTTCTGACATAAATGTGTCTTGAACTACTAAGAAGTCTAAGTTTTCCATTGCTTCTATAACATGGTTAGTTTCAGGATCAGATAAAACTGGATCTTCTCCAGTAATGTACATACATTTCATGTCTCCACGAGCTGATGCATGTATCATTTCAACAACAGTGAGTCCTGGAGCACAGCTATCTAAAGTGCAGGACCAATTTTCTTCAACGGCTTTCTGTGCTGCCTCTGAAACAACTTTTTGGTAACCTGGATAATCAGTAGGGAGAGCTCCCATATCACAAGCACCTTGCACATTATTCTGTCCTCTAAGTGGGTTAACACCAGATCCAACTTTACCAATGTTACCAGTAAGCATAGCTAAATTTGCGTTAGCCATAACATTATCTGCACCATGTCTGTGTTCTGTAATACCTAATGAGTATACAATAGCTGAATTTTCAGCTTGACCATACATTAATGCAGCTTTTTTGATTTTTTCTGGGTCTGCTTCAGTAATTTTTGCAACAGTATCTAAATCGTATTTTGATACAGTTTCTTTTAATCTTTGGTAATTTTTAGTTCTATTTTCAATGAACTCATCATCTTGTAAACCTTCATCTATGATGATTTTCATTATACCATTTAATAATGCAACATCTCCACCAGATTTAAAGTCAATGTATAAATCAGCTAATTTTGCAGTTGGAGTGTAACGTGGATCAATAACAATAATCTTAGCACCATTCTTTTTAGCCCTAATAACTCTTCTTCCAAAGAGAGGGTGTGCTTCCATGTTGTTTGAACCAATAATTAATATAACATCTGCACTTTCTACACTTACAAAGTCGTTGGTCATAGCACCTGAACCAAAGGTTTTTGCTAAACCTGCAACAGTAGGTCCGTGGCAAATTCTTGCACAGTGATCTACATTGTGAGTATTAATAACTGTACGTGCAAATTTTTGTGTAATATAAATATTTTCATTTGGAGATCTAGCACATGCTAAAAATCCAACTTCTTCAGGTTTGAATGTTTTTATTTTTTTAGCAATTAAATCTAATGCTTCATCCCATTCTGCTTCTCTAAAGTTACTACCATCAGCTATTTTTGAGATAGGAACATCTACTATTGCAGTACCTTCGTAGTCTGCAGGAGCTCCAACTCTAATTAATGGTTTAGTAAGTCTGTCATCTCTTTGGAAAAATTCATGTGAAAAAGTACCTTTTGGACACAATTTTCCTTCATTGACTGGATGCCTTTTCCATGGTTCTACACCAACAACCTTGCCATCTACAACAACAAGATTTAAACCACAGCCTGTTCCACAATATGGACAGATAGTAGGCACATATTTCATTTCTACCATATGATTCACCTATATTTCAATAAATACTTTAATTTTAAATATTTATTGTATTATACAACCGTAATATTTTTTATTTTAAAACTATTATATTTTAAAACTATTAAATACTATTTAAAAGACTTGTTTAAAATTTAATGCATTTTTAGATTTCAATAATAATCTTTTATAATATTTGTATTAATATTTGTATTTTAAAAATAAATGTGATAAATAAAATTTAAAAAAATTAAAAATAAATTAAAAATATTTCATTTTATAATCCAATTTTATAATCTAATTAAAAATTATTTATAATTTATTTTCACTAAACAATTTTCACTAAACAATTAAGATTATTCTATTTTTTGACCTCTTAGGTAAACAAACCAATAAAGGAATCCAACAAAAATAGCTCCACCAATTATATTACCTATTGTTACGGGTATTAAATTGTTAAATACTCCTTGCCATGTAATGGTAACAAGATTAGGATCTGCTCCAGCAGCTGCGATATTTCTTTCACCCATGAATACACCAAGAGTTAAGAAAAACATATTTGCAATACTGTGCTCAAATCCAATAGCTACGAAAGCCATGATTGGGAACCAAATACCAAGGATTTTTCCAATAATATCATCTGATGCAATAGCAAGATAAACTGCTAGACATACCAACCAATTACATCCAATACCTCTTAGAAGGGCTTCAGTAAATCCTAATTTTATCTTAGGTGCTGCTACCGAAACTGCCTTAACTGCAAATGGGAAAGTTTCAGTACCATTTACTACTGTAGGAGCAGTCATAAGACCAGTTGCTGTAGCTAAAACATAAGCAACAAACAATGCACCAACAAAGTTGAACACCCAACTTACAACCCAATTTTTAACAAGTCCGCCAGCTGTGGCTTTGCCTGTTAAAACTCCAAAAGTCATGTACATATTATTTCCAGTAAACAGCTCTGATCCAGCTATAACAACTAGCATCAAACCAACTGGGAACACTGCACCGAAAAATAGTTTTACTAAACCAGCAGGAAACTCAGGAGCTGCCATACCAGTAGTAACAATTTCTGCAAGTAAACCGCCAAACGCAATGTAAGCACCTGCAAAGAAACTTAGTATAATTGTATTAATTATACTTGAATTTTGTTTAGTTCCTGCAATTCCAACCATAGCCTTAGCTGTGTCTGCAGGACTTTTAAAACTAGAACCCATAATTAACAACCTCTTTATTATTTAAATTCTATTTTAAAATTTTATTATTTAAAATTTTTAATACTGAAATTCTTATATGATATAAATTTAATTCAAAGCCTATAAAAAATTAAGTCCTTTAAAATCCTATAAAATTTTCAGTATGATATTAAATTTATCATTAGTATAAAAATACTTATCTTTAAGTTTTAAATAACAAGTTTTATATATAAAGACCTATATACATTTAAATTTATTATAAACAAATATTTTTAACACTTTTTTAATACTTTTTATGGTCTCTAAACTCTTTTTTTTAAATAAAATTCTTTTAATTCTTTTTTTTATTGAATGTATAATCATGTTTTTAATTATCAATAATTGTTCACTATTAATAATTAAGATTAATTAGATTTAAAATTTATTTATTTATATGCTGTACATACAACTATTTTTTTTAAAAAAATTTTTCTATTTTATCTATTTTAATAATTATTCCTTCTATATCTCTTTATTTTTCTTTTTTAAATGTTTTATAGTCACATAATCAAATTTCATTCTATTTTTTAGAATTTAATTTTTTTCTATTTTTATTCAATTTTATTTTTTTTCTTATCTTTTTTAGAAAATTTTATCTTAACTAAAAATAATATTACTAATTAAAAAAATAAATAATAAGATATTTTTTTTAAAAAAAAATTATTAATTTTTGCTTATTTCACAATATTTCATTTATGTTTGTGCTATTATTATAAATAGTAATAATATAAGTATATTTTACTGAAATATTAGTTTTAATTAGATAATTTTTAAAAATTTATATAATTACTTTTTGGAATTGATAAAATGGAACTAATAGATGAAATTGAAGCTTTTAAATATGAAAATAGTGAATTAAAAAAATTTAAAGAGAAAATAGTTGTTGATGAAACAATTACATTAAATATTAACGATAATTTAACAAGAAATTTTTCAATTAGTCCAGATTCTTTAAAAGAATTTGCTGTAGGATATATGTTAGGTGAAGGGCTTATTAATTCTTATGAAAATGTTATTGATATAGAAATAAATAATAATATTTTGAATACAGAAATTAATTTAGAAGATTTTGATATTAGAAAAGAATTGCTTGTTGGTTCAGATTGTTTTGGGGGCTGGAGAACTAAAATAGATATTATAGATGAAGTTGAATCAGATTTTATCATTGAGCCAGAGGAATTAATTAAAAATATAAATACCTTAAGAGAAAAAGCGTTTACATGGAAACAAACTGGTGGAACACATATTGCTGGATTAGTAAACTGTGAAAAAAATGAATTTATAGCTATTGAAGACGTATCTCGTCATGTTGCAGTTGATAAGATTATAGGTGCTGCAGCCATTAAAAACCTTGATTTTTCAAATTCTTATATTATTTATAGTGGTAGAATGCCTGCTGATATGCTAATAAAAATAGCACGTGTTGGTATTCCATTAATAGCTTCAAATGCCGCCCCAACTCTTTCAGGTTACACTGTAGCAGATAAGGCAAATATAACAATGATTGGATTTTTAAGAGAAGACAGATTCAATGTCTATACTCACCCACATAGAATCATGCTATGATCTGTTTTTTAGATATTTAGATTTTTTAGGTGTTCTAGACATTTTAGGTATTTTAGATTTTTTTTTATTTTTTTTATTTTTTCTTTTTTTACTTTTTCGTATTTTCTTATTTTATACTTTATTTTCATTATTTAAGGTTCTTCATTATTTAAGATTTTTCATTATTTAAGATTTGCTTTAAAAAATTTAAGACATCTAAGCCTGTTGGTGGACATCCTGTTATGTTTTTTTTAAATTTTATACAACAATTTCCTATTCCTATTCCTCCAACTTTTGTTCTTACAATGGCTTCTTTTTTAAATCCTTGACCTATTTTTATTTTTTCATTAATATTTTCTATTTTTGAAGCTTCTAGTTTATCTAATGCAAAAATTAGCGAGGAATAACATGCTGAACAAGAAGAATTATCATCAATAAATCTTTCTAATTTTTCAATGGCTAAAGGTTTATGTTTATTGTTTTTTTTAGTATTATTTCTATTTTCATAAGTTTTTATTCTATTATCTGAGTTTAATTCAATTATTTCGCTGTTTTTGTCATGAAATTTCCCTAACTCGTATTTTAAGCCATAGTTTAAGTAATCAATTTCTTCTGGATTGTAACCAATAAGTTTTGATAAATAGCTATCTAAAAGCAATGGGTCTTTGGACAAAAATATTCTATTTTGTTCCACAGGATTGCCTCCACATTCATAATTTAAATCACCGCATATTCCATCAACAATATGGAGGGATGGTTTTATAACAGTGTTTATTCCAGCTATTGGCTTGCTTAATCCAATTCTATGATATCTTCTTTTCTCATCATCAGGTATACAACCTTTAATATTTTTTAAACATGCTGTTATCTTTGTTTGACAATGTCCTTTTAAAACTGGAACATTAATAATAAAATCAGCATCTAAAAACGATTTACATACATTTAAATTTAAATTATCAAATTTTACAGTTTCTACATTATCTTTTTTCGTATCAAGAATTTTTAAACCATATTTTTCTGCTAAACTAAGGTATCCACCAATTTTAAATGCTGGAATGGTGCTTGTTCCATCACCAACCCATGAACCTTCAGCTATTGTAATATCTTCAATTTTATTTTCTTTTAAATAAATCACAATAGCTTCAACTATTTCAACATGTGTAGTAGCTCCATTTTCTGCCTTTTCACTAACAACTAGATTAGGTTTAATGATTATTTTTATTCCAGGATTTAATTCTTCCTTAACATTAGCCATTTCAAGCAATTCTAATGTCATTTTAATTAAATTACTTCCATTGTTAATATATATTTTATCTCTTTTCTTCATTTCAATCATTATTTTTTAATAACATTTTATATCTAGTCATTTTTTTTTTTTTTTTTTTTTAAGAGGCTGTGAAATGATTATTTTTTTGTAAAAACAAATATTTAAAAATAATTATAATTTGTAAAAAACTTTTATTTAAATTAGTTTTCTTTATTTTTGAGAAAACCTTTTGATGAACCTTTTTTTAAAAGGTTCTTCTAGTTAGTAAATAACTCATATTAACTAGTTAAATTTAAATTAAAATATTTTAAAAAATAATAAAATTAAATGTTTAAAAATAATTATTTTTAGTAAATAGACATTAATATTAATTAAAATAGAATTTTATTAAATATTTATATTTATTTTTATAATAAAATTCATTATAACTTTATAAATTTAATTTTAACTTAATTAATTAAATTTAGAAAATTAGGTTTTCAATTGCTACATAGCCATTTAATGATTTTTTTATATAATTTTTTTATATATTTAAAGTATTAAATATAAATATTTATATGAAATATTACTTAATAATCTCCAAGATATTATGATAAAATACAAATTAATTCGTTCTAAACGGAAAACAATTTCTTTGAAAATAAAGGAAAATGGACAAGTTATTGTAAGGTCTCCTTTAAAAACATCTAAATCCTTTATTGATGATTTTATTAAATCTAATGAAGAATGGATATTAAAAAATCAAAAAGAACTTATAAAAAAGTTTAATTCTAAGAATTCATTTAATTTAAATTATCATGATAAAGTATATTTAAGGGGAAATTTAGTAGAAATTATTCCTTCTGATGATAATATTGCTCAATTTAAGGATAATAAGTTTTTTATTCCAAAAAACCTTGATAATAATCAAATAAAATCTATTATCATTCATTTCTACAAAATAATAGTTAAATCATATATTAATCAAAGAGTAAGCCATTTTAAAAAAATCATGAATGTCAATCCTTTAAAAGTAAGGATTTCTAATGCTAAAACACGTTGGGGAAGTTGTAGTGGAAAAAATAGCTTAAATTTTTCATGGAGAATTATTATGGGAGATGAAGAAACTATTGATTATCTTGTTGTCCATGAACTTGCTCATATTAAACACCATAACCATTCAAAGAACTTTTGGATCGAAGTTGAAGCGGTTTTACCTGATTATAAAAATTTAAGAAATAAAATTAGACAATTAGAGGGATTTTTATCCCTTGAGAATTGGGATTAACTTATTTTTTACTTTAAACTAGTAGTTGATCCGACTTTCTCTAATTCTTCTCTCCAATGTTTTGGATTATCTTTAATATATTGATTTAAGAGTTCTCTTGGTTCTTTCATATTTAAACATCTTAGTTCTACATCATTTTCTTTTAATAAGTTTTCAGCACCCATCAATGTTGAATTTTCTCCTATAACGACTCTTTTTATATGGTAAAGAATAATGGCTCCAGAACACATTGGGCAAGGTGAAAGTGTTGTGTATAGAGTAATTTGCTTATACTCTTCTCCATTGAGTCTTCCAGCATTTTCAATGGCATCCATTTCACCATGTAATATAACAGAATTATTTTGTATTAGTTTATTGTGTCCCCTGGATATGATCTCACCATTTTTTACTAAAACTGAACCAATAGGAAGTCCACCTTCTTCCAACGATTTTTTAGCTTCTTTAATAGCTTCCATCATAAATTCTTTATCTTTTATAATATTTTTATCCATTTAAATTTTCCTTATCTATAATTAATTTAAAATGTTTTTAATAATATTTCCATCTTGAATTATTATTTTAAGATTGTTTTTATCCTGTAATGACTTAATATTTTCTAATGGATTCTTCTTTGTAATAATAAAATCTGCTGATTTTCCTGTTTCTATTGAACCTATTTTATCTTCTAATCCAAGACATTCTGCACTTGTTAGTGTTCCAGCTATTAATGCTTCCCTTTCATCCATCCCCATATTAACTAAATGCTCTAATTCTTTAAGATTTTGACCATGTTCATGTACTCCACTGTCAGTTCCCATAGCTATTTTTACTCCTTCATTGTAAGCTATTTCAATATTTTCTTTATGTATTTTAGAAACCTCTAAAGCTTTAGGAATTTTATCTTCTGGAAGGACTTTCTTTTTAGCTTGTTTTCTTTGCCATTGTATTACAGAAAATGTTGGAATAAGAAAAGTTCCTTTTTTAATCATTTCTTGAGCTAAATTTTTTGTTATTGATGTTCCATGTTCAATTGAATGGACTCCAGCTTTTAATGAAAGTTCTAATCCTCCAAGACCATGACAATGTGTTGCAACTTTTTTTTTTCCTAATCTATTGGCTTCATCTACAATGCCTTTCAACTCTTTTTTGTTATACTGAATATCTTGAGGACTGTCACTTTCACTTATAACTCCACCACTTGCCATTACTTTTACAAAATCAGCACCTGATCGAACAATTTCTCTTGTTTTTCTTATAACTCCCTCAACACCATTTGCGACTGGATGTGGAAATCCAGGATATTGTGGAATCATATCATAACCAGATTTTAGTGTAATATCAAAATGTCCACCAGTAATTGAGATAGGCATGATTGAAATTTGAAGTTTTGGAGAATAAATCAATCCTTTGTTGGCTGAAAGTTTTACTCCATAATCTAAAAGTCCACAATCACGAGCAGTTGTAATTCCACATTCTAATGTTTTTCTACAATTTTCAGCTCCTTTATAAAAATAGTATGATAAAGGGTCACTCATATAATCAGAGTTTACAAACCCTCTTGCCATTAAATGTACATGACTGTCTATAAATCCAGATAAAATATAATTATCTTCACCATCAACTATATTTTCATAATTTGATTTATTTTGTGAAATATTTTTTCCAATATCTTTTATTTGTCCGTTATCAACAGCTATTGAAGAATTAACATCTATTTCTTCCTTTTTTGGGTCTATTATATTAATATTTTTTATTAATGTTTTCATTTTATCAAATTTTCCTATTTTCTAATAATTTTCAAGTTTTCCTACTTTTTTTATACTTTTTTTATTCTTTTTCTATTTTCTTTTTTTCTTTTTTTAAATGATGTTCAATTGATTTTATTAATCCTACAGGACCTGTCATCATAACATCTCCTCCAGGTGTGGCATTATAGTAGTCAAAATCAGTATTTTTTATTATTCCTCTTCTTGGACCTGTAACAACTACTTTTTCTAATTTTGATATTGGATTTAGTATATGGGTACCATGACCATAGTTTCCATGAACCTCTTCATGAGTTAAACTTCCATCAACTAGTTTATTTATTAAATTTGTGATAGTTTCACCTGTTTTATCATCTAAATTAGTTGTGTGATGTTCAAATAATCCTTGAATTAATCCATTTTCTATTGATGTAGCCATGGTATGACCATTTCCAATATCAATAACAACAAAGCTATTTAAATTATTTATTTTTTCATCATGAATAGCTCCAGCTATTGAAGCAAACTTAGAATCCATTATGATACTTTTAAATTTTTTATTTATTTGATTTTTGCTATTTTCATTTTCATTTTCATTATTTCTATTATTTTCCTCTTTATTTTTTTCATAATTTTCATAATTTTCATAATTTTTAATATTACTTTCAATAGCTTTCATTCTTGTAAAGTATTCAGGAATATTATTAATATAAGCAAATTCTTCTGGAGCCATTGGTTCTTTTAATTTTTCTCTTATTTTTTCAAATCTAAAATCTCTATCTCCCATTTTTGGTGAATAACCATGGTCTTGAACTGCAACAGCCAAATAATCAAAAAAATAATTTAATTCATATTTAGAAATAGTTTTGGATAATTCATCTAAATCTAAATCTTTAAAGCTTAATTTTGAATATTTCAAAAATTTAGGATCTATTTGAGGATTAATTTCAGAATTTATTTTAGGATCTATTTTAGGATTAATCTTAGAATCTATTTTAGGATTAATCTTAGAATCTATTTTAGGAGAAATTTTAGGAGTAGTTTTAGAGTTATTTTTTTTTATATTTGTAGTGGAGCTGTTTTTTAAATTTTTTTCATAGGAGTAATCTTCTACTATTTCTACTCCAAGTGATTCTACTTGGGATAAATCATCTCTTATTGTTTTTGCTGGAGTTTTTTCAATAGCTACTTTATATCCTTCATTTAATAAGTTAACTATTTCTCTTTTAATCTTTCCTCCACCCATAATCTCTCCATCAATGTATAAATCATTTTTAATTCTCTTTATTCTCTCTACAGTTTGAACTGATGGAGAGGGAAGGACTAATTTTATGGAATTTTCAAGATTTTCTTTGCTGTTGTAAAGTAAAATGTCTTGTGTTCCTGCTCCAATATCAATGGCTAAAATTTTCATATAAATCAATATATTTCATTATTAATAATTAATGATATTAATGCCCATATTTTCAATCAATCTTTTCTAAAATTTTAATTATTTGTAATTTTCATTCATTCTTTTTATGGCTGATTCTAAAGTGGGGATATTTGTTTGACATCCTAACTCTTCAACTATAAATGATGAAACTGAAGAGGCCAATTGTGCTGATTTTTCCAATGATTCTCCTTTTAAATAGTATCTAAAAAATCCTGCCCTAAATGAATCACCTGCACCTGTTGGATCTACAGCTGGGCGATAAATTGAGTTTATTTTAATTTTTTCATCTGAATAAATACTACTTCCTTTTTCTCCTTCGGTTTTAATAACAATTTTAGGCCCAAGATTCCTTAAAGAATCAATATTTAAATTTAACCTGTCTAATATAGTGTTTATTTCAAATTGATTTCCAAAGATAATATCTGTATTTTCTATCACCGATTTAAGGGTTTTATTGTCGTATATATGTAGGTCTTGACCTGGATCAAAAGACACAATTTTATCATTCTCTTTAGCTATTAAAGAGGATCTATAATTGAAACTTGGGTCTCCTGTAGCTAAATGAATGACTTCTGTATTTTCAATTGCCTTTGGATTTACTGGTGTATTTTTAAATTCGCTACTTGCTCCCCAATAGAAATAGCTCACTTGATCATTATTTGAATCAGTATGAACAAAAGCAGTTGAGGTATTTTCATCTTTCACATGAATTAAATGGTTTAAATTGATGTTTAAGTCTTCCATTAAGAGTTTATAACTTGAATATAAAAAATCATCCCCAACTGCTGAAATAAGAGAAGTTTTAATGCCTAATTTAGATCCTACAACTGCAACATTGGCTGCTGCTCCACCATGTAAATGTTTCATCTTGTTTATTGTTATAGAGCTATTTGGTTCAGGAAATTTATCCACACGAATAATATAATCAAATGCAGTATGTCCAATGGCTAATAAGTCACTTTTTATACTCAAAAAATCACCTCTTATATTTTTTGAAAAGATTAAATTTTTCTTTTTTGTTATTGTTTTATAGTATTATTATTTTGATAAAAGAAATTTATAAATATTTTGATTGATTTTTTAAGTATTGGCTTTTTTATATTTTTTAACTTTATATTTTTTAATTTTATGCTTTTTAGCTTTATTACTTTTTAACTTTATTAATTTTATATTTATATTTATATTTTATTATTTTATTATTTTATTATTTTATTACTTTATTATTTTATCGTTAATTAATAGCTTTTTAATTGAAGAAATCCTTGTTCTTTTATTATTTTCTTTCCATTATTTAAAATATAATCAATAAAGTTGTTTACCTTTGAATTTTCTTTATTTTTTATTATTAAACTTAAAACATGTTCTGTTTGATTTTTTAATATTTCATCTCCTTTAAAAAAGCTTGTGTTTAAGAATGTATAAATATTTTCTGAATTTGAAACAATTTTATATGCATCATATTGACTTTTAACCTCTTTTACAATACTAAATGGGATATTCAAATCTTTAAGTGTTTGCCATGCTAATCTCTGAGCAGAACCTTCTACTGAGATGAATTTAAGATTTTTTAGATCTTCAACTGATTTTATTTTTTTTAAATTAATATTGTTATTTGAAACAAGAGACAATGTGTCTGAAGCTATTGGTATAAATTCTAAATCTTTTTGAAATGCTAGTAATGGATCATCTAAAGCTAAAATATCTACAAAATTTCTTTTAAACATCTCATATGCACTTGAATTGTCGCTAGAGTATAGTGAAATATTTAAATTAGTGCTACATTTTTCTTCTTTTTTTTTCTCTTCTTCTAAATGGGATTCTTTAAAGTCAATACTTAAATATTCTAAGAGTCCTAAAACTATTGGACCTCCGAAAATTTTAATATTATCAAACTCTTCAAGTTTTTTCTTGTAGTTTATATATTTATTTAATAAATTTAGACCATTTTTACTTAATTCTGTTCCTTTTGGCGTTGTTTGTGTTAATTCATACCCTAGCTTTTTTTCTACATTTTTTATTCTTCGATTTAGAACTGGAGCAGAAACATCTAAAATTTCAGCTGTTTTTCGTTGTGAAAATGTTTTAGAAAGTGCTTCTAATGATTCGAATAGCTTGTAATCATAAAAATTTTCATCTAATTTTAATCCAATCTTTGGCTCGAATTTCATTTTTTCCCTAATAAAATTTAGATATTTCTAATTTTACCTATTAAAAATTATACATGTTCATTTTAAAGTTATATTAAGTTTTATGTTTTAAATATATTTTAAATAGTATTTTAGTTATTAAATAATTTAATATCTTTATTTTATTTAAAAGCTATTTTATTTGAAAATTATTTTATTTGAAAGTTTTGTTTAAAAATTTTATTTAAAATATTAATTTAATTTTTTAATTTTTTAATAATTTTACATGATTTTTTATAGGTTTTTAAATTATTTTTTTAAAAATTTCGTAACATTTATATACTAACATGAATATAGTTAATTATAATGCATTAGATTAGATATACATTATTTTTTTTATTTATTAATTAAATTATTTTAAATAAATTTTTATGAAATACTTTCTATATAAATAATACTTTTAATTATATAAATATTGTTCTTTAATAAGATATATTTTTATTTTTAATACTACTATTTTTTAGATTAATTTTTATATTTTTTATTGAATTTTTGATTGGTTTATGAATAATCTGTATTTTCTTTGTAATTGCATTTTAAAAAACTTGTAAATGTCTTTTTAAAGGCAAAATTATTTTACAATTTAGTGATAAAATGTTTGAAGATAGTTATAATAGAAGAGAAGAGTACCAAGTACCTGTAGAAGTTGATTCCGAATACGATGTTAAAATTGAAGATCAAGGTAAAACTGGTGACGGTATAGCAAGAATTGATGGATATGTTATTTTTGTTCCTGGAACAGAAGTAGGACAAGAAGTCAAAGTTAAAATCAATGCAACCAGAAGAAAATTCGGTTTTGGTGAAAAAGTAGAATAAGCTTTTTCCTTTAGTATAACCTAAGGGTTATATATTTTTTTCTTTTTTATTTTTTTTTTTAATCTTATTAATTGATATGTCAATTATATTTTTCATGCTTTTTTAGTTTTTTAACATTATACTTTTTTGCATGTTTTATCACTAGAGTAATTTTTCTTCAAAAGTTTTTTATATCTCAAAGTATAATTTTATTTGATGAAGCATATTACCAAAAGAGACTTAATGACAATTAGCCATTTCCTTGGTTTAATAATGGAAGGAATTGGTATAACAGTATTAATTCCGGTAATTATTGCTTTAATTTACCATGAATATGAAATTTGGACTTTTTTAATTCCAGGTCTATTTTCAATAGCTTTAGGATATTTTCTTAAAAAATTCAATAAAATTGGAGAGTTAAAGCTGAAACACGGAATGATTATATCTACCTTAGCTTGGTTATGGGCAAGTATTATAGGTGCATTAATCATGGTTCTTGCATTGGACATATCATTTATAGATGGACTATTTGAGAATATGTCTGCTTGGACTGGAGCAGGAATTACTATAATTCCTAATTTAGAGATTATTCCTAATTCAATTTTATTTTTAAGAAGTTTGGAACAGTGGGTTGGAGGATTAGGAATAATAGCTCTTATAACAGGGATTTTACTTCATTCTGGTACCCCATTAGCTCGTCTTTATAAATCAGAGGCTCGTCAAGAAAAAATAGCTCCAAGTGTAGGAAGTACATTAAAAAAAATTATTAAAATTTATGGTACATTTACAGTACTTGGGATAATACTATTTATCCTTGCAGGAATGCCTATTTTTGATTCTATTAATCATTCTCTTACTGCAATATCTACTGGGGGCATGACCATTAAAAATGCAAGTTTTGGTTATTATAATAACAATATTTATAATATCATAGCAATGTTTTTAATGATTACTGGAGCTACCAGCTTTTTAACCATTTATAAATCTTTTACAACTAAACATTTAAAAATTTTTAAGGATATTCAGTTTCAAGTAATGATTGTCTTAATAGTTTTAATATTTGGACTTATTTTGCTTTACACAGACCTTTTGCCTATGGAAATTCTATTTCATGTAGTATCAGCCATTACCACAACAGGTTTTACTCTCCACAATGAGTTTACAATATCTTTATGGCCAGAATTTATGAAGTTTGGTATTTTTGCTTTGATGTTAATTGGAGGTTCATCAGGTTCAACATCTGGTGGTTTAAAGATTATAAGGCTTGTTTTACTTTTTAAAGACCTTCATAAAACAGTTTTAAACATAATTTCTCCAGAAGGACGAATTATAAGAACACGTATAAACTCTCAAAATTTTTCAGAACATAATTTAAAAGAAGCAAATTCTTACTTTGCTTTATACATGATCTTTATATTTATTGGGTGGGGAGTTTTCATTGCACATGGTTTTGATCCTTTAAGGGCATTGTTTGATGTTGTATCTGCCCAAGGAAATGTAGGAATTAATACTGGTCTTATCTTCTCTGGAGTACCAATATCTGCGAAAGTCATGTTAATTATTAACATGTGGATAGGAAGACTTGAGATTATTCCACTTTTAGTCTTTTTAACAGCTATTATAGAATTTTTTAAAAAAAATAAAACTCAAAAAAAGTCTAAACTTCGAAAAATCAAGTTTAGAGATGAATAATTTTTTTAATTGCATGTGTTTTAAACATTTTGAATATGGATCAGTAAAATCTAATTTTTTTTATTTTTTTAATTTTCAATTCTTAATTTTTATTTTTCATTTTTTTATTTTTATTTTTATTTTTTTTCAATTTTTTACTTTTTCTTGATATGAAAATTGTTAAAATCGTAAAATTTATTAAATAGTTTTTACAAAATGTTATATTTAATAAATATTTAAGTTGAAAAAGTTTGAGATATGAATTTATCATTAATGCTTTTATATTTAATTATTTGAGGGCATGATTTTATTTTTTTAAATTAGCCCTTAAATTAATCTTTAAATAATCTTTAAATTCATATTCTATAAT
>NZ_LWMV01000185.1 GCF_001639295.1 Methanobrevibacter curvatus | reverse complement strand
ATTTATTTTTGATAAAAACAATGATTTATTAATTGCAGATATGTGTGAATATGCAATTTTAGTACCATAAACATAAATTATAGTTATTTTATAATTTGTTTTTAAACTTTCCAATATAAACTATATTATAAAAGGTGATGAATTTGTTGTTTAATAAAAAATGTATATTGGTATTGACTATTTTTGTGGTTTTGGGCTTTTCTGTGTCTAGTGTTAGTGCGGGTTCTTTGTTTGTGAATGAGTCTTGGTCTAGTTATGATATTCAGAATGCTCTTGAGAATGATGGTAGTATTGATGTTTTGTATTTTAATTCTACTGGTCTTGGTGGTGTTTATGGTGGGATTAGTTTGTTGATTGATCGTGCTATGTCTATTGTTTGTGATGTTGATGTGGTTCTTGATGGGTCTCTTGGTGATGATCTTGCTATGTCAGCATTTAGTATTTCTGAGGATAATGTTCTAATTAAAGGATTTACATTTTTGAATTATGGTATTGGCGTTAGTGGTTCTGGTGTGAATAATATTTCTATTGTTAATAATAGCTTTAGTGGCTTTGATTTAGCTATTGACTTTGATATTGTTAATGGTTTGAGTGTTATTAACAATAGTATTTCTTCTTCTGGTGAAGGTGGAGCTATTTCAGTCCGTGAATCTAACAATGTGAATATTATTGGGAACAATATTAGTGGTGTTGATTCTGGTATTTATCTTTCTGAGTCTAATAATATTAAAATTACGGATAATAATTTTAGTAATGTTGAAGATGATGCTATTTACACTGATACAAGTGATAATCTTTCTGTTGAGGATAATACAATTAATACTGCAGGAGGATCTGGAATTTATACTTCCAATTCTAAAAATTTGAATTTAAAAAATAATAAGGTTAGTAATGTTGAAGGTGATGGTGTTGCTGTAAATACTGCTTCCAATGTTGAAGTAAGTGAGAATACTGTTGATGGTGCAAATGAAGGTATTTCTGTTTATGATGCCAATGATGTTAAAATAAAGAATAATAAAGTTGTAAAATCTCAGGAAAGAGGTATTTCTTTATCTAATAATAATAAAGTAACTGTTGACAATAATACTGTTAATTCTGATGGTGATGCTGTTGTTATGGATACATCCAATGATGTTTCTTTCACTAACAACAAGATTTCTGGAGGATCTTCTGGTGTTTCAGTAGATGAAGTAAATAACATTAATATAATTAAAAATACTATTAATTCTTCTAATATTGGAATTTATTTAATCAATGTCAACACTGTTAAAATATTGGATAACACTATTAATTCATCTGGCAATAGTATTGATGGAAACACTATTTCCAATGTAAATATCGCCAATAATAAAATTTATAATAATGATGTAGCTATTAATATTGATACTTTGAATAATGGAATAATAAATTCAAATACTATAAATCAGGGAAACAATGGCATTTTTTTAAGCAACGGTGATAATCTAACAATTTCTAAAAATAATATTTCTAATGTAAATAATATAGGTATTTATATAAATGGCTTAACTAGCAGTCAAGTTTCAAACAATAATATTAAAAACACTGGATATACTGGTATAGAGCTGAATGGACTTGATAATTGTAAAATAATGAATAATAATTTGAAAGATGTTGGATATCCTAATGGAGGTTATGGCTTATACCTAGAATCCCCTTTAAATACAGTAATTAGTAATAATCGTGTTGATGTCAGTGGATATGACAGTATATATGTTTATAATGCAGATAATATTACTATAACTGGTAATTTCCTAGAACATAATGGCTTCAATGGTATTTATGCACAATCTATTAGAAATTCTCTTATTGGCTCTAATCATATTTATTACCAATCTTATGCTAATGGCATTCATATAATCGAAGGGGATAAGTTAACAATTACAAAAAACAATATTTTCTTACATGAGATAGGTATATTGTTAGACTCTGTTTATTTCAGTAAAATATCATTTAATACAGTTTCTGAAGGTATTAAAGAAGGCATTGATCTTTATGGTCAGAGCAATAATATTTTTAATAATACTGTATTCAGTACTAATTATGGTGGTATTAGTATAATGGATGGAAGTTATAATAAAGTTTATTATAATTATGTGCATCATGCTATTGGTGCAGGTATTAGTTCTTATAGTGTTAATAATCAGATCTTTAAAAATACTTTGAAGAAAAATTATTTTGGAATTTATATAGGGTCTGATAATAACAAAATAACTTATAATAAAATATACAAATCTACTCATTCTGGAATTTGGATTAATGGAGAGGACAATAAGGTTAAATTTAATACTATTGTTAACGGGTCTAAATCTTCTGGAATAAGAGTTACTGGTGATTATAACTACATTTACAAAAACAAAGCTTCAAACACTAAAACTGGAGTTAATACTGCTGGAAATTACAATAAAATAATTAAAAACACCATTAAAGCTAAATCATATTCAATTTATCTCAAAGGAGATAGCAATACTATTAAAAACAATATTTTCAGCAGTGACAAATATGGAGCTTATATGAATGGAGTTGAAAACAAATTACACAATAATAAAATTAAATCCAAACATTATGGTATATATGTCTACGGTCACGAAAACTCAATATATAAAAACACAGCCAACAACAACAAATACAATGGCATTAATGTCTTTGGCAACAACAATAAAATTTCGAATAACATTCTAAACAAAAATAAAAGCCATGGTATCAAAATTAATGGTGATAGAAACAGTGTTTCTAAAAATAGTGTGAAAATTAGAGGTATTAAAGTAAATGGTGATAAAAATATTATAACAAAAAATAAATTAGGTAAAACAAAAGGTGAGGACAGTAGACATAGACTTTGTATAAGTGGATATAAAAATACTGTAAAAGGAAATACTAATTAATTTTTTTTTTTTTTTTTTTTTTTTTTTGATTAGAACTAATACTTAATCACTTTTAAAAAATAAAATTACCCACCCTTTAGATTATTTCGACTTTGAAATAAGCTGGAAAGATTCACGAACATTTAAGAGAAAAACTATTCGAAATATTACTTATTTAGGAAAATTCTGTGTTCAAAATGAAAATCGAAAAGGTTTTCGAATTCCTCAAAATAAACCTAGAATTAGAAAAAATACATGCTTATATGCTTAAATCTGTATCTAAAAAAGTATATCTAACTGTACTTTTAATGAAAATACTGATTTCAGAAGGTTACAATGAAATCCAAGAAATAATACACCTTGTAAATTTTAAGTAAATCAGATGCCATGTCAATTTTTTTTAAGAAATGGCTTCACAGGTGCTATGTCCAAGAGTAAGGATTAAATTCTGAAGGAGGAATAAACATTACTTCTGCAAGATTCTTTTTTAATAATTCTTGATTTATATTTGCACCATTAACATAAACAACCGCCAAAACTCTTCCATATCGATCAAAATGCTTTTTATCATCAATGTCTAAATAAATTGTTTTTCCTAAACACATTTGTTTAATAAAATCTTTTGCTTCTTTGTATCCTGGTTCTCCTCTTTCAGGTGTATTAACTCCAACAAATCTTATTCTTCCAACACCATCTACATCTATAGTATCTCCATCAACAACATAAGCACAATATCCTTGAGCATCATATTTCGATTGTGAGGATGTTTTACCACTGTTCGAAGTTTTATTTGAATTGTTGTAATCTGTTGAGTCATAATTGTGATTCTGATATGGATCATAAGATTCAGTATCTGCAATGGCTTTATTTAATTGTCCATCTTTATTTAAAAAGTGTCCTGAAAACACCATCAGTGCAATTACAATTACAAAAATTAAATAAATTTTTCTTTTTTCCATAAATTATTTTTTGATTTTTTTTATTAATATATTTTTTTTATCATTTTTTTTATTTTCATGTTCTTTTATCAATTTTATTCTCTTGAGCATATAAATAGTAAGTTTTATTTAATTTAAATACATATTTTATATTAATAAAATAATTTTTAAATAATTTTAATAATTTTAATAATTTATTTAATTGTATTAAAATTATCTTGTATGTTTTTAAAGTTATGCCATGGTTATTTAATTTATTAGAAGAACAATTTAAAAAATGTTCATCAAAAGGATTTTCTCAATGGTGTAATAAAACTAATTTAAACAAAATTATTTTAATAATTAAAAAATTTAGGTGTTTTAATGATTTTAATTACTGGTGGAGCAGGTTATATTGGGTCTCATACTGTAAAATATCTATTGAATAATGGGCATGAATGTTTAATCTTTGATAATTTTGTTTATGGTCATAAAGAAGCAGCTTTAACAAAATTCATACAAGGAGATTTAAATGATAAAGAATCGTTAGAAAAGGTTTTTAAGGAATATAAGATTGATGCTGTTGTTCATTTTGCTGCTTATGCTTATGTTGGAGAAAGTGTAGAGAATCCACAAAAATATTATGAAAATAATTTAGTAGGGACATTTAATTTGCTTAATATTATGATTGCAAATAATGTTAAAAAAATAGTCTTTTCATCTACATGTGCAAGTTATGGCAATGCAGAATATTTGCCTATTGATGAAAAACACCCATTAAACCCTATTAATCCTTATGGAAAAACTAAATTAATGGTTGAAAAAATTATGGAGGATTATCATACTGCTTATGGATTAAAATATATTGCTTTAAAATATTTTAATGCATCTGGAGCTTCTAAAGATGGTTCTATTGGAGAATCTCACAATCCTGAAACTCATTTAATTCCTCTTGTTTTAAAAGCCATTAAAGGAGATATAGAATCTATTACAGTATTTGGAACAGATTATGATACTCCAGATGGTACTTGTATAAGAGATTACATTCATGTCGATGATTTAGCAACAGCTCATAAGTTGGCTTTAGAAAAATTAGATGATTTTAATGGTGTCATTAATCTTGGAACAGGCACAGGAGTAAGTGTTAAAGAAATCATTGACTCGGCTATTAAAGTCACAGGAGTAGAGCCAAAAATAATATATGGGCAAAAGAGAAAAGGAGATCCAGCTATTTTAGTAGCTAATAACTCCCTTGCAAAAGAAGTTTTAGGATGGAATATTAACAACAGTGATATTGATAATATTATTGAAACTGCTTGGAATTGGGAGTCAAATAAATTGTTTTAATCATTTTTTTTTATTAAAATAAATAATTTTAGTGAGATATATGTCTGAAAATAAAATTATTAAGTTTAATTTTGATTATACTGTTGAAGATCATCCTAATATTAAAGGATTGCAAATAATTGGTGGTAAAAATAACTTCCCTATTAGTTGGTTAAATCAACAAGGGTACTGTGAGTATAGTTTATACTTAGAACATTTTGAAGGAATAACTACACCTCCTACTGATCATATGGTTAAAGGGGATATAGAACATAAAAAATTAGAAGATAAATTTAAAGAAGATGCAACAAAGATAACATTTGAAGAAGTTTTAGATTCTTCTAAAGAAGAAAAAGCTGTTTCAAGAGAAGTATTTGTTTCATCACCAAAATTTGGAATTAGAGGATTTATAGATGAGATTTGGATGACTCCTGAAGAATTTCTTATTATTGATGATAAACCTGGAACTGTTGCCTATTCCTCAACAATTCATCAAGTTCAGGCATATTGTTTGGCTTTTAAATCAATGATTGGAAAGGATAAAAGAAAAATAAAAGGAGTATTAAGAGAAAGAGGAACATCAAACGTTTTTTGGATGGAGGACTTTGATGAAAACAATGAAAAAAATATAAAATTTTTAGTTAATAGAATGCATGGACTGTTCAATGAAATAAAGCCATTTTTACCAACAAAAAATCCAAATAAATGTAGGTCATGTAGATTTAGTAAAAAATGTCAACATGCTTTGTAATTTTTTAATTTATACTGATTTTTAATATTAAACAAATTTTTAAGGGTAAATAAATAAAAATAGTAAATAATTTATTAAAAACAACAATTCACTATGGTGTATTTAAAATTTAATCTCATTATATTTTCCTTTTAGCAAATATTTATTCATATCCCAATTTTTTACATTTCCAAGGCTGTTTCTTAGACTAGTTGTATCTGATACCACCCAAGTATCTCCTATAAGTACTTGCACCCAAACATGACCATATGTCACTCCACTTGTGAATTTACACTTTCCATGAACATATCTTGCAGCTATTCCTGCTGCTCGGTATAAGCTTGCAGAAATATGTGCTTGATCCACACAGTTTCCATATCCTTTGGTCTTTGTTTTTACAGCACCAAATTTAGTATTGTAGTATAAAACATAATCTATATTTTTCTGAACCCACTTATAAATTGCAGTTGCTTTTGCAATTGTAGTTTTACACTTTTTAGTAATGGATTTAGATAATTCTTTTATAATTCTATTTGTGGATTGGCAATTTTTTGTAGCTTTTAAATAAGTATTTAACAAGTTTTTTTCTTTTTTAGTTAATTTATCATTTAATTTGTAATTATCATTAAAACCATTGTCTTCTTTAGATTTTGAAGGAGTTACAATTTTTTGTGAGGAATACTTTGGTAAGTATTTGTTGATTTTATTGTTTTTAGCTATGCTAAGAGAGAATGACTTGGGCAATTTTGAGCCACTTTTTTCTAAAAGACGACTAAACCAGTAAACATAAGTTTGATACTGCACTTTCACTCCTTTGTAACTAAGATAATTTGGCATCCTATTATTTTTATCAATAAAATTAACTATACTTTTTGCATAAGTAGAATAAAGTTTTTTACTTACTTTTCCTTTAAAATTATCGCCTAAAGGCTTTGAAGGGTTTTTAATATTATGCTTTACTGTAATCTTAGATTTTAAATTTTTATATTTATTATAAACAGTTTTACTAGCCATGTATGAAAATTCAGCTATTGAAAATTTATATTTTTTAATAGTTACATAGTTAGGTAATTTTTTATTTTTCTTAACATAACTATTAAGTGCTTTTGCAACATTTATTATTTCTTTTTGACTTAATGTTTTTGGCTTAACTGTGTTTACACTTAATGGTTTATTATTACTATTATTTGTATTATTATTATTGTTATTTAAAGACAATTTAATATTATTTATATTGCCCGACCCATCAGAATCATCTTCATTATCATTTATATTTTCCTCTATGTCACATACATTACTTCCATAACATGCTCCTACACTTAATAAAATGAAGCATGCCACTATTAAAAGTAATGGCTTTTTCATGTATTTAATTTTTTCACCTCAGTTTTGCACCAAATAAATTAAATCAATTATTAATATCTAATTGTTCAAATTAAATTAAAATAGTTTAATTAAATAACTAATTTAAGCAATTAATATTTAATAAAAGTAAATCAATATTTAGCTAAACAATCAATAGCTTAATTAAATAATTATTTAAATAATAGATATTTAATAAAAATAATAATAATCTAAATAAAATATTTTAATATCTATTTTTTCTAGAACAAATATTTAAAAATAAAATTCCAAATTAATATAATAAGAAAATTAATATAATAAGAAAATGTTTTTTAAAATTTTAAAATTAATATAACAAAAAAATATTTTTTAAATTATTTCTTTTTAAATTAATATTTATTATTAAAAATTTATTTTAAAATATATTGAAATATTTTTTTATTGAAATATTTTTTAGTGTTGTGCTTATTTATTTTCTTTGAAAGATTATATAAAGTTTTTTAAAATTAAAATAGCTATTAAATATCTATTTTTTTATGAAATTTACTATAAAAACTAAGAATTTAGTTAAAAAAGATATAATGGTAGTAATTCTTTTTAAAAAATCTTAGTTAAATTTCATGCTCATAATATATATTTTTAATAAAACAGAGTTGTTTTTATTAAATATGGTAGAATTAAGCCCCATTCAATGAATAAAGAATATAAATAAGGTATTTTTATAAAATTTTAATTAAATGTGCATGTTTAATAAATATTTTAACTGATTTAAACATATAGCTTGTATTTTCTAGCAATTTAAATTACTTAATTAAAAAAGCTATTTTTTTTAAAAAAATGAGGTTTATATTTCAAATTTAATTTTAAACAATATTTAAGAGTTTTGAAGTTTTGATAACTTTTTGAAATTTTTTTCAGACAAAAGTTTTGATAATGCCAATATTTACATTAAAAGATTATACAATAATATTAAATAAAATAGAAACAATAATATTTTATATATAGATTTGTAAATATTAAATTATTTAATATATAGTTTTATTTAACACATAATCTTATTTAACATATAATTTTGTTTATTGAATTAATTTAAGATTAATTATATTTATTTAACATATATACACATTTATAAAGCTATTTAGTTTAGTAAATTTTAAATGCTTATGGGTTTGATTTGATTGGATATGGTTGCATAAATATTTAAATGAAACATTGGTGATAAAAAGATGGTTAAAAGAGTTTTATTTATATGTACTGCAAATATTTGCAGAAGTGCAATGGCTGAAGGATTATTTAATGAAAAAACAGAGGATAACTTCCATTCTTTTTCATCAGGAATTTATGCTTACAATGGAAATCCTACAACCAAAGAAGCTATTAAAGTATTGAAAGAAAAAGGAATTGATATAAGTTCTCATAGATCACAAGAACTTACTATTGGAATGTTAAATCTTGTTGATTATGTATTTGTAATGACAGATCATCATTTACACTATTTAGTTGCCCATTTTCCAGAAAATAAGGAAAAATATTTTAAATTGGCTGAAGAAGACATTGATGATCCCTATATGAAAGGATATGATGCTTATAAAGAATCAGCAGAAGAAATTTCACAAAAGCTTGATGAAATTATAGAAAGATTATTTACTACTAATTAATATGAACTCATATATTTTTAAAATTAAAAAAAGAAAAAGAGACAAGTTTTTTGTATAAATAATAAAATTTTAAAAAAATGAGAAAAAGAATGTAAAAATTAGTATTAACTAAATTTACATCATTGGTGGCATACCGCCTTGTCCCATTCCATTGTATGTTCCTGGCATACCACTATTATCCATTCCATCATCATCGCTTCCTTGAGATTCTAATGATCCTCTTGCAGCTACTAAATCATCAATTCTTAAAATTGTTTCAGTTGCTTCAGTTGCATATTGAATGGCTCTTTTTTTAACTCTTTGAGGTTCAACAACACCTTTTTCTTTCATATCTACAATTTCACCAGAAAAAACATCTAAACCATAATTTACTGATTTTTCATGGGCAACTATTAAATCTACAATTGAATTTATACTGTCTAAACCTGCATTTTCAGCTAAAGTACGTGGAACAATTTCTAACGCATTTGCAAAGCTATTAATAGCTAATTGTTCTCTTCCAGGTATTGTTTCACCATATTCTTTTAATCTTTTGCTGATTTCAATTTCAGGAGCTCCACCACCAATAACAACTTTGTCATCTTCAATTGTAGCAGCAACAACTCCAAGAGCATCTTCTAAAGCTCTTTCAATTTCACCAGTCACATGTTTGGTACTTCCTCTTAAGACAATTGAATTTGCTTTGGAATTTTTTAATTCTTCTACAAAGACCATTTTTTGATCAAAAATCTTCTTTTCATAGACAATTCCAGCTTCACCTAATTCTTCTGAACTTAAAGCATCAATGTTTGTTACTATTTCAGCACCTGTTGCTTTAACTAAACGTTTCATATCAGATTTTTTAGTTCTCTTAATAGCTAAGATTCCAGCTTTTGTAAGGTAATGCATAGCTGCATCGTCTATTCCTTTTTGACAGAACAAGACATTTGCACCAGAAGATATGATTTTATCAACCATTTCTCTAATCATTTCATCTTCATTGTCTAAGAAAGCTTGCATTTGAAGAGGATTTGTTAAATCAATTTTAGCATCAGTCTCTAAGTCTTTTATTTCTAAAGGATATTTTAAAAGAGCAATTTTAGCATCTTTTACCTCAGCTGGCATATTTTCATCAGATTTACCTTTATCTATTAATATTCCATCAACACGATATGAATCTTCGACTGATCCTCCAGAAATTCTTTGGATATTAATGCTATCTTTATCTACACTACCATCATCTTCTACATTTAAAACAGCATCTACAATTAATTCTGCTAAAGAATCTTTTGCATTATCTGAACCTTTTCCAGTCATTGCAGTAATAGCTACCTTTAAAAGAGTTTCTTTATCACTTGCTTTAATAGAAATGTCTTCTAAAATGTCTATGGATTTTGCAAGAGCTAGTCTATAACCTAAAACAATAGAACTTTGGTGAATTCCCATTTCTAATAACTCTTCAGCTTTTTTTAACAATTCTCCAGCTAGTACGACCGTAGTAGTGGTTCCATCTCCAACATTATCTTCTTGTTTTTTAGCTATTTCTACTAGCATTCTTGCAGTTGGATGAACAATGTCCATTTCTTTTAAAATAGTTGCTCCATCGTTTGTAACAACAACATCACCAAAACCATCTACTAACATTTTGTCCATTCCTTTTGGGCCAAGAGTGGTTCTTATAATTTCAGCTAAAGCTTTTCCAGCTATAATATTCATTCTTAAAGCATCTCTACCTAAAAACCTTTCAGTTCCTTCAGGCATTATATATATTGGTTGTTGATTATTTGCCATAGTATCACCATATTTTTTTAATCATTTACTTTTTAAAGTATTTTTTAGTACTTTTTTAGCACTTTTTAGTATTTTTTAGCATTATTGATATTTAAAATAAGTAAATTATTAAACATTTTTAAATTCATTAAGCTTATTTTATAAGTTACTAAACATAATTTTATAAAAAATAAACAATTTTAATTAAAATTTTTATATAAAAATTTTTTACATATAAACCTGATTTAAAAAAATAATTTAAAAATTGTATTTAAAAATAGTAGAGTAATTATAAAATAATGTATAAAAAAAATATTTTAAATTAAAAATTATATTAAATTCTATTATTCAATAAATAAATTCTATTATTCAATAAAATTTATAACATTATATAATATACTAATATTAATATAAATAATTTTGTAAAAAAAGAGATTTCATTTTAAAATTTAGATAAAACAAAATATAATTAAATAAAATATAATTAAATAAATTTTATATTTTTTTAAAATAAGATTGTTTATTTAATCTCTTATTTTTTGAATTAATTTAGCAACATTTTCACCAAATCTTTGGATTGTAGCAACACCTTCTTCATCTTCAAGTGCTGTACCTTCTGCTTGGGCAAAAACAATGTTCCAATATATTGAGCCAGGAATTATCATTTCATTTATTGGGAAAAACATAGTCATCTCTTGTAATGTAAGTGATTGACCTCCACGTCTTGCAACAGCTATTGGTCCTCCAACCATCCAAGATAAAAATTGATCTGATTGTTTTGACACAAAACCTATTCTTTGAAGTGCAGACATTAAATCTCCTCGTGCAGTTCCAAAATAAACTGGAGATGCTGGAATAAATCCATCTGCTTTTCTTATTTCTTCTATTATTTCATTTAAACCATCATCAATACTACAAACACCTAAATTGCCACATTCTCCACAAGCAGTACATGATTCAATTTTTTTGGATTTTAAACTAAGAATTTTAGCACTTAAACCATTTTCTTCAATAACTTCTTTACATACATTCAAAATTTGCAATGTATTGCTGTTTTCTCTTGGACTAGCATTTAATAATACTACATCTACCATACTATCACCTTTATCATTATCTCATAAAATACTCATGTTTAGGAGCATTTAATAATTTACATTTAAATTTCATTTAATGAATTTAAGAGTATTTAAAAATAAAATCACTTCAATGATTTAGCAAGCTCTTTTCCTATTTCATAACATTTATCTAACTCATCTTTATGGGGAATATTTAAAATATCATAATTTTCAAAGATTTCAAAGCCTGAAGCTTCCAAATCTGTAGCTAATTTTTTGCCTGCTCCTCCACCCCATCCTTTTGAACCAATAACAACTGCTTTTTTGGTATATCCTGTTGCTTTAAAGTTTAAACAGTTGAAATAATAAATTATATCTCCTAAGCTTGGGAATGGATTGTTCATCATTGTAGGGCTACCTATAACCACTGCTTTACTATCTAAAACATCAGTTGCAGCATCACTTCTTTGATCATAATGCAGGAAATATGTTCTTACTTCAAAACCTTCTGACATTACACCTTCAGCCAAGGCATGAGCCATTTTTTGAGTTGAATGATGCATTGTATCGTAGATAAATGTTATTTTATCTTTAACTTCACCTGAAGCCCAAGAAGAGTATTTAGAAATAATTTTCTCTGGATTTGTCCAGATTTGTCCATGTGATGGGGCAATCAATTTAATTTTATCGGTTAAACATAGTTTGTTCAATTCATCAACTTTCATCAAAACCATTTTTGAAGATGGGGTGATTAAATTGGCATAAAACTTCTGTGCAGCATGTAAAATTTCAAATTCATCTATATCAGTATCTAATCTACTGCTTCTACATAAATGTTGCCCAAAAGCATCGTTTGAAAACAAAATCCCATCATCATTTAAAAAAGTAAACATACTATCTGGCCAATGTAACATTGGAGCATCAATAAAACTAAATGTCTTTCCTCCAACTTCAATTGAGTCTCCTGTTTTAACAAGATTAAAATTAAAATCTTTCAATGAAGGAAAATAATTTTTTAAACCATTTACTGCACGTGTAGAACAATAAACTTCAACTTCAGGGAATTTTTTAATAATATCAATCAATGTTCCACTATGGTCATTTTCAACATGATTTTGAATAACAACATCTATTTTAACTTCATTTTTTCCTTCTTTTTTAAATGCATCTTCAATTCTTCCCCATGATTGTGGAAAAAAACCAGGAAATACATTATCTATTAAAGTAACTTTATCTTCACTAAAAATTAAATAAGTGTTGTAGGTGGTTCCATCTAAGTTGTATCCATGATAATCTCGAATGTCCCAGTCTATAACTCCTACCCAATATACTCCATCAACTATTTTAATTGCATCTGCTTTCATTTTATCACATTTATTTAGTTTGTTGTTTATTTAGTTATAAATTTCAAATTTTTAGTTATAAATTTGAAATTATTAATTTTATTTAAATTTATTTTAAAGTTATTTTATTTTAAATTTATTTTATTTCAATATTATTTTATTTCTAAATTATTTTTTTAAGTATCGGTTTTTTTTTAAAAACATTTTCATTAGATAAAAATTTATTTTTTATTATTTATTATCTATTATTAAAATTTTTTTAATTTAAATCAGTTATTTAATAACAGTTTAGTTTAATAAAATTAATTATAATCTTTAGTATATATTAATATAATGATTTAATTTTTAATAAATATATTTATAATATAATTCATTAAAAAATTAGTTGTAAGTTAAATTAAGTTAACTTAAAAATAAACTAATTAAATATTAATTTTAAAAGCAATAATTATTAAACTCTTTTTTTTTATTTTTTTATTTTTTTATTTTATTTATTTGCTTATTTATTTTATTTATTTTATTTTTTTATTTTATTCATTATTTTATTCATTATTTTATTCATTATTTTATTCATTATTTTATTCATTATTTTATTCATTATTTTATTTATTTGCATTTTAACGGAGAAAATTATGGAAAAAAAGATTTATTTTGAAGAATATGGGGATAAAAGCAATGAAACAATTATATTTCTCCATAATAAATTAATGGGAAGTTGGATTTTTGAAAAACAAAAAAAATTCTTCTTAAATTATCATACTATTTTTTTAGATATTCCTAATCATTCTAAAAGCAATTTAGATTGGGGTACTGAATTTTCAATAGATGAGTCTACAGAATTATTAAAAGATTTCATAGTTGAGCATGGTAGAAATAAAATGGCTCATCTAGTTGGAATTGATTTAGGTGGAGAATTGATTTTAAATTTAATTTCTATTTATCCAGATTTAGTTTTAACAGCCATTGTTTCTGGAGTAAATTTATATTTTAGTAATTATAATGATTTAATTGATTATGCTAATTTAAAGGATTATAATGAGTATAATAATTTAAAGGGTTGCAATGATCATAATGGCTTAAGGGATTATAATGATTTTTTAAAAATACATAAGAAAAAAAAATTACAAAAAACTCTTGATTTTTCAAAAATTGAATATTTAGATAAAAAAGATTCAAATTTTCTTGTTAGAGGATATTTGGCAGAATTTGGGATTAGTAAGAGATATTTTTTTCAAATAAAAGAATCTATCAAAAAATTATCAAACAAAGACATTTCAAATATTAGTAATGAAACTTTTAACTTCACAATAAATGATAAACATAGTTTTAAGAATTTATTGATTCTTTTTGGAACTAAAGAATATCCAAAAATTTTTAAATCTGCTAAAAAAATTAAAAATCACTTTCCAAACTCAAAAGTTTATTCAGTATATAGAGCTATTCATCTTTGGAATTTAATTAATCCCAAATGGTTTAATGAAGTGGTTTTAGACTTTATTGAAAATAAGAAATTAGATTTATCAAATAAAAAGTATTTAGAAAAAATAGAATAATTACAAATAGAATAATTACAAATAAAATAATATAAAAATAGAGTTATAAAAAAATAGAATATTATAAAAATTATAATTATAGAAATTATAATTAAGAAATTATAATTATAGAAAAACTAAACATTAAGGTGTTTTAATGGAAAATAGAAAAAAATTAGGTTTTATAGGATATGGAAATATTGGAAAGTTGATAATAAATAATATATTATCTTTAAATTTATTTGATTTTAAAAATATCATTGTATCTAACAGAAATTTAAATAAACTTAATTTATTAATTGAAAAATACCCTGATATAACTGTTACATCAGATAATAAATTTCTTGCAATGGAATCAGATATTATTTTTATTTTTATTGGGACTGAAGATGTTAAAAATCTTTTAGAAGAAATTAAACCTTATTTAAATGAAAACACATATTTAATTCACTCTGTTGCTGCTTTAAGTTTTCAAATGATTTCAAAGATATACAATGGTAAAGTAAGTCAAGTTATTCCATCAATGGCTTCTAAATCTGAAAGTGATTTAGAAAAATTAACCTATTTGAAAAGATTAAATGATTTAGATGAAATTTTAGAGTTAAACAGAAAAAAACATGGAGTTTCATTAATATCTCATAATGAGTTAGTAGAAGAGGAAAATAAAGAATTTTTAGAAGATTTATTTTCTAGTTTTAGTGATATTAAAGTTTTGGGTAGGGAGAATTTAGAAAATGAAAGAAACATGGAAGTTGCTACTATACTTTCAAGTTGTGGTCCTGCATTAATATCTATTTTTATCAAAAACTTAGTTAAATTGTCAAATAGCTATTGTAATTTAGAAAAAGAAGAATTAGAAAATATTTTAATAAAAACAGTTAAATCAACCGCAACTCAATTAGATGAAAATAATCAAACTATTGATGAAATTATTAGAAACACAGCAACAAAAGGAGGAATAACTCAAGTGGGATTAGATTATATTCAAAATAATAATTTTGTTATAGATACCATGCTTAAAGAACTGTTTAAAACATATGATGAAAAAATAACCATATTAAATAAACAATATGGTCTTTAGAGTCTAAATTAAATTTAATCTTTATTTAATTTAATAAATTCATTGTTATTCATTATTGTTTATTATTATTTATTATTTATTATTATTTATTATTCATTATTCTTTTTTCTATTTAATATTATCCTTTAATAACAACAAGATGAAATACTCCTATTATTAAAAATGATATTATCTCATATAAACCTTTATATCTCAATTTAAATAAGATATAGTTAAAACAAATCCTCAAAAAAATATACAAAGAATAAAAAAAATATTTATACTATAGTTTATAGAAATTCTCTATTATATGCTTAATTTTATTTATTTAACTAAGATTTAAGTATGTTGATATCTTTTATTACTGAAAATAAGATTATTAAATAATAATATTTAAAACATATTTTAATAAATTTATTTTAATGAGTATGTTAATCAAAAAGTGATTCTTGTTTTTTTAAAAAAATTTATAAGCAAATTAAATCTATATTATTTTATTATTAGTTATAATTTTATTAATATTTTTTTAAATTAAATATCTTATTTTAAATTTTATTTTAATACTTTTATTTTAATACTTTTTTAAGTGTTTTATATTATTTTTTTTGACCGAATTAATAATTAAAAATTCTTTTTTTATAAATATATTTTTAATTTTATGCATTTAAATAACTGTTTTATATTTATTAGGTGATATTATGGCTATTGATGATAATTTAGATTATTCTAATGATAAAAGAGCATATTGCAGAAAAAGGAAGCGATTTGAAAGATTTGATGGATACAAAGTTAAAGCCATTCCTTCCTTTCAAAAACTTGTTCCCTATTTGATGAAAACTCGTGATGCATCTGCAAATTATTTTGAAGAGACATTTGATGTTAGTGAAGTTGTTAAATACTTAGAAGAGAAAAATAAAGAATTAAATAACCAAGATTTAAATACAAATGAAAAGTCTAATATAACTAAATATTCATACACTCTTTTTTTCGTTGCACTAATGGTACGATTATTAGCACTTAGACCAAATTTAAACAGATTTGTAGCAAGGAAAACAATATATCAAAGACACAATATACAAGTATCTTACATGGTTAAAAAAAACTTTTCTGATGAAGGAGAACAGTCAACAACAGTTGAAACCTTTGAAAGAGATTTCAATATTGAGGATGTTGGTAAGATATTATTTGATTCTATTGAAGGTGTAAAAGAAACTACTAATGATGCCACTGGAGGTTTTATATCTACTTTAATGAAGTTTCCAAATTTTATTGTGACCTTTGTTGTTTGGATCTTTGATGCTTTAGTTTATATTGGTTATTGTCCAGCTATTTTAAGAAAAATTGATGCAATGCAGTGTTCTGTAATGTTTTCCAATTTAGGTAGTATTGGTCTTACTGGAGCACCTCATCACCATTTATATGATAGGGGGACTTGTTCACTTTTAGTTTCAACTGGAAAAGTTAGAAAAGACAAAATTTTAGTTGATGGGAAATTAGAAGAGAAAGATGTCGTAGATATTAAAATTTCAATGGATGAACGAATAGCTGATGGTTTTTATTTTGTACAATCTTTTAAAATACTAAATGACATTTTAAAAAACCCATATCAACTTGATGAGAGATTAAAAGAACTAAAAATTGATGAATAGCTATTTTTAAAGTTTATAATCTATCAGCTTTTTTTATTTTCTTTTTTCCATATTTATTTTGTTTTTCTTTTGTGAGTGATAAAAATAAAAAGTCTTTATTTTTCTCTCAAGGAGGTTTAGTTCCTTTAAAAATTTTAATTAGATTATTAAAGTTTTCAGACTTAAAATTGTAAAATGGCTCTCTTTTTCAGTTTTTTTTTAAAGGTTGTGTACCAATTCGAAAATCTAATTTTCTAAATTTAATTAATTAAGTTAAAATTAAATTTATAAATTATAATCAGTAGTTCGTAAAGTGTTTTTGTATTTTTGTTTTTAAGTAGTTTTTGTTTCTATTATTTTTTTTTATCAATTAATTTTTGCATGTTCTGTTGGAATTTATTTTGATTTAGTGTGGTATTGGTGT
>NZ_LWMV01000184.1 GCF_001639295.1 Methanobrevibacter curvatus | reverse complement strand
TCTTTATAGTGATGTATCTATTCTCACTTAATAATATTTTTTTTATACATTATATATGAGTTATTAGAAAAATAATTAGAAAAACTATTAAAGAATATTTTAAATTTAAATGAATATCCATATGAATCTTTTTAAACTGTATTTAACTAATTAGAGTAAACATTTTTTTTTAGTTTTCATTTTTTTTTAAGTATTTTTTTAGCATTGCTAAATTTTTAAATTTAACTTTTTTAAACCTTACTATTTTAAAGTGAAAAAGATGATCGATGATAGAATAAAACTCCTTAGAAAAGCAGCTCAAGTTTCTACTGAAGAAAGTTCAGATAAATTATGGTGTGTAGTTGCTGGAAATGAAGAGCTAATGAATGAAATTGTTTATTCTGTTATTTCATCTAAAAAAAGAGTAGAAATTTTATTTAGGGAACATATTATCATTAAAGAATCATTTGGTCGAAAAAAGTTTGACTTTCTCATGTTATGGGGGGACACAGATAAAATAGATGAATTAAGCTATTTATGTAAAGAAAGTGGTGGATCATATATTAAAATAGCTCCTTATTATATTAAAAAAGAACCAAACTTAATGTTGATGGTTGGACCAGATAATGCAGTTAAAAAATTTGTCAGCAATGTTGAAAAAGTAGGAAATAAGTTTTCTATTTTGTTAGATGATGAAACTACTGGATTTATTGAAACTGACTTTAATATGGCAACTAAATTGCCTAAATTTATTAAAAAACTTTTTGAACCTCTCTTTAACATGAGTGATGTTATTTTAACAACAATTTTAATCTCTGCTAAAACATCTTCAGATGTGGAAGAGATTAAAAAGTTATCTAGATCATATAAAATATTTGTTATTGATTTCCAAGAAATGGATGATTAAGATTTTCTTTTTCAAATACTTTTTTTCAATTTTCATATTTTTATACTTTTATCCTTTTTTTAATCAAAGATACTTTTGCCATGTGCAATAGCTACGATTACAGGAAAATCTTTCACTTCTAATTTATACATAGCTTCTATTCCTTCCTCTTTAAATGCAATAAGTTGCTTTGACAGTATTTTATCTGTTAAAAGTGCAGTAACTGGTGGAGTAACTGTAAATATTGAATTTGAGATATTTAATTCATTTTTTGTTTTATCACTTAATGATCCTTTACCAATATGGACTTTAACTCCTTTTTTTGAAAGTAAAGGCATGGATGACTCTATTTCTATTTTGTTACTTGTAGTTGGAGATACTCCTGCTTCACTAACAGCTGTATGTAAAATAACTGACCCTTTTAAAGTCTTAGCTATATGTTTAAAATTAATTTCATCTATAGACTTCACAATCTTTGGTAAAACTGCATCTCTGCCAGTATATATGATTCCATTAATTAAAAGTTTATCTTTAATCTTTAAATTATTTATTTCTTCATCTTTTATTGGAGTTTTTAATTTAATCATTTTATCTTTGGTATTTGATTTATTTTATTTTTTCAAGTCCCTTTTTTTATTTTTTATTTTTTTTATCTTTTTTACTTTTTTATCTTTTTTTTTACTTTTATTGAGATATAATGAAAAAGAATAATATTAAATAAATTAGATGGAACAAGTATTGCTTCATATGATTATATTTATAATATTTAATATATTTAATATAAATATAAATATAAAAACTGAAGTTTATTATATAGCGAAGTTTACTCTGTGAAATTGTTAAGTGATTAATAGCTATTATAATTACCAAATCTATGTTATAATATCTTTTAAAAGTAATATTAGGTGGAAGTTTGAAAGAAAAAAGAAATATTTATGAATTTGTAATGTTAATTCTTGTTTCTCTTGACATTTTTCTCTTGGCATTTTCAATGTTTAGGTCTTTTACCCCACAAAATCGTTTTATTCTGTCAGTTTTTGATTTAATTGTGTGTTTTATTCTTTTTATTGAATTTATCTACTCATTTGCCTATGCAAAGAATAAAAAATACGATTTAAAACACAACTGGTATTATATTATTGCAATGATTCCCGATATACTATTATCTAGTATTTTAAGTTTTTTAGGATTAAATAGCTTTACATTTGTTTTTAGATTAGTTGGAGTAGTAAGAATTGGAAGATTATTAATTTTACTTAGAAACAATCTAAAAAATCTATCAAATTTTATTAAATACACATTTTTAGATGTTTTGATTATTATTTTAATTATTTTAACTATTTTTGGATCAATAACATTTTATTTTGTTGATACGTCTGTAACTACATATTTTGATAGTTTATGGTATGTTGTTGTAACTATTTCCTCCTTAGGCTATGGGGATATTGTTCCTGAAACATTTTTAGGTAGAATTATAGGTTTTATTTTAATTATTGGGGGAATTTGCATTTACAGTGTTTTAATAGCTTCTGTTTCATCATATTATACTAGAAAACTTGAAAAAGAAACCCGTCATTCATTTAATAAACGTTTTAATAATTTAGAAAATAAAGTAGAAGAAACTCATAGAATTCTAAAAAAAATAGAAAAACTTAGTTTGTTGGATAGTGAAAAAAGCAATAAAAAGAATAATATAGAGAATAAAAAGAGCAATATAGAGAATAAAAAGAATAATATAAAGAATAGTATGAATAGCAAACACAATAGTACAGATAGGAATTAGACAGTAATGAGATAAGAGATTAATAATCCCATATTAGTATATCTTTTATTATTAAATTGAAAATGTGCTTAGTAAAATTTCAAATTTTAATTTCAAATTTGACAAAAATATTAGATTTAAACATAATTCGCTAAAAATAAATAAAATTACTAGTCTTGTATTGATTTAAATGCTTTCAGTGTTGCTTTTAAGAGTATTAAGTCTGTTTTCTCTTCATTTAAATCATTAAATTTGTTTAAATATTCTAAAATGTCTTTTAATTCATCATATTTTCTTTTTGAATATAAAATTGAATTATTTATTCTTGATAATGATTTAACTTTAAATAATTCACCTTCAGTTAATTCAAGTGTTTCAAATAGTTCTTCTTCTAAATTCATTTCTTTAGCTATTTTAAATGTTTCAATTAAAAGTGCTGAAACTCCTTTTGTATAAATACTCCTCAAAGTTTTAATAATAGAAGCATCAGACACACTTTCACTTAAAATTTTGATTTTTAGTTTAGAATTTCTTAAAATGCTTATTTTTTCGGCATTTTTTCCTGAAATAAAGATAAAATTTTCATTTAGATTGATTTTTCCAATTATGGCTCCTTTTAAGAATTTATCACCTAATTCATTTGAAATTTCTAATGTGCTATCTGGAGAAATGTTATTTAAATCAATAAAAATATTTTTAGATAATTTTCCGTATTTTTTAGCTATTGGAATGGCTTTTGATGGAGAATTAGCAGAGATTACAACCTCAGAAATCTTAGAAACTTCATTGAAATCTTTAAGGCTAATTGCCCCTATTTTATTTATTAGTTCTTTTGTCTTTTTACTTCTGTTAGTTGATGAAGTGTATATTTCATGTCCTTCTTTTTTTAAAATTGATGCTAAAGTAGAGGATACATTTCCAAATCCAATAAAACCTATTTTCATTTTTTTTCCTTTTTTGATTTCATATTTCATTTATATGATTCATTTATTCATTTTTGTTTTTTCATAAATTTTTTCATAATTTTTATTATAAACAAATTTATATATATTTATATGATTTAATTAATAAATATTGATTTAAATGAATTTTTATTTAAATAATATTTTTGATTTAAATATAAATTGATTTAAATAAAATAAGGTGTGGAGTTTAAATAAAATATTTTTTTTAAGTAAACAAATATTATAAATAAATGATATTATGGAATCTTGTAGCAAATGTGGAAATCCAAAAGTTATTATTCATAGAAAACAGTCAGGACAGCATTTATGTAAAGAGTGTTTCATTGAAAATATTAGAAAAAAGGTTTTAAAAACAATTCGAAAGGAAAATTTAATAAATAAAGGAGATAAAGTTTTAGTTGCTTTATCTGGAGGTAAAGATAGTGTCACTGTTTTAGATATATTGTATGATTTGTATAAATGTAATATAATAAAACTTGTAGCAGTTACAATTGATGAAGGAATAGATGGGTATAGAAATGATGGTGTAGAAATAGCTAAAGATTTTGCTTCAAATTTAAAAATTGAACATCATGTAGTTTCTTTTAAAGAAGTATATGGAATGAGTTTAGATGAAATAATGAAAAATTCTAAACATAGAGGTTCATGTACTTATTGTGGAGTATTTAGAAGAGACATAATAAATAAAATGGCTAGAAAAGTTAATGCAGATAAAATTGTCACAGGTCATAACTTAGATGATGAAACACAAGCTATTTTAATGAATTATTTAGAAGGAAACATTAGAAATCTATCTAAAATAGGTTCAAAAACTGAATCTAAAAGTCCAATGTTTATCACAAAAATAAAACCTCTTAGAGAAATTCCAGAAAAAGAAATAGGTCTTTATGCAGTAGCTAAAGATTTAAATGTTCATTTTGCATCATGTCCTTATGCTGAAAAATCATTTAGAGGCGAAATTTCTGAAATAGTAAAAGGATTGTCTAAAAATCATCCAACATTAATGTATTCAACTCTTAGAGGATTTGATAAAATTAAAACAGCTATTAACAATCAATATAAAACAAAATACAAATTTGAAAGATGTAAAATTTGTGGAGAGCCATCATCTAATGAATTGTGCAGGGTTTGCACATTTTTAGATGAATTAAAATAATAATAAATCTTTTTTTCAATTTAATTTTTTTTAATATTTTAATATTTTTTTTTAGATTTTTTAGCTTTTTTTTTTATTGAAGATAATTTAAAAAGATCCTATTACAAATGAGATAAATGCTATGAACATCCCAATTTTTAATAACTTTGATGCTTTTTTCATATTTTCTTTTTTTTGCCAAGATAAAATTAAAAATACAGAGTAAAAAAAGAGAATCAATGAAGTAGAAAGTGGAATTAGGAAGTAAACATTAAAAACATTGAAAATATAGAGACTTGGACTTAATATACAATCAACAACAATAAAAATACTTGCCAAGATGCTTGAAATTTTTAGCCCATAATTTATAGGCAGTGTTTTAACTCCTTCTTTTTCATCTCCCTCTTTATCTTCCATATCTTTAATTATTTCTCGAGCCAAGGTCATTAAAAATGCAAAAAAACCTAAAAATATAGATAAAAATATTAAACCAATATTTCCAGTTATTGATCCTCCAAAAACAAAACATGAACCTGTTAAATAAGCAACTAATAAATTTCCAACTAAAACAGTTGATTTTAAAGTTTTTGCATAATAATACATCAACAAACAGTTTATAAAAACAATTACAACTGGTAAAATATTGTTAACTAGTATACTTAGTATTATTCCAACTATAATGGCTATTAAAAATAAAATTGCAGAGTATATTTTTCCAATTTTAAGTGATATTCTTCCAGATGGAATTGGTCTATATGGGCGATTGATAGAATCTATTTTATGATCAAAAACATCATTTATAACATTTCCACCACCAGTAGCAATAAAAACAGCTATTATTGCTAATATTAATGATAAATCTATTTGTTTAGAGATTATTCCCATTAAAATAACAGCTATTACAGCCATTAATCCATTTCCTGGTCTCAAAATCTCAAGATATGATTTCATATGATTTCCTTGTTTTTTTAAATAAGATATTAATATAACTATGTAAATTATTTAATAAATATTTTAATAAATATTTTGATAAATTTTTAATAAATATTTTAATAAAAAGATTATTTTTATTTTATATAATTATTAATTTTATTTAATTTTATTAGTTTTTTATTTTTCTCCTTTTTAAAAACATTTATATACTAAATATGTCAATTTATGTTATATCCAATTTTGGATATATATAATTTATAATATTTATAATGTTATGATAAATTTTGTTGATGCTGTTGTAAGTTAAGGAAATATAGTGGTAAAAGTTATGATAAAAAATCAGATAGTTTTGGGTACTTATAATAACTTTTTTTACAAATATTTATATATTCTTTTATCAATATTTTAAATTATAATAAAAGTTTTCATAAGTATAATATATCTGATATCTACTTTTGAATTATATTATTATTTTTTTATTATATTTTTTATTTTTATCATTTTTGTTATTATTATATATTATTATTATCTTTTCATTGTGGTGTTTTTTTTGAAGAAAATAAAAATAGCTATTATTGGCTTAGGAAATTGTGCAAGTTCATTAATTCAAGGTATTCATTATTACAAGAATAAAACTGAAAAAGATGCAATTGGGCTTATGCACTGGAAAATTGAAGAATATTCACCCTCTGATATAGAAGTAGTAGCAGGATTTGATGTGGATAAGAGAAAAGTTGGAAAAACAATTGATAAAGCCATTTTTTCTGAGCCTAATTGCACTACTGTTTTTCAAAAAGACATTCCATCTTCTGATGTTAAAGTGAGTATGGGACCTGTTTTAGATGGTGTTGCAGAACACATGAAAGATTTTGAAGACAAATATACCTTTGTTGTCAGTGATGAAAAACCAGTAGATGTTGTTGAAGTTTTAAAAAACTCTGGAGCAGAAATGGCTGTGAATTTTTTGCCTGTAGGATCTGAAGAAGCTACTCGTTTTTATGCACAAGCTTGTTTAAATGCAGGAGTAGCGTTTATTAATTGCATGCCAGTTTTTATTGCCAGTAATAAAGAGTGGAGTTTAAAATTTGAAGAAAAAGGAATACCAATTATTGGAGATGATATTAAGGCTCAAATTGGTGCAACAATTACTCACAGGGCTTTGGCACATCTCTTTAATCAAAGAGGAGTTAAACTAGAAAGAACTTATCAACTTAATACTGGAGGAAACACAGACTTTCTTAATATGTTAAACAGGGAACGTTTAGATTCTAAAAAAGAGTCTAAAACACAAGCTGTTCAAGCAGTTTTAGATAAGCCATTAGATCCTCATAATGTTCATATTGGTCCAAGCGACTATGTGCCTTGGCAAAAAGATAATAAATTATGCTTTTTAAGATTGGAAGGGCATACTTTTGGAGATGTTCCAATGAATATTGAGCTTAGACTAAGTGTTGAGGATTCTCCAAATTCTGCTGGATGTGTTATAGATGCAATTAGATGTTGTAAAATAGCTATTAATAGAGGAATAGCTGGTGAATTAAGCTCAATTTCTTCATATATAATGAAACATCCTGCAAATCAACACACTGATGATGAAGCAGCTCAAATGGTTGAAAATTTTATTAATGGTAACTTAGAAAGATAGCTCATTATTTTTATCATTATTTTTATTTTTTTATTTTTTTAATTTTTTTATAAATTTTAATAATTTTAATAATTTTAATAATTTTAGTAATTTTAGTAATTTTATTTTTTTTATTCAATTTTTTCTTATTTTCAAACATACTTTTAATATTATTTGAATCATTAATTTTTCAAAAATAATATATATTATGATAAAAATATATTATAGTGTTAAAAATTTTATTATAATTTTTTTAAAAATTTTATTTATAATTAATAATTTTTTTAAAAGTTTATTATAATTTTATTTTAAATTTTATTTAATTATTCATTGTTTGCAGGTATTTTGCAAAATTTTAGGAATGTATAAAATTAATTTAACAAATGGAGAGAGTTATTATGGCATTTAGTTTTAAGTCTTTATTTAAAAGTAAAAAATCAGAATCTATTGAAAATAAAGGTATTATAAATAGCTTGGGAATTGATTTAGGAACATTGAATACAGTTATTGCTAAACCAAGTGGGGACAAATTTGATTTATATCAAATACCCTCTGTTGTTGCTGTTAAAAAAGATGATCCAAGAAAGGTTTTAGCTGTTGGTGAAGAAGCAAAACACATGTTAGGTCGTACACCTGAGGATATTATAGCTATTAGGCCTTTAAGAAAAGGAGTTATTGAAAGTATTGCTCAAGCACAGTCTTTATTAATTAAAGCAATGGAAATTGGTAAAAAAGATGGGGAAAAAATTAATAGAATAGTTATTGGTATTCCTGGAGACTCCTCTGAAGTTGAAAGAAAAGCAGCAGAAGATATTGGTAAAAATGCTGGTGCAGAATATGTACTAGTTATTAGTGAAGGTTTATCAGCAGCTATTGGTGCTGGACTTCCAATTGCTGAGCCAAATGGAACAATGATTATTGATATTGGTGCAGGGTCTACTGATTTAGTTGTAATATCTTTAGGCGGAATTACTGACATTGAAACTGTTAGAGTTGGTGGAGATGACATTGATTCAAATATTGTAAGCATTGTTAAAGAAAAATATGATGTAGAAATAGGTGTCCATGAGGCTGAAAATGCTAAAATTCTAGTAGGAATGTTCCATTGTAGTGAAGATTTAGAAATATCTGAAACCCAGGTTATTGGCAAATCTTCAAAAACTAACCGTCCTGAAAAAATCATTATTGATTCAACAATTGTTGCAGATGCTGCAGAACCTATTATTAGTGAGATTATTAAAGGCTTAAACCTTGTTTTAAAAAGATTGTCTCCTGAATTAATTTCTGGAATCTATAACAATACAGTTGCAGTTGGAGGAAGTTCACAACTTAGAGGGCTTAAAGAAAGGGTTTGTGATGAATTAAAAATCCCTATTGTCATTTCTGATGACCCTATGACAGTAGTAGCTAAAGGTGCAGCTATTGTTGCTGCTGAACCAAGAGCTTTAGAGCCCGATGTTCGTATTAAAGCCATGAAATAGATTTAATTACTATTTCCCTTTTTTACATTTTTTTATTTTTATTTTTTTATAAACTTCAAAATTTTTTTCTTTTTTTATATTTTTTATATTTTTTATATTTTTTAATTTATTTAAATTTTTTAATTTATTTTTTTTTAATATTATATGGCTTTTTTTTATTTTTGGGTTTAAATTAAATAAATAATAAAAATTAAAGACATTATTTCACTTTTTTTAAGTTTATTGAAATTTATAATAGTTCATATTCATTTTTCTTAATTTGTTGTAAAAATTATTTTTCTATTTTATTGTTTTCATTTTTTCTATTTTAGTATTGTGATTCCATGAATGTTTTAGGTATTGATGAAGCGGGTAGAGGTCCAGTATTAGGTCCCATTGTTGTTGCAGGAATAATTATTCCAGATGACAAAATTAAAGTCTTGGAAAGAATGGGAATAAAAGATTCAAAACGTTTAACTCCACGTAGAAGAACAATTTTATCAAAAAAACTTAAAAACATGTTTAATTATGAAATTGTTCAGATTTCAGCCAAAGATATTGATGAAATGAGAGATAATGATATAAATTTAAATGAAATTGAAAGAAGAGCAATTAAACAGATTATTAAAAACCTAATATCTAATTATAAAATTGATAAAATAATATTGGACTCTTTAGATGTAAAACCCAAAAGATTAAAAAAGCAAATTGAAGATTTTACTGATGAAATTGAAAATAATCATTCTATTGATATAGTATCTGAACATAAGGCTGATGATAATTATTTACAAGTATCTGCAGCATCTGTTTTAGCTAAAAATCATCGAGATGAGTGTATTACTAAGTTAAAAAAAGAATATCTGAAAATTGGAGACATAGGTTCTGGTTATCCAAGTGATCCTAAAACAAAAGAGTTTTTAAAAAATTTTACTTATAATGAAATGCCAGAAATTGTTAGAAAATCATGGAAAACCGTAGAAAAAATGAAGTAATTGGTTTTTTTACATTTATTATTAAATTTTATAATTAGATTAGCTTTCTCAATGAGTTTTAAACTAATTACAAGCTTTTTTTATCCCATTTTAATTTTTACTAATGGCTTTTGTCTTTATATGATTTATTTAAGATATTATAATTGCCTTGAAATTATTTTTTTATAAAAATTATTATTGGTGCAATAATCTAAAATTATTTATAATAAATAAACTATAATATTAATTATTATAAAAATTTATGAGGTTATTTATATTACAGAGTATTCAGTTAAAGATATGGAAAATGCTTTAACAAGATTAAGAGGTAATGAACTGATAAATATTACTGAATCTTCTCATTACATAAAAAAACATAAAAAGAGTGAAAAGAGATTATTGTGGTTATGAGTTAAGTTATAATATTCTTAAAAAAAGCATTCCATTGTATATAAAATCTCCTATAAATAACAAATTCAGATAACTTATTCACACCCAGATACAAGTAAATACAATCTTGTGATTGTGATATTTATAATTGATCTTGATAATATAAAGTTAATAACCACTTTTCCAGAATCTAAATCTAAAATTGAAGGAGGAATATGAATAATGTTTAAAGAACACAAAATACTAAATCATGAATATGACTGCGAAGCTGATGCATTATATATCAAAGTTAAAGATTATCCAAATCCAGAAGCTATTCCATTAACTGATAATATTGTATTAGATTTTACTAAAAAAAGGGAAATCGTAGGTTTAGAAATAATAAATACTTCTCATGTATTAAACACTACTGTTAAAAGTCTTGGAAATATTAATAGTATAGATTTAATCATTTCTTTTATACAAAATATATAGGTTATAAATGTTTGGTAATATACTATATTTGAAATAATATTCTTTTTTTTTAAAAAAATAAATAATTTGTAACTATATTTATTTTCAATCTGAAAATTTCAAATAGTAAAGTATTTAAAAATTAAGAGAAAATATTTATATTATTATATTCAAGAAATAATATTTAGATTGTTTAAACAAAAAGTTTTTATTTTTAATATTATTATTTATTTTTTTAATATTCTAGTTTATTTTTTATATTTTTTTACATTTTTATATTTTTAATGAAATAAAAGAGAGTTATATGATAGTAGAAGCTATAATGTCTGGAGTCACCACAATAGTTGAAATGTTTAGAAGTGGTGGAATAATAACATATATAATTACGTTAATAGGAATTTATGGTATTTTAATATCTACTCAAAAGATTAGATACTTAAGAAAAATCAATAAAGGAGATATAACAGAAGTTATGGATATTGTTGTTGTATCAATGGAGAAAGGAGGAGCTATTCAGGCTTTAAAGGATATTAGTTCCATAAAAAATCCTGTCTCAAAGATTATAGCTGAAGCATTAAAAATCGGGTATAAGAACAAGGTAGAAGTGGAAGAAGGAATGGAACAAGTGTTTATTGTTGAGCTAAGTAAAATGACCAATGGATTAAATACTTTAAAGACTATTATCGAATTAGCTCCATTTTTAGGATTGATTGGTACTGTAATTGGTATTTGGATGACATTTAAAACTTTAGGTGTTCAAACAAATGCTGTTGTAATGGCTGAAGGTATTTATATTGCACTTATAACTACTATCGTAGGTTTAGCTGTAGCTATTATCTTACTTCCATTACATACTTATATTAAGACTTTAATTGATGATGAAATGGATAAAATTGAGTTAGCAAATAAAATGACCAATTGGGGTTATGGTGTTGCAAAAATTAAAGTAAAAGATAATGTTTCATGTGCAATTGAAGCTTTACAAGAGGCAAATGGAATTGTTAATACAAGAAAAGTTACAGATGAAGAGGCAAATATTCAAGTGTCATTTAAACCAAGTATGCTAGAAAAAAGCCTAAATAATATTATTTTAGAGAAGTGTAACACTAAATCTGAAATTGTTGAAAGCATTTTAAAGCAATAGATAATTGTAGGCACTTTGACATGGCTTTATTTTAACCTAGTTTTAATTTTTTAGGGGTTTCTAATTTTTTTATAGTTTTTTTTAGCTGGAATTATTTATTTTATTTAAGTTTTTTATAGAGAATAATCTTTATTTTAATAAAAAGTTGAAATTATGGCTTTAGATATACAAAAACACAGAGCAAAAATGAAAGATTCTAAACCTTCTTTTAATATGGTCCCTTTAATCGATATACTTTTTACAATATTGATTTTTTTAGTGGTAGCTAACAGTTTTACTGCTGGAGCCGTAGATGATTCAGGAAAACCTGAATCAACCCCATCTCAAGGACCATCAGAGTATTATTTATTCCCTGTTGCGGGATTACAAAAGGTCATTGTTAATGGACAGGACATGTCAAGCTTAATTAAGGATAGTTCAATAGCTATTCACACTAAAGTAATTGATGAAGGAGATATTCAAATAAAAGCAAAAGAAAGAACGATATTAATCACAACTCCTCCAGGAATGGCTGTTAATAAAGCTGTTCAAGCTCCAAATAGTTAGTTTTTTAAATAATATGTTTTATATGATTTATTTATATAATCTATTTTATTTTACTTTATTTATTTGTTTATTTTTTTATTTTATTTTACTTTATTTTTCTTTTAATTGTTAATATTATATTTTTTTTAAGTTTTTTTTTTAAATTTTATAAATTTTTTATTTTATAAGTTATTTTTTTTATAAGTTATTTTAAATTTTATTAAAAATATTGGTGATTATGTTGTATTTAGGTAGAATTTTGTCTATTGGGAAAAATCAGGATAATAATCCTTTTGTAGCATATAGAGTAAGTAGTAGATCATTTCCAAACAGAATAGCTAAAGAATTTGAGCATTCAGCAGCCATTATTCCAAAGGAAGGATATGAAAAGGATATTTTTGAAAATCCTTATATTGCTTACAACTGTCTAAAAGTTGTTGGTGGTACAGCAATAATTACAAATGGATCTCATACAGATGTTATTTCTGATAAAATAGCAGTTGGAATGAACATTAAAGATGCTTTAACTTTGTCTTTATTGGCTATGGATTATGAAAAGGATGATTATAACACTCCAAGAATAGCTGCTGTTGTAAAACCAGAAAATTCTAAGGGGGAATATGAAGCATATGTTGGAATTGTTACTCATGAGAAGATTTTAGTTGAAAGACTCAAAAATGATGAAGCAGTTTACATTTCAACTTATGAGTGTCAATCCCCTGAAAAAGTCGAGTTTAATGCATCAAATTCTACTGAGACTGCAGAATTTATTATCAATAAAGGAAAATTTGAAGAATTTACAAATCCTGTTGCTTCTGTTGGAGCAGTTTTTAATAAAAAATGGACAATTGCTTCAAAAAATCTTTAATTCATTTATCTTTTTTTAAAAAATATATTTTATCTATATTTATTTTTATTTATTAATTTATTTTTATTTATTGATTTAACTGTTAATTATAAAATATTTTAATTGAGTGATATGAGACTTGAAATTATAGGATTAGAAACTATCCCATTGGTAAATAAAAAAGAAGACATTTCTAAATTAATATTAAAATCCTCTCAAAATGAAAATGTTTCATTAGAAAATGGAGATATTGTATTAATAGCTGAAACTTTAATTGCTAAATCAGAAGGAAATGTCATTTTATTAGAAGATATTGAAGCATCAAATGAAGCAATTCAAATAGCTAAAAAGACTAAAAAAGATCCAAAGATTATTCAAGCTATTTTAAATGAGTCTAATGAAATAGTTGCATTAGGACCAGATTTTATAATCACTGAAACTAAGCATGGATTTGTATGTGCCAATGCAGGGATTGATGAATCTAATATTGATAATGGTCTTGCAAAGCCAATTCCACCTAATCCAGATAAATCAGCAGATAAAATACGTAAAAAATTAGAAAATATTCTTGAAATTGAAATTGCTGTAATTATTACTGATACTCAAGGTAGGGCTTTTAGAAATGGAGCTATTGGAACAGCCATTGGTTCATCCGGTATTAATCCTTTGTGGGTTAGAAAAGGAGAAAAAGATTTGTATGGACGTGAACTTCAAACAACAGAAATAGCTGTTGCTGACGAATTAGCTAGTGCAGCATCTCTTTTAATGGGTCAGGCTGATGAAGGAATTCCTATTGTTATCATTAAAGGATTTACACCATTTGATACTTTGAGAAATGAAGTTTGTGGAATTCAAGGTCTTATTCGAGATAAAAAATTTGATGTTTTTCGTAAATAAAGTAAATTTATATTTTATTTTAAAATTTTAGGTTATTTTATGATTACTATTCTTTCTGGAGGAACTGGAACTCCTAAATTAATTCAAGGAATAAAAAATATTCTTGATTTGGCGGATATTACTGTTATTGTAAATACTTTAGAAAATGATTACTTTTCAGGTGTTTATGTTGCAGCAGACATTGACACTGTGCTATACACACTCTCAGATAAAATAAATGATGATACATGGTATGGAATTAAGGGAGACAGTTTTATAACCAATGAAGCATTAAATGCATTAGGATCTCCTGAATTACTTAGAATAGGAGATTTAGATAGAGCAGCTAAAATACAAAAAACTCTTTTAATGAAAAATCACACTTTATCTAAAGCAGTTGATATTCAAAGAAAAAGCATGTCGATTAAGTCTAAAATCATCCCAATGAGTAATGAAAACTCACAAATAAAGATTATTACAGATATTGGATCATTAGATTTTCATGAGTTCTTAATAAAATATCAATCTGAGCCAGAAGTTTTTGATTTGAAATTTTCAGATGTGGCTCCTGCCTTTGGAGTAATTGAAGAAATAGAAAATGCTGATATGGTAGTTATAGGTCCTTCTAATCCTATAACTTCAATTTTACCAATAATTTCAATGAATGGGGTTGAAAAAGCCTTAAAAAAAGCTTATGTCGTGGCAGTTTCTCCTATAATTGGAAATTCTGCAGTTAGTGGACCTGCTTCTAAGTTTATGTCTGCTTTAGGATATGATGTTAGTTCTGTTGGAGTTTGTAATATTTATAAAGACTTTTTAAATAAATTTGTGATTGATAATAAAGATGAAGCATTAAAAGATGAATTATTAGATTTAGTTGAGGAAGTAGAAGTAACAAATACTTTTATGAATACAATTGAGGACAAAGAGAACTTGGCTAAAATTGTTTTAGATAAATAGCTATTTTCTAAATATTTTTTTATCCAATTTTTTATTTATTATTTTTATTCATTCTTTTATTCAATTTTTTGGCATATGAATTTAAAATTAAATGAAAATTTTTATAAATAAAAAAGATTATATCTTATTTAATTATATTTAAATAATAATTAAATTTATAATAATGAATTAATTAAAGAATAATTTAAAGAATAATATCAAATTATTAATATTAAATTATCAATATTAAATTTATAATATCAAATTATTAATGTTAAATTATTAAGTATATGATAAAGCTATAATTAATAAATGAGTTTACTATTTTTCGGTGTAAATATATGATACAAATGACGCTTATTCAGATTGACAATTATGGGCCATGGACAGTTACTCCAAGACCACGTACAGAATCAGACCTTCAGATTTTACAAGCAGAACTTTTTGCTGATGTTCAAAGACAATTTGCAACTAAAAAAGGATTAGTCTTTTTTACACGATTTGATAACATGCTTGCTGTTACTAATGGAATCAATAAAGAAGACCATTTTAGAATTCAAAGATCAATAATGAATAGGTATCCAATTACAATAAGTATGGGCGTTGGAAGTGCAGAAACTCCGTATGAAGCCCAAAAAAAAGCAACTGAGGCTCTTCAAAAAGCTGGTGGAGCTCAGTCTGAAGAACGAAGAGAAATTTTGGCAGTTGACAGCTTAGTTTCACCTGAGAATAGTTTTGTTCAAATGGCTCACATTGATATTAATGGAGTAACAGAGTCTTTAACTGATATTATTCCTGCTTTTGATACTAATTTTTTAGTTAATAAAGCACAACATTATTTAATGACTAAATTAATTAAAAAAGGAGCATTATTATTCTTTATTGGTGGAGATAACTTCATGTCTCCATGTAATAATTTATCCACAGAAGATTTAACTGATATTTTAAATGAACTCGATGAAGAAATTGACATTAAGTTTAAGGCAGGTGTTGGAAGAAGTGATAATGCTGAAGATTCTGCTTATCTTGCTGATTTAGGTTTAGAAATTATTAGAGAAGGTAAAAACAAAGACTTAGTTTCAGTTTTAGAAACCGATTATCTTGAAACATTATAATTTTTAAATATAGTACATTATCCAAAAAACATGACTTATAATCATTTTTTAATTATTATAAAAAATACGATAATAATACTTTAAATTGAATTTAAAGGATTTTTAGGAGATATTTCTAAAAATTTAAATTCATTGCATATGTTACAAAACTTTGGTAATATACTATAGCTATAAATCAATTAGTTTAGATTAGATTTCAAAAAAGATCCTTTGATTTTTAGGAGGAATTTTAATTAAAGTATTGGCACCAATGGCAGGAATCACTAATGGAGAATTTGCAAATAAAATGATTCCACATGGATTTGACATGGTTACAATTGGAGGATATAATCTTGATGACCCTACAATAGCTGCTGCAAAATCTATTTTAAAAAGAGGTCGTTTAGAGTTTGATTTTAGCGCTGAAGAGATAGTTTCTCACATTGAAAATCAAGCTGAGTTAATAAAAGATAAAAATGACATTTTAGTTTCAGCAAACTTGCGTTCAACAGCCATTGAACCTATTATAGAAGTTAGTTCAATTAAAAGTTTGGACTTCATAGAAATTAATGCTCATTGTCGTCAAGAGGAGATTATGGAAGTTGGGTGTGGTCAGAAGTTACTCCAAAATCCAATTTTTCTTGGGTCTATTCTTATGGAAATTCTAAAGAAATCAAAATCCAAGGTTTCTGTTAAAATAAGAGCAAATGTCCCAAAAGTCAATACTCTACGAGTTTCTAAACTAATAGATAAATTAGGTGCTGATATTTTACATGTTGATGCAATGAAACCATCATCACCATTTGCAGACTATGAATTATTAGAAAAAATAACTAAATCCACAGACATTTTTACAATAGGAAACAATTCAATTTTTTCAGTTGAAGATGGAATTAAAATGGCTTCTACAGGGGTTGATGGAATTTCAATAGCTAGATCAGCTATGCATGGAATAGATTTTGATTTAAACAAGATTACTACCCCTTCTGTACCAGATTACTTTTATAAATAAATTATATTATAATTGTGTCACAGAATATTTGCATTTTTCTTATTTTTCTTATTTTTCTTATTTTTAATGTTTTTTTCATGAAAATTTTATTTTTAAATATTTTTATTTAAAATGTTTTTTGTTTGTTATGTGCTATATTTTTATTATATTAATTTTTAAAATTCTTAATATTTTTTAAAATGAATTGTTACTTTTTAACAAAAAAAACATAAATATGAGGATTAAAGTAATGAAATACATATATATTTTTATTGCAAATATGGAGATGGTTTTATAATTTAAGATTCATTTTTTTTGTTAAATAAAGCAAGCTATTAATTATTTTTGCAGAGAGTTATAAAAAAAGTAAGAAACAAAATCTTAACTATGAATGTATTGAGAAATTATTTTAATGTTTAAAGCAATAAATTTATAAAATTTTAAATCTAAATATTCATATGGAACGAAATGTAAATGAATCTTTTCTTAAAAGTATTTCTAAACACCATTACGATATTTTAAAATCTACTAAAGATGAAGAAAAAAGCTTCAATCAGCTTTTAAAAGAGTTTAGATTACCTAAAAGAGTTTTAAGAAAATTATTATTAGAATTAGTTTCTAGTGGATTTATTTTTAGAGAAGAAAAAGAAGATTTAAAAGAATATTATTATCTTACGGATTTGGGATTAAATGGATTAAAAAAGCATGAAACAAGAATTTTGAAGTATAGAACTCCTGATACAAAACATGGAAGAGTTAAATTAACAAAATAAATTTATTAATAAGTTTATAATTAATTTTATATAATATTTTTTTTAAATTTACAAATATTTTTATCTAAATTAATTCAATTTCATTTTTTTTTTTTTTTTTTTTTTAAAAAC
>NZ_LWMV01000183.1 GCF_001639295.1 Methanobrevibacter curvatus | reverse complement strand
TAATTCTATTATTTAATTCAATTTTAAAGAATTTATATTATTTTAAATTTAAATTATATGTTTTATAAATATTATTTTTAAAAAATAAAACAATGTAGATATTTATATAAAATTTAAAGATTTTGAATACTAAATATTTTTATTAAATTTTTTAAAAATATTAATTATGATACATTCGCTAATAGTAAAAAATATAAAAATATTGAAAAGATTAAAAGTTTTAAAATAAGAAAAATAGAAAATTAATAATAAAAAATAAAGAATTTTAAATGAATATAAAACTAAAATTCAATTAATCTTCATTTGATGCTTTAAGTTTTAAAAGTTCTTTAATAAACTTAGATTGTTTATTTGAAACTAATTTACTATGATCATCCACTAAAGCTTCAGTTGGACAAGAATCTATACATTGTTGAGACTCTTCATTAATACATAAATCACACTTATTAGCTGTTCCTCTAACTATTTCAATGGCTCCAATGGGACAAACATCTCTACACATTCCACATCCAATACAATCTTCTTCATTGACTACAATAGCTCCACCAAGTTCTTCAATAGCTCCTTCAGGACAAATATTTAAACATGGTGCTTTGTCTGGATTACAATGCATGCAAAATAAAGGAATTCCATTATCAGCATGTATTGCATTTTTAGGACAGTTCCTTTCACATTTCATACAATCTATACAAGATTCTGGATTCAATAATAATTCACTAATAGTAACACATCCTTAGTCCTTATTATTTAAAACTTTTGCAGTTCTAACAGTACTTGTAATCAATCCCAGCAAACCAGTGTCTTTAGTTTTACTTCCACCAGAAAGCTTATTTAGGAATACTTTTTGTTTTTCTGCAATGATTAAGTCAGGATTTGCAACAAAAATTGCTCTTTTAGAACATGCTTTAACACAAGCTGGTCCTTCTTCAGTATTTTTACATAAGTCACACTTATGGGCTTTTTTACTGTGTATAGAAACAGCTCCAAAAGGACAAACCATTACACAGAAACCACAGCCAATGCACTTATCAGCAGTAACTCCATAAATATCCATTGCATCAGTTGGGCAAATTGTTTTACATGGTGCATCTTCACAGTGTTGACAGCTAATTGGGTAATAAGACTCATCTATTTCATGAATAGAAATATGTGAAACTCCATAAAGACCAGAACAGGTTTTTTCACAATCTAAGCAACCATCACACAAATCAGATTGAACAGATAACTTTTCCAATTTGAAACCTCCTAAATGCCAAGTTCTGCAGCTTGTTGATCAATATATTCTTGAATTTTAGCTTTATCTCCATCAGTAAGGTGTTTGAATCTTTTTTGAACATTTAAAAATTCAGTAACAGGTTTACGAGATTGAGGTTTATATGTTAATTTAAACTCACCATTTTCAATTTCATATAATGACCAAAAACCAGTTTCAACAGCTAGTCTTCCAAGTTCTATAGTTTTTGATGGACTATAACCCCAACCAGTAGTACAAGGTTGGTTTAAATGAATATAAGCAGGACCATCAATTTCAGATGCTTTTTTAACCTTTTTCATAAAGTCTTCAGGATAGGATATAGATGCAGTTGCAACGTAAGGAATTCCATGGGCAGCCATGATTAAAGGCATGTTTTTCTTAGGTTTATCTTCTCCAAAACTTTTTTTTCCTGCAGGTGAAGTTGTAGTAGAAGCACCAAATGGTGTAGAACTGCTTCTTTGAATCCCTGTATTCATATAAGCTTCATTATCATAACAAAGATAAATTAAATTGTGTCCTCTCTCCATTGCTCCAGATAATGATTGTAAACCAATATCTGTTGTTCCTCCATCTCCACCAACAGCTATTATGTTAACATCTTCCATTCCTTGTGCTTTCATTGCTCTTTCCACTCCAGAAGCAACAGCTCCTGCATTTTCAAATGCAACATGAATCCAAGGAATTTCCCAGGCAGTTTCAGGATAAGGAGTACTTATAACTTCTAAACAACCTGTAGCAGAAATAGCTATTGTATTTTTGCCTAATGCTTTTAAAGCTAATCTTATTCCAATTGTAGCACCACAACCAGCACATCCACGATGTCCTGGGGCAAACAATTCTTCTTCAGGTAACTCCATTTTAATCCTCCTTTAATCCAATCCATGTAATGTCTTTTACAGGATTTTTAGTTTTTTCAACAATTTCATCCATATCTTTAGGAGTAATATCTCTTCCTCCAAGACCTACAATGAAATTGTAAGCATTAATATCTAATTTAGCTAAAATATCGTTATATAATGCTCCACCAACACCAAGAGAAATATTTTTATCTATAATACCTACCCTTTTAACACCTGAGAGAGCTTCTTTAATTGCTTCAACAGGGAAAGGTCTGTAAGCCCTTATTTTTAAAAGACCAATTTTTTCACCTTTTTCTCTGTATTCATTAACAACTGATCTAAGAGTTGTACAAATTGAACCCATAGCAATCAAAACATATTCAGCATCTTCACATTTGTATGGGTCGATTAAGCCATATTCTCTTCCAAATATCTCTCCAAACTCCTTCCCAACATCAGAAATTACTTTTAAAGAATTATTTAAAGCTTCGTCAATTTCATAACGAGCTTCCATATAATATTCAGGGTCTGCAAGAGTACCTAATGATTTTGGTTCATTAGGATTTAAAAATGAATATTTTGGAACATATTCCCCTACAAATGAGTCAACTTTATCACTTTCAGGAATTTCAGTTGGCTCTACAGTATGTGTTAAATAAAAACCATCTAAGCAAACCATTGTAGGAAGTAAAACATCCTCATTTTCAGCTATTCTATATGCCTGAATAATTGTATCAAGAGATTCCTGTGCATTTTCACAATAAAGTTGAATCCAACCTGCATCTCTTTGAGCAATAGAATCTTGTTGATCATTCCAAATGTTAATTGGAGAAGATATTGCTCTGTTTGCATCAGCCATTACAATTGGAAGTCTCATTCCAGCAGCAGCATACACTATTTCATGCATTAACATAAGCCCTTGAGAAGATGTGGCTGTAAAAACCCTTACACCTGCTCCAGATGCTCCAATAGATGCACTAATAGCACTATGTTCTGATTCAACACGAATATATTCTGCATCTAAATCACCATCTGCAACATATTGAGCTAAGTACTCAGAAATAGTTGTTTGTGGAGTAATTGGATAAACAGGAACAACTTTAGGTTTTGATAATTTAACAGCTTCTGCGACTGCTTGATTTGATGTTATAACTTTAACTACCATATTATTACCTCATTCCCTTATCATTTTAATTGCCTCAACAGGGCATTCTTCTGCACAAATTCCACACCCTTTACAAAAATCGTAATTAATATCGTGTTCTTTATTAATAACACCTTCAGGACAGAACATTATACAATTATCACAATCATTACACTTTTCTTTATCTAAAATGGGTTTAAAAGTCCTCCAACTACCAGTTTTATTTCTACGTGTACTTCCTGGTTCGGAAACTACTCCTCCATTAAATGCCACCTAATCACCTATAATATTTTGTAAAAATTTTTTAATAATAATTAATAATAGTTAATATTTAAGTAATAATAATTAATATTTAAGTAATAATAATTAATATTTAATTAATAATAAATATTTGATTAATAATAAAATATTTAATTAATAATAAATATTTGATTAATAATAATTAATGAAAATAATTTAAATTAACAATACTAAAAATATTTTAATTAAATCTGATCATAAGCTATTTGAGCTGCTTTAGCATTATTTTCAGCCATTTTGCCAGAAAAAGTTTCATTTATAACTTCAATAAGAGAATCTAGACTAATTTGACCACTTTTTTTAGCAAATGAACCTAACATGACAGTATTAACAATATTGACTCCTAAATTTTCCAATGCAATACCTGTTGCATCAATAGTTGAAGAGTTAGGTTTTAAAGATAAATCACTCTTTACAGTATTTATAATAACACTGCCTTCATCTTTTAATCCAGAATAAACATCTACTACATCTAAAAGTCCATCATCAAGTACCATAACATAGTCTGGGTTGTATACTTGGTATCTAGTTTCTATAGGTTTGTCGTCGATTCTAGCAAAAGCCATTACTGGAGCACCTCTTCTTTCCACCCCAAAAAATGGAAAAGCTTGAGAGAACTTGCCGTCTTTAAAAGCCACTTTAGCAGTAATTTCAGCCGCAGTTACTGCACCTTGTCCTCCACGCCCATGAAATCGAATTTCTATCATTTAAACTTTCCTCCATGAAGTTTTAAATAATTATAATAATTTTATAAAAATTTAGTAATTTTATAAAAATAATTTTTTAAAAAAAGTTATTTACATCTGTATAAATCATGACTTTAATAATTTTAAACTAAGATAATATTTAATTAAAATAAATATTTAATTAAAATGCTATAAAAGATAAAAGACTCAAAAAAATTTAAATCAAACTAAATACAAAAAATAATCATTAATAACAATAAATAAATATTATACTATAAACTAAATAATTATATTACAAAGGTTTACTTTAATAAATAAAATCATATTTAATAAATAAGATTATATAATAATTAAAATTTATTAAAATTAAAAGAATAATTTATCATGATTAATAATTATAGTATGATTCTATTCATATATAAATTTTTTTATATATAAAAAAAACTTATGAAAAAAAATAAAAAAATTTTTAAAAAAATAATCATATACATAAAAAAAAAAGAAAAAAATGCGAAAAATGAAAAAAGAAAAAATAGAATTAAAAGTGAAAAATAAAAAAATAGAATTAAAAATAAAAAAATTACAAAAAATAAAAAAAAAGGGATTAAATGAATATTATAGTTGTTACTGGTGAATTGGCATCTCCAACTGCAAAAAAAATAGCTAAAAAATCAAAAGAGAATGTTATAGTTCATGTAGCAGAAACACAAATAGCTGCTTTTTTAACACCTCGAAAAATCATTAAAGAATTAAAGGAAAAGCGAAGAAAAGAGTTAAAAGAAGCAGACATTATTTTAACTCCAGGATTAATGAAAAAGTCAGCTGATGAAATTAAAGAAGAACTTAAAATTCCTACATTTAAAGGTCCTCGTGATGTAGCAGATTTAGGATTTGTAATTGAAATACTAAATAAAATCGAATTATCAACAACAGAAGCAGCTGATAAGCTAATAGAAGAAGAAAAACTTAAAAATGCTTTAAAATTCATTGAAAAATTTGAAAATGATGAAAAAACAATTCAAAAGCTATTAGAAAAACCACATAACATTAAAGTAAGAAATCTTCCTGTAGGGGAAGACTTTCCAATGCGAGTTTTAGGAGAAATAGCCAATGCTCCACTTTTAAGTGAAGAAGAATTAATTTGGAAATGCAATTATTTTCTAGATAATGGAGCAGACATGATTGACATTGGAATGGTTGCTGGAGAAGACTATTCTCATAAAATACCAGAATTAATATCAATACTTAGAAAAGAAATTGGTGATAAGCCATTGAGCATTGATACACTTAGTCCAAATGAGATAAAAATAGCCATTGAAAATAATATAGATTTAGTTTTAAGTTTAGACCTTGGGAATTGTGATGAACTTATTCCTCTTTTAAAGAATAAGAACATTCCTGCAGTATTACTTCCAACAGACTTTAAAAAAAATATAGTTCCTCATACACCAGATGAAAGAATAAGTACAATGGAAAAACTAATGGAAAAGGCAAAATCTATAGAGTTCTTTGGAGATTTGATTTTAGACCCAGTTAACAGCATAAGTATTGTTGATTCAATAATAGCTTGTAAGAAATTTAAAGAAACACACCCATACCCATTATTTTTTGGAGTTGGAAATGTTAGTGAGTTATTAGATGCAGATTCTACGGGATTAAATGCATTAATAAGTGGAATAGCTATGGAATTAAGAGCAAGTGTTCTATTCACCCCAGATGAAAGTGGAAAATGTTGGAATAGTGTTTATGAATTAGCTATTGCCTCAAAAATGATGTTTTTAGCAAAACACAGAGGATCAATAGCTAAAGATTTAGGTATTAATTTAATTACTTTTAAAGACAGAAAAAAACACCAATATGAAGAAATTAAAGTAGAAATTGAGGAATCAGAAAAACTAAGCCAAAAAATTCCAACAACCATAGCAAATAAAGAGCCTAAATTTGTAATGGATAAGAAAGGAAGCTTTAAAATAAAAGTAGAACATGGCACAAGATATGATAAAAGTAAAATTGTTGTAACTCACTATAAAAAAGGAAACCCAACTTTAATTATAGAAGGACACTCAGCAAGTAAAATCTACAACGAAATATTAAAAAAAGAATTAATATCTAGATTTGAACATGGAGCATACTTAGGAAGTGAACTTCAAAAAGCAGAAATAGCTATGATACAAAGTAAAGAGTATATTCAAGACTTTGAATTATTTAAAAAGCCATTTATTTTAGAATGAAAATAAAAAATTAAACCTATTATAATTTTTGACGAAATTTTCACAATCGAAGACGTCCCATGATCAATTTCATGAAAAAAATTAATCTATTTAAAATTGATTCACTCAACAAATCACTATTTAAATATAAATTAATAATTTATTAATTATTATTTTACTAAATAAAATTCTAATTAATATTCATGCCAAATTTAGTCAATTTAAAACCAATTTTAAATTATCTAAAATTTAAAAATTTTGAATTATGGGACATCCTCAACCAATAGAAAAAAATAAATAATTTAAAATTAATAAAATATTACTTATAAAATAAAATGTTTTATTTTTTAAATAGCTTTTGATCAAACTTTTTCTAAAAGTTTGTTTCAATCACAAAAAAATGAGGGTTGAAATAATGGAAATAATTTTAAACAAAGAGAAAATGAAAGAAATGGTTCATTACATTATTACAGAATGTGAAAACAAAAAAAACTTTGGAAAAGCAGTTTTATTTAAATTACTTTACTTTGCTGATTTTGATTATTTTGAATTAAATGAAAAATCTATTAGTGGAGAAACATATCAAAAGTTTGATTATGGACCATTTCCAAAACATTTTGATGAAGTTAAGGAAGAGTTGATTAATGAAAATAAGATTAAAGAAAATAAAATAAATTTATTTAAAAACTCTGAAAACTTTATTTATAAATATAAATCTATCAAAACCCCTTCTTTTAAATATTTATCAAAAGATGAAATTGAAAGAATCAATATAACCATATTTAAATTATCAAACATGAAAGGTGGTGAAATTAGAGATTATTCTCACGAAGATATGCCATGGAGAGCTTCAAAGAAAAATCAAGATATTAACTACAAGTTAGTTTTTTATAGAGACGATCCATACTCTGTAAGGTAAAAAAATGTCAACATACAGATTTGAATATCATAGTTCCTTTATAAACCATACCTTCCATCATCATCCCTTTTTATCACTTAAAAAATAAGGAAAATGAAGCATAAATAAAATGAGTAAGAAATAAAAAATAAAGTTATAAAAGAATATAATTATATAATTTATAAAAAATTAAGTAAATTATGAATGCTTTAAAAAATCAATTTAAAATAGCGATTGTTAATTCTTCATCTTCAATTTTCCATTCTTTTTTAAGTAAAATTTTATTATTCAAAACAGAAGAAATATCTTTAAATTCAATTGAATTAGCCCTTACTTCACTGGAGATTATGTCAATTTGACTTTCTACAGTTTCGTCAAATTTATCACTTGATTGAACAAGAACATCTATATGGGCTTCAACATCTAAATCTAAGTCTTTTCTCATATCTTGAATACGTCTTATTATTTCACGAACCATAGCTTCAGAGTATATTTCACCAGTGACTTCAGTATTTATAAAAACATTGCCACCTTCAAAATCACTGCTAACTACATCTTCAGGTAGTTCTGATTCAAAAATAATCTCCTCATGATTTAATTCTATAGTTTTTTCATCGTTAATTGTAATATTTTCATCTTCAATGATTATTTTACCATTTTTATCTAATTCTTCTTTTATTCTAGACCCATCATTGGATGTAAGATAAGTTTTAACGATTTTAACATCTTGTCTTAATTTTTTACCTAATAGCTTCATGTTAGGTTCTGCATTAAAACTTAAATTAGGGTATTCTTTTAAAGTGACTACATTTTTTGTGTTGGATTGATCTTTGATTACATCCACAAGAGAGTTAACTGCATTTAAAATATTTTCATCTTGAGAAACTATTGTAATTTCCTTAACTGGCCATCGCAGCTTATACCTTGCAACATCTCTTCCTCTTGCAGCAGCTTCTATAACATGCCTAACAACATCCATGTTAGACTCTAAGTTCTCATCAATAGCTTCATCATCATACTTCCAATCTTCCATGTGAACAGATATTGAAGAATCAGATTTAACACCTAAACACAAGTTTTGATAGATTTCTTCAGCCAAATGAGGAGTTATAGGTGCCATTGCTTTAATCAGTAAATCTAAAGCGGTGTAAAGACTGAAATAAGCTCCAAGTTTATCTGGATCATCAGTTTCTTTCCAAGTTCTTCCACGGATTAATCTAACATACCAACGGCTTAAATCATCTAAAATAAATTTATTTATTCTTCTTGTTGCTTTATGGAAATATAAATCATTTAAATCTTTACCAACATGTTTAACAAGTAAATTTGCACGAGATATAATCCATCTATCCTCATCTCTAAGACTTATCTTATCTTCACTACATATATCTGGATTGAAATTATCTAATGCCATGTAAGTTGTTGAAAATACATATACATTCCAAAGAATTGAAAACATTTTATTGATGTTATTAAGCTCATCCCAGACAAATTTCAAATCATCCCAAGGTTTTGAAGCCCATAAAATATAAAATCTTAAAACATCAGCACCAACTTTCTCAATTACTTCTTCAGGTGATACAACATTTCCTAAAGATTTACTCATTTTCTTTCCATCTTCATCTAATACAAAACCATGCATTAAGACTTTTTTATATGGAACTCTATCCATAGAGACTACCCCAGCACCAAGCTGAGAGTAGAACCATCCTCTTGTTTGATCATGACCTTCTGTAATAAAATCATAAGGATACCACTGATTAAAAGCATCTTTTTCTTTAGGATAATATTTAGATGCCCAACCAGCAACTCCAGAGTCAATCCATACATCCAATACATCTGGAACACGACTCATAACCCCATTACATCCTGTTTTATGACATTTAATCTTTATATCATCAACTGCAGGTCTATGTAATAGCTCTTCATCTTTAACTTTAATTTTATCTATTGAATTTTCTTTTAACTCATCAACAGATCCAACAACTTTAATTTCACCACAATCTGGGCATTCCCAAACAGAAATAGGAATACCCCAATATCTTTGCCTTGAAATAGTCCAATCTCGAGCATTTTCTACCCAATCTCTAAATCTACTTTGACCTGCCCACTCTGGTATCCATTCTACATTATCAAGCTGGGATAACATTTTATCCTTGATTTCAGTAATTTTTAAAAACCATTGTTCAGTTGCAAGATAAATAATAGGGGTTTTACATCTCCAACAATGTCCAAACCTATGTTCTATAGTTGTTTGTTTAAATAAAACTTTTTTTTCTTCTAAATCATCCAGTATAGTATTATCAGCATCTTTAATAAACTGACCAGTATATTTTCCACCATCTTCACTATATTTACCAGCTATTGTAATAGGAGAAAATATTGGTAGGCTATATTTTTGACCCATTTCAAAATCATCAGGTCCATGACCTGGTGCAGTATGAACAAGACCAGTTCCTTCACTTAATTCAACATGATTTCCAGGTAGAAGTTTAAATAAATAGCTATTTTTATCTTTATCTTTAATTGATTTAAACTCTCTTTGTTTAGGAATTTCATCTAAAAGAGGAGGAATATATGACAATCCTTCAAGATAATCTCCAGAAACAGTTTTAATTATTTCATACTCTTTGTCTTCGAATATCTCTTCAATCAAAGACTCTGCTAAAATTAAGACTTCTCCTTCGAATTTTACAAGTGAATAGATAAATTTAGGATTAAAGCTAATGGCTAAGTTAGCTGGGAGAGTCCATGGAGTTGTAGTCCAAACTAAAAAATAAATATCCTCACCTATGCCATTGAAAGCATTATTATTATTACTATTACTATTATTGTTATTATTATTGTTATTGTTATTATTACTGCTACTATTGCCCCCATAAGAGTTTTCTTTATCTAAGGGAAATTTAACATAAATAGAAGGATCTATTTCATTACTGTAGTCAATTTCAGCAGCTGCAAGAGCGGTTTCACATCTTGGACATGCACTAACCACTCTAAGGTCTTTTACAAGCAAATTTTTCTGGGAGGCTTTTTTAAGTGTCCACCAAGCAGATTCTATGTATTTTGGATCTATTGTAATATACGGTTTATTCCAATCCATCCAAACTCCAAGGGATTCAAATTGAGCAGTCATTGCATCTTTGTTTTTAATGGCAAATTCCTTACATTTATCCACAAAATTAGCTATTCCATATTCCTCTTCAATTTCTTGTTTATTTGAAATATTTAATAGCTGTTCAACCTTATGCTCAATAGGAAGTCCATGGGCATCCCATCCTGGCTGTCTTTTAATGTTGAAGCCATTCATAGATTTGTATCTAAGATGAGTATCTTTGATAATCTTATTCCAAGCCGTTCCTAAATGAATTACACCACTACAATAAGGAGGACCATCTAAAAAAGAATATTGTGGACCATTGCCCCTAAGTTTTTTGGTATTTAAGTATATTTCATTTTTTTTCCAAAAATCTTGGATCTTTTTTTCTAATTCTTTGTGGTTGACACTTTTATTTGCCTCTTGAATAGACATGATAAATCTCCTTTTAAATCATAAATCGTGAAAATAATATTATAGAAAAATATTATAGAAAACAATAAAAAGAATAATATCAGAAAATTAATTATATTTGGTAAATAATCATTTAAATATTATGAGACTATTTAAAAAAAATAAAAATTAATAGTTACAATATTTTAACAATTAATAAGATAAAAATATTGATATTAATTATTTATCTTCTAAAATAAAACTAATAAAAATAATTATATCATTAAAATTAAGGATTTTCAAACTAATTTGATTAAATATATATTTAAATTATAATCCAATCAAGATGAAAAAACTTGTCAATTTACTTTTTAATATTGGTTTCAAAAATAATTATATCATTAAATCAAAAATAATTATATCATTAAAATATTAACAAAATAATTAATAATATATAAATATATTTTTTATACTTTAAAAATTTTTTTAAAAAAAAAGTATTTAAATTGTCTTAGGTTAAAAAGATTATAAAAAAAGATTATAAAAAAAAGAATATAAAAAAATAAAAATGAAAATTGGAAAAAGGTAAAAATAAAAATAAAAAAAAGAATAAAAAAAGAATAAAATAAAAAGAATAAAAAAAATAATTTAATCTGATAAAGTACCTAAAATGCTTTGCCAGGATTTAGATTTGATATTTTCTAAATTAATAGTACTACGTTTAATATCAATGATTTTTTGCGGGCAAACTCCTTTACATGCACCGCATAATGTACAAACATCTTTATTTACCACTGAATGTCCATCTTCTATTGTTACAGCATTACAAGGACAAACATCTTGGCAGGCATGACAGGAATCACCTTTACAAAAATGTTCTTCATTTTCAACAAAGTTCAGTTCTCCATCAAATGGCTTTTTAGTTTTAATTGCACCTGTTGGACAAATATTGTCACACCATCCACAGTTAATACAAACATCATCTTCTAAGATAACATTACCTGTAATTTCAACTTTTGGAATATCATCTTGGTTCATACATGTAGTACATATAATTCTTATTGCATCTTCAGGGCATGCTTTTTGACAAACCTTACAATAAACACATTTATCTAAATCAACATTTATTGATGAAGTTTCATATCTATCAGAACTAGTATTAGATCTAGTTGAAATGGAAATAGCTTCAGCAGGACACATTTCTGTGCAAATTGAACAATTTATACATTTATCTGAATCAGTTCGGATTTCACCAATAACCAAATCCTTTCTATTAGGTAGAGTTCTATTTACAAAAATTGCATCCCTTGGACAGTATATCTCACATTTACCACAGTAAATACATTCATTAGAATCAATAGATGTTCCTATATCCCATTTAGGGTAATATTTACTGTCTTTGATATTTTCCCCATTAATTTTCAAATCAATAGCTGAAAAAGGACAAGCAGAAGAACATAAACCACATAAAACACAGTTATTATGATTAATGTTCAATAAATCCATATCAACAATACCACGAGCTATTGGAAGAACAGGACCAAGCCTTAAAGATGATGTAGGGCATACTCCCACACAAATTCCACATCCAACACATGTATCCTTTTTATAATCCAATTCTCTTAACTCTTTACCATCTCTAGAAACAGCAGCCATAAAAATCACTTTAAATAGTTTATAATTGTGAATAAACTTAAATTTAGTTAAAACTACTTGTGATTATTTAGGACTTGGATATTGCTTGATTGGGGCAGTTCATAAGACATAAGTCACAGTCATTGCAATTTTCATCAATAACTTTTACATCATTATCTTCTTCAATCAAAGCTTTTTGATCACAAAGTTGAATACATAACCCTTGTCCAGGGCAGTTACTAATATGTCCACACTTATCTAAATCAATAATTACAGTCATTCTACACACACCTTATTAATATATATTATAAATAATTAAATTATAAATAATTAAATAAAAAACCTCAAAAAAAACCTTTAAAAAGCTTAAACCTTAAAAAACTTATAAAAAAGCCTTAAAAAAATTTAAAATTATATTTTATATGAATTAAATATCTTATTAATAAAACCTATAAAAAAATAAAATAAATTATCCACCTAAAATAGAATTATATATATTAATTTATTGAAATGAATATATAAACATATCGATTTTATTCAAAAAGTAAAAAAAGTAAAAGCTAATAAAAAACAGCTAAAATAAAAAAAAACTTAAAATAAACATTAGTTATCATAAAAAGTATAATTTAAATATTATTTATCATTATACAAGTTATAATAATTATATTTAAATAAAATAAAAGAATTTAAAAGTTAAAAAAACATTAAATAAAATAAAAATATTTAAAGTAAAAAAAAGTATAAAAATAAAAAAAAGAAAATAAAAATAAAATAAAAATAAAAAAATATTTAAAAAATTCTAAATTGAATTAATAAATAAAAATTAGAAAGTTCTTGCTTTTCCTGAAATTACTTTATCTAAAATAATATTGTTGTTTAAGTCATCTAACCATGAATCAATGGCACTTTCAACCTTTTTACTTACTTCATCAAATTTATATCCGTCTTCAACAATAATTTGAGAACTAGCAGCTATTGGGTTATCAATAGGTTGACCAATTTGACTTAAAATCATCATGTTGATTTGTTTAACTCCATCAACATTTTTAGCTACATCATGAGCTATTTCATAAGATAAAATATTGTAAATTTTACCAACATGATTAATAGGATTTTTACCAGAGGTTGCTTCCATAGACATTGGTCTATTTGGAGTAATTAAACCATTAGCACGATTTCCACGTCCAACAGAACCATCATCTCCCATTTCAGCAGAGGTTCCAGTTACTGTAAGGTAGTATCCTGACTCATCTTTACTAGTATCCTCATCAGCAGTATTAACATAAACTTCAAGTTCTCTATCACTTTCTTTAGTTGCAAGGTCAGATACTTCATTTAAAACAGCCTGTCTAACTTCTTTATACTCTGCAATATCAGCAATATGTTGAGATACAAAAGCTGCTCCAACGGTTAAGGTGATTTTATCCTTGTTTCTTAAACCCATTACTTTAATATCTTCTCCAACGCCAGGATATCTCTTTTTAAATGCTCTTGAATTCAATAACTCTTCTGTTTTTAATACAATATTTTCAGTTTCTGAGTATGGAGCATAACTTACACCAAAAGAAGTATCATTAGATTTAGGAATTACATTGGTTTTTCTTTCATCTCTATCAAAAACATCTACAAGGTCTCCAGAACCATGTCCAATCTTACATTCAACAACAGCATCAGTTTCAGGGTTTAAATTGATTATATTCTCTTTTAAAAAGTTTTTAGCCGCTTCAATAGCTACAACATCTAAAGGAAGTTTTTTGCCTTCATATTCTGCAGTTCCTCTACCTGTTAAAAGGAAATCAATAGGTTTAATAACACTTCCACCACCAAACTTAGGATTTGACTCTCCTGCTGTAATTTGAACCTCATCTGTGTTGTGATGAAGAACAAACCCAAATTCATCAATGTATAAGTTGCATAAAGCACGGCTTACAGATTCAGCTATTCCATCACTAATGCTATCTGGATGACCTATACCTTTTCTTTCTACAATTTCAATTTCCAAATCTTCAATTGGTGTTTGATTAAGTTCTTTTACAATAATATTTTTTACCATAATAATTTCTCACAATATATTTTAGTTAAATACTTATTTTTACACAAGCATAAATAGTTTTAATAAATATAAGTAGTTTAATAAAGTTTATAATGAACTTCTTTAATTTCTTGAAATATTACTAAATTATTTATATTGAACATTATTAATAAATGTTTCCATTGAATAAATAGTTTTATGTAAAATTAAATAAATAGTTTTATATAAAAATTTAGGCTCTTAAAAAGCACATAATAGAAAAATTTAAAAAAAGTTAAAATAGTCAATATTAATATATGAAAACCTTAACTAATAAAACAAAAAACAAGACACTAGGAAATGTAAAATGTGCCAATAGCTTTTTAAAACGTTTCAAAGGATTAATGTTTAAGAGTAAAATTGAAAATGGCATAGTATTAAAAATTCCCAAAAGTAAATACAAAAATCGTTCATCAATTCATATGTTTTTTATGAAACAGCCATTGGATATAATTTTCTTAGATAAAAACAAAAAAGTATTTGAAATGACAAGTTTAAAGCCTTGGCAAACTTACACTCCAAAAAAACCTGCAAGATTTATAATAGAATTAAAAAAAGACACAATAAAAGAAAACAATATAAATTTAAATGATAAAATAGATTTTAAATGATAAAATAAATTTAAGTAATAAATAGATTTAAATGATAAAATAGATTTAAATGAAATAAATTTATAAGTATTTTAACTAAAGATGTATATCTAAAAAGGATATTTATTTATATAAAGCAAGCTCTAAATTAGTTTCCAATTATGATAATAGAAAAAAGAAAAATTTATTAAATAGTTCAACATATTAATAATAGGTGAAAACATGTTTAATAATGAAAAAATGAAAGAACTTGTTTCGTATATAATATCAAAATGTGATTATAAAAACAGCTTTGGAAAAACAGTTTTATATAAACTATTGTATTTTTCTGATTTTAATTTTTATGAGATATATGAAAAATCTATTACAGATGAAACTTATATCAGAAGAGACAAAGGACCTATTCCAAAACATTTTGAAATAATTAAAGAGGAATTAGTCAATGAGGGAAAAATAAAAGAAGAAAAAGAATTTGTCATTAATTATCCAAAATACAAATATCTCTCTCTAAAAATTCCTGAAATTAAGCTATTAAGTGAAGAAGAACTTGAAGTGACAAATACAGTCCTTGAAAAATTGTCTAAAATGAATGCCACTACAATAAGTGATTATTCTCATGGAGACATGCCTTGGAGGGCAACAAAAAACAAAGAAAAAATAGACTATGAATTTGTATTTTATAGAGATGATGAATACTCTGTAAGAGAATACGAAAAGGAAACATGAAAAGGAAACAAGATGCTTAAATACAGATTTGAATGTAGTAATAAATTTAAAAATGAATTTAACAAGCTAGTTAAAAAGTGTCCGTCACTAAAAGACGATTTTGATTTGTTAAAAGAAGCTATGGCTGTTGATTTAAATTACAATAAGCAAAAATTTCCCCAATCAAAATATGAACAAATTGCAGGTTTAGGAAAAAATGTAACACTGCCAGCATTTATTGTAAAGAAATTTCGGTGTAAAGCGATTAAAAAAGGAAATAGATCAGGTTTTAGATTTACATTTGTTTTTCATAGAGAAGAATTGTTAATTTATTTTGTAGAAGCTTACTTTAAATCTAAAAAAGAAATGGAAGATAAAAATAGAATAATTGAACTGTTTAAATAGATTAATAAAAAAATTTAATTAAAGAATCTTATTAAAGAATCTAATTAAAAATATTTAGGACTCAAATAAATTCTTTTAATTCATTAGGATTTTTTAAAACATGAATGTCTTCCATACCCATTAATTTTTCAGTATTTTCTATATCAATAGCTCTCATGTGAATTGTAATAATTTTTCCCTCTGAAATTGCACTAAATGGACAGGAATTTTTACAGTTTCCACATCCTATACATTTAAGCAAATCAATTTCAGTTTTTGGAATAATAGCTCTATTAGGGCATAGTTCTGCTGCTTCACATATCTCACAGTCCTCACATTTATCAAGTTCAAGCTTAGAAGGTAAAACAGTCTCAACATCTCCAGGTTCTAAATCAACAGGAACAATTAAGGTTTTTACTCCCCCTTTTCCAGCTTGAGCAACACAGTTTGTGACTAATGAATCAGCAATCCCATGAATAATCTTTCCAACGGTGTTTGAAGTTGTAGGAGAAACAATTAAAAGATCATACTTGCCCAGAGAAAGTCTTCCTGTAATTGGATAACTAAAACTTTGTTCACTGTCTAAAGCAAGTTCTTTGTAGTATCCTCCTGTGATTTTAGATACAGATTCAAAAAGCCCATACATTTTTAGAACTTCTTCACCTGCATTGGAAAGGAAAACAGTTACTTCATATTTTTTAGCTAATCCAATAAGAATTTCAACACTTTCTTTTAAAAAATGACCTGCTCCAGTAATTGCCCATCCTATTCTCATTTTATCCTCTATCGTTTTTTAAGAATCATTTCCCAACCAAAGAAATAAAATTTAAAAAATAATTAAAATAAAGTAAATTAAAGAAAAATAAAAAAATGTTAAAATAAATAATTAAAATAATAATTAAAATAAAATAAATTAAAAAAAAATGTTAAAATAAAGTAAATTAAAGAAAAATAAAAAATTTAATTAAATATTAATGTATTTATATGCATCACCGTCAGAGAAAGCATAATGAACATTAGAATATTGATTCATGAACTCAGTGACATCATCAGTGACATTTTTATTGTCAATAGCTACTTGTTTAATGAAATTAGCAACTTCTTTCATTTCTGATTCTTTCATTCCTCTTCTTGTAATTTCTTGAGTTCCTAATCTAATACCTGATGGCTTATCACTATGATTTACATCATCATAAGGCAATAAGTTCTTATTAAGAATAATATTATTTGATTCAAAAGTTTTAGCTAAAACAGATGCATCTCCAATATCTGATATATCAAAAACTACTTGATGAGACTCTGTAAATCCTAAATCTTCAGCTAAGACATTAAATCCAAGAGCATGTAACTCCTCGGCCAATACTTTAGCATTCTTAATTGTTTGACTAGCATAATCATGACCAAATTCTAACATTTCAGCAGTAGCTATTCCTAAACCTAAAACATGATGTAAGTGATGATTACTAACAACACCAGGGAAAACTGCATCGTTAAGAGCTTTTTCATACTCTAAGTTATCAGAAAGAATTATTCCTCCTTGAGTTCCTGGGAAAGTCTTATGAGTACTACCTACAAGAGCATCAGCCCCTTCTTTTAAAGGATCTTGGAATGTTTTACCCGCTATTAAACCTAAAACATGAGCTCCATCATACATGACCTTTGCACCAACCTCATCGGCAGCTTCCTTTGCTTCTTTAACTGGATGAGGGAATAAAAATAGACTGCCACCTAAAAGAACAATGTTTGGTTTTTCTTCTCGTATCAATTTAATCATTGCATCGGTGTCAATGTTCATTGTATTAAAATCAAAAGGATGTTTTTTTACATTAAGCCCATGAATACCTGCAGCACTGACTTTAGAATGGCTTATGTGCCCACCTTTTGGAACTTCTAAAGCTATTAAAGAATCACCAGGCTTAGAAAAAGCAAAAAATCCTGCTAAATTAGCTACAACACCAGAAGTAGGTTGAACATTAGCATATTTAGCATTATAAACCTCTTTTGAAAGATTAATTGTTATTTTTTCCATTTCATCAATATATCTACACCCTTCATAAAGGCGTTGTCCAACTAATCCTTCTGCATACCTATGGGAGAAATCAGAAGAAAGAGCTTCTTTAACAGCTGAGCTTGTAATATTTTCACTGGCTATTAAATTAATACTATTTTCCATCCATTGAGATTGATTTTTAGATATTTCTTTAAGTTGACTTACATAATCTTGATATTTAGACATTCTTTCTCTCCAAGAACCTTTAGTTTCATAAAAATTCTTTAAAAATATGAAAAATGATTAAAAAAACTTAGAATAATTAGAATAATTAAAATAAATTTAGTTTATTAATAATAATAAAATAATAATGATAAAGCAATAAAATATTGATTTTAATTTAAAAATAAAATAATTTAATGGAAATTTTTATAAATGAGTATTCATATTC
>NZ_LWMV01000182.1 GCF_001639295.1 Methanobrevibacter curvatus | reverse complement strand
ACAGTAATGGTAAATTAGCTGTTAATAATGTTTTATTTTTAAATAATAATGCATCAGCTAATGGTGGAGCTATTTACAGTTTAAATGATTTAAATATTATTGCTACTAGTTTTAATAAGAATAATGCTAATTCAAATGGTGGAGCCATTTTCACAAACGGAGGAACTACCAGTATAAACTCTAACTCAGTTTTCACAGGTAATTCTGCTGTTAATGGTGCTTGTATATATACTAATAACAATTTAAATATTAATTCAATTGTATTTTCTAACAATACGGCAAAGACCAATGGTGGAGCTTTATATCTTAATGGAGGAGTTACTAATATCTCTGGAACTTCTAATTTTACAAACAACCGTGCTATAAACGGTGGAGCAATATACTCTAAAAGCAAACTATTTATTTCATCCTCTTTATTTTCCCTAAACAGTGCTACCGGTGGTGGAGGAGTATTATACAGTTTAAATGACCTACAAATCATAAATTCAACTTTCAACAACAACAAAGCCAATTCAAACGGTGGAACAATATATTCCAATGCCATTTGCAAAATAACCAACTCCAACTTTAAAAATACCAGTGGAAAGTACGGAAGTGCGATATACTCTAATAAAACTTTGAATTTAACCAATGTTACCTTTAGTGGCATTAAAATGAATATTGTTATGGTAGTTACCTTACCTTATGGTGTGAAATACTATTATGCTGTAGAAACTGAGAAATCTTCTAGTCCTACTATTGTCAAAGTAGTTCTAACAAAAAATAACAATGTCGCAAATGCCATTTGGCAAACAAGCTCAGGAAATACAGTCATCAATAATAAAAAACAAACACCTAACAGTGCTTTAATAAAAGAAAAAGTAGTGCTAAATAATAAATATTCTGCCACAACTAACTCCAGTGGAACAGCCACTATCAAACTCAAGCAAAATACACTAAGCACTTTTAATGGACTGACAAAAAATTCAGACAACTACAAATACAACTTCTCAGTAAAATACAATGGAAATAACTTATACTCAGCAGCTTCAAGCTCTTTAATAGCCAATGCTAAAATAACAAGCCATAAAGTTGACAGCTACTGGAACCTAATGACAAAAGAAGCAGGAAGCTCCCAAATCAATATTAGCTACCAAGTAAATAAAAACGGCTGGTATAAACAAATAAATAATAAATGGGTAAAACAAACCAAAATCCCAAGCATATCAGGAAAATGGTATGTCCAAAATTCAAAAACCAAGAAATATTCTCCTATTAAAATAAAGAAATTTCCAAGTAGCTACAAAAAAACATACTATGGCAAGCATACTGAAACTCTTAACACAGGTGTCAATAATAAATTAAAACCCTATGTTTTTACCACTTTAAAAATTTCCACTAAAATAAATGGAAAAACAAGCAAATACACACAAAAAGCTTATGTAGCTTCTACCACCTGACATATACTACCTAACTAATGAATACAGCAAATTATTATCTAATAAAACAACATCTAAGGATAGCCGTGTTCAAGTGAATAGTAGTGATATGAGAAAAGTAGTTGTATCTGTATGTAAAAATATTAGTGGAGAAATTACAGGTGAAAAGAAGATGAGGAAAATTTTTAAATGGCAAAGAAGTAATATTGAGTATCAATTTTATAAGAATAGTCATTTCAAAGCAACAGATGTTTATTGGAGAATAAATAAATGGGACAAAGATCATGCTAATTGTGTTGACCAGTCCATATTATTGGTTTCTTTATTGCGTACCGCTGGTGTTCCATCATATTTCATCCATGCAGAAGCAGGTAAGTGTTATGCGGATTATGGGCATGTATATGTAAAAGCATATGAAAGCAATGCAAAACAAACAATATTAGATACAACTGCAAGTAAAGATCCAGGTAAACCTAGTGGATGGAGTGGTAGTGGTGCTGGAACTTCTCATATAAATGGTATATTCTATTCTCACACTTGTAAAAAAGAGAATCATTATCACCATTAGGTCGTAATTCATAATTTGAAAATATGAGTCTGTAAAAAAGTGTGGAGTTTTTTGAAAAAATCACTTTTCAGTTATAAATATTTATAAGAAAAAACTGAAAATTTTAGAAAAAGCTCCACAAAAGTTTACACTCTCGAAAATATTAAAATAATAAATAATATAAAAGGTGTTTTTTTATGTTTAAAAAAATAGTTCTCATAATTTTAACTATAATTTTCTTAGGAATGTTTGTTGCTTCCGCTAGTGCTGCAACTTACACAGTTAGTAACTCTACAGATGTAACTACCATTAACAAAATGATTAGCGGTAAAATACCAATAAAAAACAACAACTTCATTAAAAACGGTGATGTTATTAAATTCAAACCAGGAAACTACAAAAATTTACAGCTTATTGTTAAAAAAAGCATTACAATAACCAAAACCAATAAAAAAGCTAAAGTTACCTTCATTGGCAACAATACAGGAACTGCCATAAACTTAACCAACAAAAACAAAAAAGTCAACATCAACAATATCATAATAAGAAACTATAAATACGGAATCTCTGGCATAATCAATTCAGCAAAAATAACCAAAATGACTTTTTACAAAAACTCTTTCAAAGGAATTTCTATCAAAGGATCTAAACTCAAAATAACCCACAACAAATTCTCTGAAAATGAAATAAGCATCTATGTACGTGGAAAAGACAACATAATATCCTCTAACAGAATAAATAATGGTGGATTTTCTTCATTAATTCTGGTTAATGGAAATAATAATTTGATAAGTTACAACAAAATTAAAGCCCCAGAATCCTATGCAATTACAGTCAACGGAAATAAAAATAAAATTAGCAAAAATACAGTTTACAAATGTGCGAAGGGTATTGATGCTGGAGGAGATAGAAACTCAATATCCTACAACAAAATCTATTCCATAAACGAATTTGATGGTATTTATATCTCAGTTGGCAAATATTCTACTGTTAAATATAACACTATTAAGGATTCTATATGTGGCTTGACCATATGGGGAGAAAAAAATACAGCTTCTTACAACAAATTTTATAGAAACGAAATTGGAATTGAATATTTTGAAGGAAATAAACTTTTTAAAAATAAATTTAAAGACAATAAAAAAAATACAAAACTAGAAGACAAAGGCAAATTCGAACTATATTATTAACAAAAAAATTACTTCATGAATTAAGAATGTCTCACACAATAAAGAGACATTCTTTACTTTTTTTAATAATACCCATTTAATACTGATACAAATATTATACACACTGCAATAAAGCAATATATCTATATAAAACATGCAAAAGATAATATTAAAAATGTGATGATTTAAGAATATAGATTCAAGTTGTTATAAACATCTTCATTTGGTTTTGTAATGTTTATTATCACCATTAGATCGTAATTAATAATTTGAAAATATTAAAAATAATAAATAATATAAAAGGTGTTTTTTATGCTTAAAAAAATAGTTCTCATACTTTTAACTATAATTTTCTTAGGAATGTTTGTTGCTTCTGCTAGTGCTGTAACTTACACAATTAGTAACTCTACCGATGTAACTACCATTAACAAAATGATTAGCGGTAAAATACCAATAAAAAACAACAACTTCATTAAAAACGGTGATGTTATTAAATTCAAACCAGGAAACTACAAAAATTTACAGCTTATTGTTAAAAAAAGCATTACAATAACCAAAACCAATAAAAAAGCTAAAGTTACCTTCATTGGCAACAATACAGGAACTGCCATAAACTTAACCAATAAAAACAAAAAAGTCAACATCAACAATATCATAATAAGAAACTATAAATATGGAATCTCTGGCATAATCAATTCAGCCAAAATAACCAAAATGACTTTTTACAAAAACTCCTTCAAAGGAATTTCTATCAAAGGATCCAAACTCAAAATAACCCACAACAAATTCTCTGAAAATGAAATAAGCATCTATGTATGCGGAAAAAACAACATCATATCCTCCAACAGAATAAACAAAGGTGGATTTCTTTCTCCATTAATCCTTATTAATGGAAATAATAATTTGATAAGTCACAATAAGATCAAAGCCCCAGAATCCTATGCAATTTCCCTCTACGGAAATAACAATAAAATTAGCAAAAATACAGCATACAAATGCATGAATGGCATTGATGCTGGAGGAGATAGAAACTCAATATCCTATAACAAAATTTATTACATAAATGCATATGATGGTATTTATATCACAGAAGGCAAATATTCCACTGTTAAATACAATACTATTAAAAATTCTGCACGTGGTTTAAACATATGGGGAGAAAAAAATACAGCATCTTACAACAAACTTTATAGAAACGAAATTGGAATTAAATATTTTGAAGGAAATAAACTTTTTAAAAACAAATTTAAAGACAATAAAAAAAATACAAAAATAGAAGACAAAGGCAAATACGAACTATATTATTAACAAAAAAATTACTTCATGAATTAAGAATATCTCCTATAACAAAGAGATATTCTTTACTTTTTTGACTCATGTCCATTTAACTGATATAAATATTTTATTACAGTGCAATGAAGCAATATATTTATATAAAATCTGCAAAAAAATAATATTAAAATATGTTGCAAATAAAGATTTAGAAAATCATCTTAATTATGGGTTCTAATGAAAGTTAATTTAATATTTATATAAAAAAGGAGTGATTTCAAATGTTAACTAAAAAAATATGTTTATTTGCTGTTGCAATATTTATAGTATTGCTATGTGCTAGTTGTGTGAGTGCCACTACTTACAGTATTAACAATTCTACTGATCCTGACACCATTTCTAAAATGATTAGCGGAGATTTACCAATAAAAAACGGCAAATTCATTAAAAATGGAGACATAATCAAATTCAAAGAAGGAAACTACCAAAACTTAAAATTAACAATCAAAAAAAGAATCAAACTAACCACCAACAAAAAAGAAATAAACAAAGTTAAATTCATAGGCAAAGGCAACGGTATTTTCATCAACATCAAAGCCAAAAAAGTAAAAATTTACGGATTAAACATAAAAAATTATGATATTGCAATCAAAGCAAAGACAAACAATAGCTATTTTAACAAAATAACTTTTTACAAAAACGGAATTAAAATATCTGGAAACAAAAACAAAATATACAAAAACAACTTTACTCTTTCAGACATTGACACACAGGGAAAAAACAACACAATATACTCAAACAAAATAAAAAAAAGCAACATAAAAACTGGAGGACATGGAACCATTATTTATAAAAACACATTAACAAACTCTTACACCACCACTAAAGGAAATAAAAACTTAATAATAAGCAACAAACTTTACAAAGCATATATCACCACCCAAGGCAAATTAAACAAAATTTATAAAAACAAAATAACTAAAGGAAACATAGAAACTGGAGGATATGGAACCAATCTTAATAAAAATACACTAATAAACTCTTACATTATCACTAATGGAAATAAGAATTTAATAATAAGCAACAAACTTTACAAAGCAGACATGACCATCCAAGGCAAACTAAACAAAGTTTATAAAAACAAAATCTATAAAAACGATATAACTAGCATTGGCATTTATGGATCACATAATACCATATACAAAAATATTATTTCCCAAGCTCAAAATGGCATTGATATCAACGGTAATAAGAATGTCCTAACTAAAAATAAACTTCTTAACTGTGTAAATGGAATTGTATATCAAGAAAGAAGCACTATTTTCAAAAATAACATTTTTAAAGGAAATAAAAAGAATATCTGGTACAATCCAGTTGTTTATCCAGAATGAGTATAATATAAATTTTTGAAGATATTTTTCAATATCTTTTTAAATTTTTTTAGGAGATTTTTCATATTAAAAAAGAGTATTTTTGTATTTATCGCGATTTTATCAATTTTCATACTTATTGGTAGTGTTAGTGCAGCCATTTACAGTATTAGTAATTCTACTGATTCTGACACTATTTCTAAAATGATTAGTGGTAAAATACCTATTAAATATAATAAATTTATTAAAAACGGAGATGTTGTTAAGTTTCATGTTGGGAAATTACAACAATTTAAAACTAGTGTTTTGACAATTTAATTTTTTTGAATTTAAATATACCAAAAATATTAAATTGTCTTAACACTAATATTATATTAGATCTAGTATTCCTTCATTAAATATATTTTTAAATTATTTTTTTTCTTCAAATATTTTATCAATGGCTTCTTCTTCATCTAAAAAATTATTTATTGGGTCTGTTTCTTCATAATCCGAGCTCGTACTAAGTTTTTCTGTAATAGAATACCCATAATATGGTAATAAAATCAATCCTATTATTGTAGTCATCCAAAATGAAATCAATCTTTCAATTACAGTTGCCACTGCACTTATTTGTGGAGATATTCCTCCTGCTGAGAAAAGAAGGATCATCATACCATCTACAACTCCTAAACCTCCTGGAAGCAATGGAATCATTCCTACTAGTGTTGATACAATAAATACTTCAGCTATTATGATAGGGGAAGCAACAGAACCAAAAGCAAGAAATATTAAATATACCCTTATAATTTCACTTATCCAAATAACAAATGAAAGAGGAAGAGCAATGTATCTAACATCTTTGTCTTTTAACATTAAATTCATGGTTTTTTGAAAACCTTCAATGGCATCTGTGATTTTTTTTTCTAATATTCCTTTATCTTTTTTGTAAAATATTCTAATAATTCTTAAAATAAATTTAATTACTTTTTCAGCTATTTTTTTATTAAGAGACATATAAATGAGGAGTATGAATGCAATTGTAACAATTACAACTCCAGCAATAAGTAAAACTATTATCCATTGAGATATTTTAAAACTTATGACCATTAAAATTATTGTCATTATGGCTAAAACTAAGAATGGTATGCTGTCTAAAGCTCTATCAGCAATTACTGTTGCAAATGTCGATTCAAAAGATTTTTCTGTTTCTTTTGATAAAAGATATGCTTTTATAGGTTCTCCTCCACCTCTTCCACTTGGTGTTATGTTGTTTATTGCCATTCCAATTAGTACCATTGGAATTAAATTCCTTATAGAAATGTTAATATGGGCAATTTTATTTATTATTTTCCATCTAAGTGCAAATAAATAGTAGGTAATAATTTGTACAAGAATAGCTAAGATGATATAAAGAGGATCGGCTAATTTTAAGGCATTTAGGATTTCTTCAAATCCAATGAAATATATCATTACTGCCAATATTAATATTCCAATTCCTAAAAAAATCAGATTTTTATATTTCATTTAATCACAAGTTATTATAATATCTATCTTATAATTATCTATCTTATAATTTATTTAATATTTTTACTAAGGTTTTATTAATATTTATTAAATATTTTATTAATTTTTTTTATTTTTTTTTAATATTTTATTAGCATTTTATTAGTATTTTATTAAATTTTTTCATTTAATTTAATAAATTTTTCAATTTTTTTTATTAATTATATTTAATTTTATATATTATGATTAATATAATTATTTTATAATATAAATTTATATAATTTTATATAATTTTAAAATATTAAGCTTATGAAATATAAGATTTGTTTTAAAATAAATTTTAAAGAGTTTAATGGTGTATTAATGATAAAGCAGAATCAAAGATTTTTCAATGCTATTTTAATTATTATAGATGGATTGATTTTACTACTTGCTTTATTTGCATCTTGGTTTGTTCGCTTTCAAACAACTTTATTTGGACCTTTGGGTAAATATTTAGCTTTAAATGAATATCTGCTATTAATGATCTTTATTATTCCCTTTTATATTGTTACTTATTATTTTTTAGGATTGTATAGGGCATTTAGGGACCATTCTTCCCTTATTTCTGAGGCAAGTCAAATAATTAAAGCTAATTTCATTGTTTTTCTTGTATTAATTTCTATTTTATTTATTATAGATAGACCTGAATATTCTAGATGGATGTTATTCCTATTTGGAGTTTTTAGTACAATTTTTGGGATATTAGAACGATCCATATCTAGATCAATTTTAAAATACATTAGGACTAATGACAAGAATTTAAAACATGTTTTAATAATTGGAACTGGAGATTTAGCATGTAAATTTGCTAATATAATTTTTACAAAACCTTTTTTAGGTTATCATATTTCTGGGTTTTTAGGAAAAAAAGAAGACATAGGGAAAACTGTTAATGACTGTAATGGATTAAAAGTTCTTGGGTCAATTGATAATCTAAATGATTTTTTATCTAAACATGCTTATGATAGAGTTATAATAGCTATTCCTTTGAATTACTATCATTATTTGGATACTTTAGTTGATATATGTGAAGATAATGGTGTAACAGCTGAAATAATTCCTGATTACTATAAATATCTACCAGCTAAACCATATATTGACATGATAGAGGATATGCCAATTATAAATGTTCGCTATGTTCCATTAGACAATCCATTTAATGGATTTGTTAAAAAATCTTCTGATATTATAATTTCTCTTATAGCTATTGTTATAACTTCACCAATAATGATTATAACAGCTATTTTAATAAGATTAACCTCTCCAGGACCTATAATATTTAAACAAGAAAGAATTGGGTTTAAATCTAAGCCATTTTTAATGTATAAATTTAGAAGTATGCGAGTTCAAGATGAATTAGCTTCTGATTCAACATGGACCACTGAAAATGATCCAAGAAAGACTAAAATTGGTGAATTTATTAGGAAAACAAGCATTGATGAATTACCGCAATTTTTCAATGTTTTAAAAGGACAAATGAGTGTTGTTGGTCCCAGACCTGAAAGACCATTCTTTGTTAAAAAATTTAAAAACGAAGTGCCAAAATATATGGTTAAACACCAAGTAAGACCAGGATTAACTGGATGGGCTCAGATTCATGGTTTTAGAGGTAACACATCTATTAAAAAACGAATTAAATATGATATTGAATATGTAGAACATTGGAATATCTCTTTTGATATTTTAATAATGGTTAAAACTATAACAAAAGGAAATGAAAATGCTTATTGATTTATAAGTTTATTTTTATAACTTTATTTTCATAAGCTTATTTTTATAATTTTGTAGTTTGAAACTTTTATACATCAAATTTAGTTTATAACTTTAGTTTATATATTTAATTTATATATTTTTTAAATTTTAGCTATTACTTATAATTTTATATTACTATTTAACTTTTATACATTTTTTATATTTTATAATTTAATTTTATTTTATAGTTTAATTTTATAGTTTAATTTTAATTATTTTTCTTTAATAAAATTTATTTATTATTTAAATTTTTTTTAATATATTAATTTTTGTTTAAGAGAGATATGTTGTGCAAAAACATTTATATATGCTAATTACTTTATTTTTAATAAAGTTTGAATTTCAGGTTTAAACTATATTATTAAATGATTATTTGTTAACTTTGTTGTTTTTTTTATTTTATGGGTATTATTAAGTATTATGGAAAACATATTATTAACATGTCTAATAATTTTTTTATTTTTCAATTAATTTAAGATAGTTTTGCTATTAAATGTATTTTAGACATTTATTTCAATTTTTAATAGCTAATAATAACTAATTTTATAATTATATGTTGAATATGCCATGTTTTTATTTGAAATTTCCATATAAACAATAAATCATTTTTAACTTTATTTAAAACACTTTATTTTTCATAATAAACCTGGAATACAAATTTTTATTTTTTAATATACTAAAAATATTAATAAATTAAAAATACAGTATATACTAACAGTATATTTTAAAATAAAGAGCATAAATACAAAGAATTTTTTCAGTGTATATTACTTTTCAAATGCTCTTACAAATCTTTTATATATGGATTGAATTAAAATTAAATATATCAACTTGAGGTTATTCTATGGATAGTAAGATATTAGAGAAATATAAAAAAGTCGAAGATAAATTGACTGAAGAAGAATTTGAAAAAAAATTCAATGAATTAAAAGAAGAGTATGCTGGCAACGATTTAATGGATGATTTAGATTTAGCTAAAATGGTTGTTGGTCTTTTTAATGATGAAGAAGAAGAAATTAAACCTATCGCCAAAGAAGGAGATCAAATAAAAAAAATTAAAGACTTGTATGATGGGGAAGATGATGTGACTCTCATTGGAAGAGTTTTTTCTGTATCTGATCCTACAGACACTGTTACAAGGGCAGGTAAAAACATTAGATTCGCTAAGGTTAAACTTGCTGATGAAAGTGGTGAGGTTGTTGCAACATTTTGGACTGAGAACATTAAGCTTTTAAAGAAATTTAGTGAAGGCGATATTGTAGAAATTACCCGTTTAAGTGTAAAAAAGTTCCGTGGAGATTTAGGTGTTGGATTAATTCCTACTTCTACTTTAAATGTCTTAAACAGTGATGATTATGCTAATTTACCAGAATATCAAGAAAATATTACATCTATTTCTGATTTAGTTCCAGATACAACTGCAAATGTTGTAGGTAGAATTATTAGAATTTCTCCTATACGTACTTTTGATAGTAATGGAAAACAAGGAAAAGTTGCATCTTTTGATGTTCAAGATGCAAGTGGAAAAATAACTTACACTCTTTGGAATAATGATGTTAATTTAATTGAAAAATTGGAATTGAGTGAAGGAGATTCTGTTAAACTTCTTTCAGCTAATGTTAGAGAAAGAAATGACGAAATTTCTCTTAGTCAATTTAGTGGTAGAATAGTTAAAGGAGATTTTGATGTACCTGAGTTTGAAGAAGAAATTTCAAAGATTTCACAAGTTACTGAATCTAAAGACATTAACTTATTGGGAATAGTCACTAAAGTCCTTGACACAATTGAATTTAATAGGACTGATGGTTCTTTAGGATATGTAAGGTCAATTGAAATTACTGATGATACTGGTAGTATAAGGGTAACTCTATGGAATGAAGATACTAAATTAGAAATTAACAAGGGAGATATTCTTAAAATTATATCCACAAATATTGAGCATGATGATTATTCAGAAAGTGGATATAAAGCTAATACAAATTGGAATACAAGATTAATCCTTAATCCAGATGATAACAGCAATTTAATGGATGTTTTTGAGGAATACAAAGAAAAATTGAAACCAATTAAAATAGCCAATGTTCAAGAGTATGAAGATGATGGTGAAGAATTAGATGTTATAGGGAGGCTTGTTTCTATTTCAGAGATTCGTGAATTTGAAAGAGAAGATAGTACTCCAGGTATAGTTAGGTCTGGAGAATTAGCTGATGAAACTGGAATTGTTAGAGTTTCTTTTTGGGATAATAAAGCTCAAGAAACTTTTATCATTGGTACAGCTGTTCATCTTGAAAATGCTAGAACAAGGGTTGGTCTTTATGCTGTAGAGCTTAATGCAGGAAGAACCACAAGGATTATTCATTTAAAAGATAATGAAGTTGTAGATTTACCTCCTTTAAGTGAAATTGAAGATAATATTTATACAACCAAGAAAATTGAGGAACTTGAAGAAGATGATAGTAGAATTAGGGTTGTTGGAAGAATTTTGGACATTCAAGAGCCAAGTGAATTTCAAAGACAAGATGGAAGTCCAGGTATAGTTAGATCAATCACTTTAGCTGACGAAACTGGCAGTATAAGAACTTCATTATGGGATAATCAAGCAGAAATTTATTTTGAAGCTGGAGATTCAGTTAAAATCCAAAATCCAAGAGTTAATTATCGAAATGATGGTTTTGAATTAAGTATTGGTGCAAATTCAAATATTGAACGTGCAAGCGAAGAGGACACTGTAGATTTACCTTCTTATGAAGAGCTAGAAGAAAGCATTTACAAAATTAAGACAGTTGATGATCTTGAAGATGATGATAGAGATGTTAAAATCACTGGTAAAATAGTAGAAGTAAATACTAACAAATATCTTCTTACTCAATGCCCAAGCTGTAATAATTCTATTGAGATTGTTGATGATGTTTATGAATGTAATTACTGTGGTGAAAGCTTTGATAAACCTAAGAATCTTTTAATGATTCATACAAGAATTGAAGATGAATCTGAAGAAGATATTTCAGCTACTTTCTTTGGTAAATTAGCTGAAGAGCTATTAGGAACCACTACAGATGAAATTGTTTCAACAATTGAAGATACTGGCGATGAAGGAGCATTAGAAGGTAAACTTGAGGAATTAGAGAATTATACCATTACTATTATTGCCGATGTTGACTTTGATGATTTTAATGAAGAAATCAGATTAAAACCTAAGAAATTAATTTCTAAAGAGCTTTAATAGCTTTGAAACAAACTTTTTGAAAACAAGCTTTTAGAAAAAGCTTGATCAAAATTTATTTAAAACAAACTTTTTGAAAAAGTTTGATTAAAATTTAATTGAAAAATAAAGCATTTTATTTTATAATAATGCTTTTATTAATTTTAAAAAGCTAATTATTATATATTTTTATGGATGAGGATTGATATTTATGGTTGAATTAGAAGAATTGCCTAGTGTTGGCGAAAAAACTGCTCAAAAATTGAGAGATGCAGGTTTTGCAGATATGATGAGATTAGCAACTGCAACTGCAAAAGAATTAGCTGTTAAAGCAGAAATTGGAGAAGGAGTTGCAGAAAAAGTTATTGAAGCTGCTCGTAAAGCTGAAAAAATTGATTTTGAAACTGCATTTGATGTACTTGAAAGAAGAAAAGAAGTAGGTTATATAACTGTTGGAAGCGAACCATTTAATGAACTAATTGGAGGTGGAATTGAAACTCAATCTATTACAGAAGTATTTGGTGAGTTTGGAAGTGGTAAAAGTCAAGTATCTCATGAATTAGCTGTTACTGTTCAACTTCCAGAAGAACAAGGCGGATTAGATGCTGAATGTGTATTTATAGATACTGAAAACACTTTTAGACCTGAAAGAATTGAACAAATAGCTTCTGCTTTTGGATTAGATCATCAAGAAGTTTTACAAAAAATTCATATTGCAAGGGCTTTTAACTCAGCACATCAAATTTTAATGGCTGAAAAGGTTAATGAGTTGATTCAATCGGGATCTAACATAAAGCTTGTTATTGTTGATTCTTTAATGGCTCATTTTAGAGCAGAGTACATTGGAAGGGAGTCTTTAGCTACAAGGCAGCAAAAACTCAATCAACATCTTCACACATTGCAAAATATTGCTACAACTTACAATGTTGCAATATTTTTAACTAATCAAGTTCAAGCTAGACCAGATGCCTTTTTTGGAAGTCCTACAAAAGCTATTGGTGGACATGTTCTTGGACATGCTTCTACATACAGAATTTGGCTTAAAAAAGGACTTGCAGGTAAGAGAATAGCTCGTTTAGTTGACAGCCCTCATTTACCTGAAGGTGAATGTGTATTTAAAATCACTGCTGATGGAATTGTTGATTAGATATGTGAATTTTTTTTAATTTTTTTCACATTTTACTTTTTTTAGTTTATCTTTTTACATTTATTTTTCCTTATTCTTTATTTCTTTTTTTTATTTTTATCTTTATTTTTTTTATTATTTTTTTTAAGAACTTTTATATCTTCAAATTTAAGTATAATGAGAAATATAAAATAAATTAGAATTATGAGTGCTGTTGAAACTACTATTATATCCATTTTAATCATGATTTTAGCGGGATATATTTTAAAAAAAATTAAAGTTTTAAGTTTTAAGGATGCTTACTCTTTAAATAATCTTGTTATTTATTTATTAATGCCTTGCATGATTTTCAACTCTCTTTATCATGCAGATATGAATGTTTTTCCTAAATTAGCTATTATGCCTATAATAGGTTTAATCTGTGGAGGATTAACAGGACTAATATTGTTTGTAATTTTAACCATTATTAAATTTCCAAAAGTTAAAAAATGGAGTGTTTTAATCACTGTTATATTAGGTAACACCGCATTTTTGGGATTTCCTGTAATTTTAGGTATTTACGGACAAACAGCTTTAATTAATGCTATTTTTTATGATATGGCTTCACTTATTTCCTTTCTCTCGTTAAGTGTAATTTTAATGTTTATCTTTGAAGGGAAATTCAAAGAGGTTATAAAAAAAGTCTTAAGTTTTCCTGTTTTATGGGCAGTTATTTTAGGAATTTGCTTGAATGTTTTTAATCTTCCAATTGGAGAAATTGCAAATAATGTAATAGTATACTTTGGATTAGCTACTATTCCTTTAATAATGTTGGTTTTAGGTCTATCTCTTGATTTTAATGAACTTAAGGAAAATATTAAGATTTCTGTTCCAATATCTCTTTTCAAATTGTTTGTAACACCAGCCATTTGCTGTGTTGTTATCTCTTTAATTGGTTTAAATGGATTAGACTATACTGTAGCCATTGTAGAAGCATCAATGCCTGCAGGAATGCTAAATTTGATTTTAGCCATTAAATATAAATTAGAGTATAGATTAACTACTGATTGCCTATTTTTATCGAGCTTATTTTGTCTTATAACCATTCCATTGGTAATTAATGTTTTCCACTTAATTTAAGTTTTTTTTTAGATTATTATAATTATTTCCTATGGGTGAGATTTCTTACTAATGAAATAAATTAATATAAGAAAAAATTAACTTATGAAGACATAACAGGATCTTTATCTGGAATATTTTAAAGGTGGTAGTGTAAAAACTTAAAAAAATACACAACAAAGGGAAAAAATTAACAAAGAAATGTTTAAATGATATTTGCCGATGCGACATTTCTAATAGCTATTTTATAAGATGTAGATCAATGGCATAAAAAACAGTTGAAATGATTCAAAAAATTAAAAAACAAAAAAAATTATGTACAAAACTTATACTCTTAGAGTTTGTTAGTTTAATTGGAGTATTATGGTGGAAAATCAGTATTAAATGTTTATAAGTATATTAAAGACAATTATATTGTTTATAAAGAGGATAAACTTTTAGATGAAAGTATGTTATAATACATTGATTTGAGTAGGAATAAATAGTTTGGCACATTTAATAAAACTGGGGATTTATTGATTTTGAATTTACATTTCCGATTATTTTTATATTTTTTAATTATTTTTATATTTTTAACTTTTTTTAGTTCTTTTTTTTAAGTGTTTTTTTATAATTATCTTTATATTTTTTACAATCATTTAAATAATTTTTAATATTTCTTTGGAAAAATAAATAGTAATATATAATGATTTTTAAGGATTATAACTTATTTTTTTTTTATTTTTATATATATATAGTTTTATTTAATCTTTATTTTAAATTATATCTTTTGTTTAACGAATATTTTAGTTTTAATGAATTTTTAATCTTATCATATATATATTTTACTCCAATAAGATAATAGAAACATTTATTTATAGAAATTTCAAAAAGTAGTATTGTCTAATTTTTATAAAAATTTTAGATTTCACTACTTGTACAAGGTGATAAAATGGCAGAAAATGAAAGAAATGTTGCAAATGAAGAACCAAAAATCGGTGTTTATGTTTGCCATTGTGGTATTAACATTGGTGGGGTCGTAGATGTCCCTGCTGTCGCTGAATATGCGAAAACTCTTCCTAATGTGGTTATAGCAAAGGATTATAAGTATTACTGTTCAGATCCTGGACAACAGGTAATACAAGACGATATAAAAGAATACGGATTAAATAGAATAGTTGTAGCTGCTTGCTCTCCAAGACTTCACGAAGCTACATTTAGAAGATGTGTAAGAGAAGCTGGATTAAACCAATTTTTATTTGAGTTTGCTAACTTAAGAGAACAAGATTCTTGGGTACACATGCAAGAACCAGAAAATGCTACTAACAAAGCTAAAGATTTAACTAGAATGGCTATTGCTAAAGCAAGATTACTCGAACCTTTAGATGCATCTACAGTATCTGTGGAGAATAAAGCTATGGTTATTGGTGGTGGAGTAGCTGGTATTCAATCTGCACTTGATTTAGCTGATATGGGATTCAAAACCTATTTAATTGAAAGAAACCCAACAATCGGTGGAAGAATGGCTCAGTTGGATAAAACTTTCCCTACACTTGATTGTTCAATGTGTATTCTTGCCCCTAAAATGGTGGATGTTGGTAAGCACGAAAATATCGAGCTTATGACCTATTCTCAAGTAAAAGAAGTACATGGGTACATTGGTAACTTTACTGTAAAAGTTGAGAAAAAACCAAGATATGTTGATGAAGAAAGTTGTGTTGGCTGTGGATCTTGTGTAGAAGTTTGTCCTATTGAAGTACCAAATTACTTTGATGAAGGTATTGGTATGCTTAAAGCTGCTTATATTCCATTCCCACAAGCTGTTCCTTTATGTGCTACAATTGATAAAGAGTATTGTATTGAATGTAAACTTTGCGATCAAATCTGTGAACGTGGAGCTGTTCAACACGACCAAGAAAGTGAATATGTAGACCTTGAAGTAGGTACCATTATTGTTGCTACTGGATATGACCCATACGACCCAACTGAAAAGTTAGAATATGGTTATGGTAGACACAGTAATGTTATTACAGCTATGGAAATTGAAAGGATGATTAATGCATCTGGTCCTACTGAAGGACATGTTATTGTTCCATCAGACCACTCAACTCCTAAACGTGTTGCATTTATTCACTGTGTTGGCTCAAGAGATGAACAAATTGGTAAACCATACTGTTCAAGAGTTTGCTGTATGTATTCAATGAAGAATGCTCAGTTAATCATTGACCATGAACCTGATACTGAAGTTACACTTTACTACATGGATATTCGTGCTTTTGGTAAAGGATTTGAAGAGTTCTATAAAAACTCCCAAGAAAAATATGGTATTAAGTTCTTAAGAGGAAGACCAGCTGAAATCATTGAAAACAACGATTTAACTTTAACTGTTAGAGCTGAAGACACTTTATTAAATAAAGTAACTGAATATGATTATGATTTAGTTGTTTTAAGTGTTGGACTTGTCCCTCCTGAAGGTGCAGATGAATTAAGACAAACAATTGGTTTATCTAAATCTGGAGACGGTTTCTTAATGGAAGCTCACCCTAAACTTAGACCTGTTGACACTTTAACTGATGGTGTATACCTTGCTGGTGTTTCACAAGGACCTAAAGATATTCCTGATGCAGTTGCACAAGGCTCTGGTGCTGCTTCTCGTGCGGCTATTCCTATGGTTAAAGGTGAAGTGGAAATTGAACCTATTGTTGCAACAACTGATAAAGATGTTTGTGGTGCATGTGAAGTTTGTGTAGAGTTATGTCCTTATGGTGCAGTCAGTATTGAAGATGAACAAGCTGTTGTCAATGTCGCATTATGTAAAGGATGCGGTACTTGTGTAGGAGCATGTCCATCTGGTGCTATGAACCAAAATCACTTTAAGACAGAACAAATATTCGCACAAATCGAAGCTGCTCTTGAAAACTTAGGAAAATAATCTTGGAGACTTCCTCCTTTATTTTTTTCTTTTTTAAAACATAGGGAATTTATTTCCCTTTTTCTATTTTTTCTATTTTTTTTTTTTTTTAATTTTAATTTTTTAGATTTTTTTATATAAACTACTTTTTTTCTCTTACTTTAAAATTATTTTAATGTATTCTTAATGTCTTTAACTTTTTTTTAACTCATTTTTTCTTGTTTATTTTTATTTATTCAAACTTTCTTTTATTTGAGTATTTTGGTTTTGTCAAAATATTGCCCCCAAGAAAAATAGTATCATATTTTACTATAACCTGCATACTAAGTATTTGCACACTTAAAATATTTCGCTAAAAACTAAAAATTAACATGTTGTTTTAAACAAAAAATAGCACTGATTTTGACACTTATTTCAAAACCAAAAAATTATTATATGATGTTAACTATAAATATAATTAAATATTTCATAATTTTATTGGTGAGAGTATGGAATCTAAAACAAAATTACTTGAAAAAAAAGAAGCAATTGATAGAAAACAATAGCTATTGAATTTGCTAATTCTTTAGATTTTGAAGAGATTGAAAAAATTATTCTTTATGGTTCTGTGGCTCGTGGAGAAGATAATGAGGATTCAGATATTGATATTGTTATCATCACATCTAACGTAGGAGATGAATTTAAAATTGATACAGAAATCCATAAAAAAGTATTTAATATTTTAATGAAAACAGGAGAATTTATTTCCCCAATGATTTTTTCTAAAGAACACTTTGAAAAATATAAAGACTACTCATTTTATTCTAATGTAAACAATGATGGTGTTTTAATTGTTAAATGAAGAATCTATTTCATTACATGATATGGCACTAATGGCTATATGATGCTAAATTTAATTTTGAAAATGATATATATTGCACTTCAATCAATCGTTCTTATTATGCTGTTTTTTACATTGCTTCTGCACTTTTAGAAAAAAAGAAAATATAAAATAAAAAAACATGCAGGAACAATTCATAAATTTGGTCTTGTTTTTGTTGTTCATGATGAGTTTAATGAGAAAATAGCTTCATTTTTTTCAATATTATTATAAAAGAAGAGAAAGGTCAAATTACAATATATTTCAAGAAATAAATAATGAAATGGCAGAAGACAGCCTTGAAAAAGCTGAAACTTTTTTAAAAGAATCTGAAATGTTTATTTAATTTTATTTAAGAAAAACAATTACTCAATTTGAATAGAACATTTTTTTAATTTTAATATTTATCTCTCAATTATCTTTAACATCTATTTAATATTTTATGCTTCTTTTTTCAATAATTCTAAAATGTTTTAGAAGTATGATAATTATTAATTTTAATAACTATTGGCATTTTTATCAATGATTTTATATTTTTATGCTCTTTTATTTAACTTAATGCCTTTTTCTTAAAAAATTTTTAAATTTAAAAATTTTAAATATAAATAAAGTAAAAAATATATATAAAATTAAAGAAATTTATATTTAAGTAAAATAGAAATTTGATTAAT
>NZ_LWMV01000181.1 GCF_001639295.1 Methanobrevibacter curvatus | reverse complement strand
ATATAAGTTTTATTATTATCTTTAAATAAAAATCTTTAAATAGTATTACTTTTGTATTACAAAAATTTTTTAAAAATTTTAGAAATTTTTAATATATTTTTTTATTTAATTTAAATTTTCTTATTTTTGATAAATTTTTATAAAATTCTTATTATTTTAGTAATTAACTAATTTTATCCCATATTTAATAATTCTAATTAATAATACTTTTTTTAAAATATTTATTTTTCATTTTTTAGTTTTTATGTAATAACTTTTTATTTTTTTAGTTTTTATTTTTTTTTAAAGTATTACTTTTTTTAATTTTTAAAACTCTCATTTTCTTTTTTTAAAACTTTTGCATCCCAATTGTGGGATTGATAATAAATCTTAATGATTATATTTTTTATTTATAAACTTTTATTTAGTAAAAAATCTAATATTAAATTAATAAATTATTCATGTTATAAAAATGATTAATGAAATTTGCTTTATAGTATTTTTTTTATAATATTTTTCAATTTTTACAATATTTTTTTTATAGTATTTTTCAATTTTTACAATATTTTTTTTATAGTATTTTTCGATTAAATTTTTTTAATAAAATATTTTTTACTTTTATTTATAGATTAAAGAGAAAAAGCATGATAGATAGTCATATACATTGTGATTCAAGAAGTTTTGAAGATTATAGAAAAATGGCTGTAAGTGGAGTTTCAACAGCTATCACCTGTGCTTATTATCCATATAAATTCACTAACTCAACTACTCTACTGGATCATTTTAGAAGAATAAGAGAATTTGAAAAAGAAAGAGCTTTAAAAAATGGATTAAAATTGGAAGTTGCATTAGGCATTCATCCATCAAATATAATAGATAATTATGTTCCTGTTTTTGATGAATTAAAGAAATTAATCCATAATAAAGAAATAATAGCTATTGGGGAAATAGGAATTGATTCTGGTGGAGCTGAGGAAGAAAAATTCTTCAAAAACCAGCTACTACTTGCAGATGAAGAAAAATTTAAAGCAATTGTTCATACTCCAAGAAAAAACAAATTAGAAACCTTAAAGAGAATTAAAGAAATAGTTTTAGAAAATATAAATCCAAAATTAGTTGTAATTGACCATATTAATTTAAATGTAATAGCCGAAGTTGTTGATGAGAATTTCCAATTAGGAATAACTGTTCAACCTGAAAAAATGGATGTATCTGAGGCAATAGCTATTTTTAAAAATTATGGATGTGATAAGAAGATGTTAAACAGTGATGTTAGCTATATGCGAAGTGATATCTTATCAGTCCCTAAAACAGCTAATGAAATGAAAATTCAAGGATTTAAAGAAAAAGACATTGAAAAAGTTTCATCATCAAATGCAAAAGAATTCTTTTCAATTTAGCTATTTTATTTAATCATTAAGCTATTTAGTTATTGTATTCAGCTATTTAGCTTTTTTTTTAACATTTTCGTATTCTAATAAGCGTTTTTCAATGAAAGATTGGAAAAATTATTGAATCAATTGTTAGGTTGTTTTCAATTTTACAAAAAGTAAATATTCTCGTGATTCATCGATAGTAAATACATAATATTCATTAAAATCATTTAAATAGTTATATTTATTAAAATAATCAGCTAAAACATATGAATCAGCTTTTTTTTTAAAATATTCCAATATAAAAATGACCTTTACTCAGACACTCTTGTTTACTTATAGGTATTTCATTATCTCCAAATTTTTCATTAAAATACTCTTCAATCTCTAAAGCCGTTGTTTTACTTTTATTTCCAAGAATATAAAAAACAACATCTTCAAAAGACATTTTACAATTACGAGTAAATTTATTTTTTACTAAGCAAAATTTTCTTATTTCATTATTTATTAAATTTTTCAACCCCTAAATATGGTTTTCATATTAACACAATGTTTAACAAATATAAAATTGATTATATTTGAATTTACGATTTATAATTTATTTAAATTAATAAAAATGTTAATAGTCTAATAGAATTAATATAAAACTATTTTAATTAAAAAAAAGAATTAAAAAAGAATATTATAGAAAAAATAGAAAAACAAAGGAAAAATAGAAAATATTTCTTAACTTGACAGTATTACTTTGAAAGATAAAATAGCAAAAGTTTTATATAATCAAATCTAAATTATAATAGATAGATTTATGGCTATAAAATTTATTAAATATTTAGCATTATTTTAAAAATTTTAATATCCAGAGAAATTGTTTAATAATAATTAATAATAATTAATAATAATTAAATAATAATTAATAATTTTGTAAATTTGTTTTATTAAATATTTTAAACTTTATTTAAAGCTATTATTGGACGGTACAAACCTTATTTAACTCAATAGCTGATTTAAAATTTATTTAAACTTTTATTTGATAATTTAAAAATCTTTTTTAAAAGTTATTTAATAAATGATTTAAAAGGTTATTTTTAAGCAACTATGATATTATGAATATTAAAACGCCTTCAAGATTACACATGACCTTAATAGATTTAAATGGATCTTATGGTCGATCAGGTGGAGGTATAGGTCTTACTTTGTCTGATCCTTATTTTTCATTAAAACTTGAACCATCTGAAAAAAATATTACTATAGATTTTAAAAAGCAGTACTCTGATGAAATTCAAGATGAATGTAGAAGGAAAATTGAAAATTCTGCTAACTTAATTAAAGAGTACTTCAATTTAGACACAGGTTTTCACTTTACTGTTAACAATGCATATCCTCCTCATTCTGGTTTAGGGTCTGGATCTCAGACTGCACTTGCTACTGGAAAACTGATGTATGATTATGCAAAAGAAAATTTATTACTCTCTAAAGAGCATGAAAATATTTCGATTGTTACACTAGGAGAAATTTTAAAAAGAGGAATTTCTTCAGGAATAGGAATTTTTGCCTTTGAAAATGGAGGTTTCATTGTTGATGGAGGATATAATTTAAAGGATAAAGGTTCTATATTGCCTTCTTCTGGCACATATTATAAACCACCACAATTTTGTTCAAAATTTGATTTTCCTGAAGATTGGAATATTGTATTAGCAATTGCCAATGGAGATAATACTGTCACTGGTGTAAAAGAAGATATTCTTTTTGCAGAGAATTGCCCAGTTCCTCGATTTGAGGTAGAAAAATTATCTCACATTATTTTTATGAATTTAATTCCATTTTTATTAGAAAAAAATATTGAAGAATTTGGAAAGTATATTAATCAAATTCAAGATTTAGGTTTTAAAAAAGTTGAATTAGGGCTTCAACCTCCAAAGATTAAGAATTTAATGGAAAAAATGAAAGAATTTGGAGCTTATGGTGTTGGAATGAGTTCTTTTGGTCCAACACTCTATGGTATAACTGATAAAAATACAAAAGAAGTTTATAAGTCAACTAAAGAATATTTAGGTGATGATGGGATAGTTTTTGTCTCAAAACCTCAAAACTATGGATATGAAAAGTCAGACTAATAAAACCATTTTCATTTTATTTAAATACTATTTTTATCAATAATTTTTATTAATAATAACTTTTTTTTACTTAAAATAATTTTTATTAATAATAATTTTTTTTTATTTAAAATAATTTTTTATTTTTTGTTTAAGATAATTATTTTCATTTTTTTTTTAAATGGGGATTTTATGGAGATTAAAGGTAAAGTATGGAAGTTTGATAATAATATAGATACTGATGTTATTATTCCTGGAAGATTTTTAAGAACTTTTGATCCATATGAGCTTGCAAAGTATGTAATGGCTGGAGAAAGAGAAAAATTTGCAGAAAAAGTAAATAAAGGAGATGTTATTGTTGCAGGTTCTAATTTTGGTTGTGGTTCTTCAAGAGAGCAAGCAACAGTAGCCATAAAATACGCTGGAATTGATGCAATCATTGCCAAGTCTTTTGCCAGAATTTTTTATAGAAACGCGATTAATATAGGATTGCCTGTCATTATAGCTGATGTAGATGCTGATGAAGGAGATATAGTAAAAATCAATTTAAATAGTGGAATTATTGTTAATGAAACATCTGGAAAAATATTTAAAATAGAGCCATTTAAAGAATTTTTCTTAGATATTTTAAATGACGGTGGAATAATAAATCATTACAAAAAAGGAAAAGAATAGCTATTATGTCTGTGTATTAAATAAAATTATTTTTTCAATCATTATTTTTTCAATATTTGTTTTTTTATTTATTTTTTATTATTCATTGCTTTGAAAATTTTATTTAAATTTCTAGATTTTTTAATATTTACAATTTTGAAAATATGTTACTAAAGTTTTTATTATATAAAAAACATATTGTTTTATAATATATAATTACATTTTATTTTTTAATAAATAAATGTCAATTTATTAAAAATTTTAAATTTATTAATATTTTACTAATTTTTATATTTTTTTTATATTTTTAGTATGAGTTTATTTAAGATTATTATAATTTTATTAAATTTTTTTTATAATTATTTAATTGATATTTTATAGTTTTTTTATATTATATTATAGTTAAATTTTTTTTATAATTTTAACATTTTTTTTTAATTTTTTTTTAAACATTATGTTTTAAATGATATTTGAGGTATAAAATGAAATGTCCAATTTGTGGTAGTGATGATTTAGAAACACTTAAATCAAAGAATTTTTCATCAAAAAAAGATGAAATTAATGATTTTCTGTTGAAGTGTAGGGAATGTTCAAATGTTTTTAAAGAGTCTGTTAAAATAGCTAAACCTATAGATTTTCGATTAATCATAAGTGAAATAGATTCATCTAAAAAAACTTTTATTCCCATTTCTCCTGATGACGAGTTAAACACAGGTGATGTATTATTATCTAATCTAGGTCAAGTAGAAATTAACTCTCTTGAATTGAAAAATACTAAAAGAGTTGAACAAGCCATTGCAAATGATGTTGTCACAATATGGGCTACATCACTTGAAATTCCTGCAAGAATCGGTATTTCAGTTAACCTTCATGGCGAAGTCCAGTCATATAAAGTTGATTTAGAAAGAGACTTTAGAATAAATGTTGATGACATAATTAAAATTGAAGATTATGTTGGAAGAGTTCAAGGAATAAAAACTGATGATAGAAAGATGAACAAAGGTGGAGCTAAAGCCAGTATAATTAAAAGAGTTTATATAGATCCTGTTAGATTTAAAAATCATGATTATGATTTAACAAAAAAAATAGCTTCAAAAAAAATAACTGATAAATTTAAAAAGATATAATGGACTTCTTTTTTTTTTAAATGACGAAGTTTATTGTTTTTATAACTTTATACTCTTTAACCTTAAATAATTATTTATAATAATATTTTTTTTCATGCACTTTTTTTTAGGAATGTTTTTAATGAAAAATAAAGCTAAAGTATTTATTGAAACCTTTGGATGTACATTCAATAAAGCAGATTCTCAAATAATAGCTGGAAAATTAGTTGAAAATGAAATTGAAATAGTAAATAATATAAATGAAGCTGATTTAATTATTGTAAATACGTGTTATGTTAAAAATCCAACAGAAAGTAAGGTATCCACAAGAATACATAAATTACAAAATGAATTTCCTGAAAAAAAGATAGTCGTTAGTGGATGTATGGTTGAAATAGATCCTGAAAAGTTAAAAAAAATAGCTCCTAATTCTTCATGGATTGGCCCACATAAACTAAATAAAGCAGATGAGGTAGTATTTAAAACATTAAATGGTGAAATTTCAAGAGAATGTGGTTTTAGTACAAATTCTAAAGTAGGAGTTCCTAAAATCCGTTTTGATCCTTACATTCATATTATTCAGATTTGTGAAGGTTGTTTAGGTGCTTGTACATACTGTTGTACACGATTTGCACGAGGAAAACTTAATAGCTATTCTATAGGCGATATTGAGAAAGAAGCAACACAAGCCATTGCAGAAGGGGTATCTGAAATACAATTGACAGCTCAAGATACAGCAGCTTTTGGAAAAGATACTGGAGAAAAACTTTCAGATTTAATAAAAAGAATAGCTAATCTTGATGGGGAGTTTAGAGTTAGAATTGGCATGATGCATCCTAAAAATATTGGTGATGATTTAGATGAAGTTATTAAAGCTATTTCACTTCCTAATGTTTACAATTTCCTGCATTTACCCATTCAAACTGGAAGCAATAAAGTTTTAAAAGAAATGGGCAGAGGACATACTGTAGAAGACTTTATTCAAATAGTGAATAAATTTAAAGAATCTATTCCAGATTTAACCATTGCAACAGATATAATAGTAGGTTATCCTACAGAAACAGATGATGATTTTTCTAAGACAGTTGAATTTTTAGAGAATGTAAAACCTAACCTTATTCACCTGTCTAAATATAAACACAGAAAGGGAGCTATCTCTTCAAGCTTAAATGAGATTCCTCATCCACTTATGAAAAAAAGGTCAAAATATCTCACAGATATTAAAAAAAAAATAACAGATAATGAGAACAAAGAACTCCTTAATACCTTACAGAGAATTTTAATTGTAGAAAAAGGGAAAAAATCAGGATATATGGGAAAAACAAATTCTTATATTCCAGTCGTAGTTCCTAATGCTAAATTAGGATCATTTTATGATGTGAAGATTATTGAAACTACTGGAACTTATTTAAGGGGAAAATTAATCTAATTACATTCACAAAACAAGGATTTTAATTATTGATGAAAAAATTTATATTATTTTTTTTATTATTATTTTTTAATAAATGGCAAAAAAGTAAAATTATAGAATAAAATACAAAAATAAAAAGAATTTAAAAAAATCTAAAGTTAAAGTTAAAAGTTTTTTTTATTTAGATGCTGTGCAATGATTATTTTTTGTAAAAACAGATATTTAATTAAAATATGTTAAAAAATATGTAAAATATTAATAGATTTTTTTACAAAGAATAAATATTAAAAATAATTATAATTATTAAATAATCCATATTAATTAGTTAAATTTAAATTAAAATAGTTTAAAGAATAATAAAAATTAAATGTTTAAAAATAATTATTTTTATTAAATAGACATTAATATTAATTAAAATAGAATTTTATTAAATATTTATATTTATTTTTATAACAAAAGTTATAACAAGTTTATATTTTCATATAATGTATCTCTTAATGCAGGAGTTCTTCCTATATTTTTTACCATGTGTTCTAAGGTTTTAATCTCAGTCCTTACACCGTGAGAAGCTCCTGCTGATTTGGAAATATTTTCTTCTCCTAAAGTGCCACCTAAATCATTGCAGCCAGATATTAACCCTATTTGTGCAAATTTAAATCCTAATTTGACCCATGATGTTTGGATATTTTTTATTGCATCATGAAACATTAATCTTGAAATTGCATAAATTTTTAAATCTTCTGTTCCTGTAGTTCCAGGATTAGATTTTCCTTTTTTAAAAATTGGAGTCTTTGGATGTACAAACGATAATGGAATAAATTCAGTAATGCCTCCAGTTTCATATTGGATTTTTCTTATAGTGTCTAAATGTTCTATTCTATTTTCATAAGTGTCTATATGTCCATACATTATAGTGGCAGTTGATTTTAATCCTACTTCATGAGCTGTAGTAACTACTTCAATCCATTCTTTAGTTTTTAACTTTGTAGGACAAATTATTTTTCTAACATCATCATTTAAAATCTCAGCAGCTGTTCCTGTAATTGTTCCAAGACCTGCTTTTTTTAATATTTTTAATCCTTCTTCTAATGTTAATTCTGCTTGTTTACAATTGTAATATATCTCCATAGGTGAAAATGAATGGAGATGAACATCTGGACATTCTTTTTTAACAGCTTTTACTATATCTTCGAGGAAAAACAAGTCAATATCCTTATGAAGTCCTCCTTGAATGCAAAGTTCCTTTGCACCATTATTATAAGCTTTTTTTCCAATTATTGCAACCTCTTCAGGCGATAAAAAGAAAGAATCCTCGTCTTTTTCATTTTTTTTAAATGAGCAAAAACCACAAGTTCCTGTGCAGATATTTGTAAAGTTTATGTTCCAATTTTCAATGAAAGTTACCACATTTCCAGCAACTTTTTCTCTAACTATATCTGCAGTAGCTATTATTGCATTAATGTCTCTTTCTTTAGCTTTCATTAGATAAAATGCATCTTCATTTGATATTGGGTTATCTAAACTATATTCCAATATTTCTTTTACTTTTTTATCTAAATTCATTTTAGAAAACATATGTTAAATATATGACATTACTATAATTAAATTTAACTAATTTTTTTAACAATTTCATTTTCTTGAATATTTTTATTTTCTAATATTTTCATTTCATTTCATTTCATTTCATTTCATTTCATTTCATTTCATTTCATTTCATTTTTTTTTTTTTTTTTATTGAGAACTTGCTCTATTTCAAAACTGTTCATTTTTAATATTGATTTAGATTATTTCTTATTTTTAAGTGGCAATTGATTTAAATTTTTATGGTCTTTAATATAATTTTATCTATATTCTATAAGGTTTTTTAGTTAAAAATTTGAGATTTAAAAAGAAACCTTTATATATTAAGTAAAACAATATAATTTTGGAGGTGAAAATATGAGTGAATTACCAATTGCACCTGTCGGTCGTATATTAAAAAATGCTGGCGCACAAAGAATCAGTGATGATGCTAAATATGAATTAGCTGCTGTTTTAGAAGAAAAAGGTGAAGAAATAGCAAAAACTGCTGTTACTTACGCTAAACATGCTGGTAGAAAAACTATTAAAGCTGATGATATTAAATTAGCTATTAAATAAGTTTTTTCTAGTTCAGTTTCAACGAATAAATGATTTTATCATTTAAAATTTTTTATTTTTTAAAATTTTTTTAATTTAAATCTATTTTATTTAAATTCATTTAATTTTTATTTTCTTTTCAATACTATTTTTAAATTTTCAAATACTGCTTTTGAATTATTTTATAAAAAAATTTAAGCCCTTATTTAGTTTTATATTTAATTTTATAAATTATTTTTATCAATTCATTTTACTGTTTTAAGTGTCTTATAGAAATATTTATATATTAACAAAATCATAATTATTTTAGACTATAACTTAGTTTAAAGGACCGGTGGTCTAGGGGTATGATACCGCCTTGACATGGCGGTGATCACGAGTTCGAATCTCGTCCGGTCCATTTGCCGTGGTAGTTCAGTTGGGAGAACGCTAGACTGAAGATCTAGATGTCGCTGGTTCAAGTCCGGCCCACGGCATTTTATATTGCTTTTTTTACTAATTTCAATTGAAATATTTTATTTTCTTATTTTAATTTTTTATTGTATTGTTTTAGTTTCTAATGATTTCTTATTTTCTTAGATTTTTTATTTTCACTAATTGTTTTTTACTTATATTAATCCAGACTTTCCTTGATGTTCATCGTAGTTGTCAGTTATTTTTTTAAATTCTTCAATTATTTCAACAGCTGATGAGGTTCCTAATCTATCAGCACCTGCTGAAAGCAATCTAAATGCTGTTTTATAGTTATTTATTCCTCCAGATGCTTTGATTTTTATATTTGGATTTACCCGTCTAATTCTTCTAATGTCTGTTGCTTTTGCTCCAGGAACATTGTTAAATCCTGTTGAAGTTTTAATAAAATCAACACCTAATTCTGAAGCTATTTGTGATATTTCAATCATTTCATTTTTTTCTAAAAGTCCAGTTTCAATAATAGTTTTTACAGTAATATCTTTTTCTTTCTTGTTTTTTGAAATATTGATTATTTTTTCAATTTCATCTTTTATTGTATCATAATCCTTTGTTTTAATTGCTGAAATGTTTAAGACTACATCTATTTCATCTACTCCATTTTCAATTGCATTTTTTGCTTCAAATTCTTTCACAGTAGATTTGTTATAACCTAGAGGAAATCCTATCACTGTACCTACTTTTATATTCTTGTTTTTAAGTTTGTTTTTTGCATATTCTACATAATACGGACTTACAACCACACTATAAAAACCATAGTCTATGGCATCATTTATTAATTTGTCAATGTTTTCTATTGTTCCATTATTTTTTAAGTATGTGCTTTCAATAACTTTTCCTAATTCTTCAATTGATTTGAAATTTTTCATTTTATTTCCTCATTTTATTATGTCTATCATATTTTTTTTAATAATTTTTATTTTTTTTAACCTATTTTATTCTTTTTAGTTATTTTTTTAATCTATTTTATTCTTTTTAATTACTTTTTTAATAAGTTTTTAGCTATAATAATTTTTTAGCCATATATGGACCTAATTTTTCATATTTGAATTTTTTATAATAATTTCTTGCTCCAATTCCACTAGTAATAATTATTTTATCTTTATTATTTTTAATAGCTATTTCTTCGGCATTTTTAATTAATTTTTCACCAAAACCTAAATGCTGACCAATGTTTTGGTTTTTATCTCCTATTTGGATCATATTTCCATAAACATGAAGCTCTCTAATTATTCCAGTTTTAGAGTCTACTTCTTTTCTATGGGCTTTACCACTAGGCATTCTTAATCTTAAAAAACCTGCTAAAACATCTTCAGTTTTATTTTCATATGATAAAAATATTTCCCTACCTTCACTTGCATCATACTCTTCTTTAAAAATTTTAAAATCATCTAAATTTAAATCATTTATTTTTTCACTAAATTTAGGATTTTTCATTTTATGGCCAATTTCTCTACATCTAATACATTTACAACTTATATTTTCTTCTTCTAATCTTTTGTAAACCAATTCACCAAGATTTGATTTTTTGACCCCTGCTTCAATTAAATTAGATGGAATATCTCTTTGTATTCGCATGGTTCTAACCCATTTTGGTAAAATCTTTTTTATTTTAACTATTAAATCAACTGCTTCTTCATCACTGTAAGGAGTGTATTTTCCTTGTTTATATTCATTATAAAGTTCACTACCTTTAGTTATTAATGTAGGATATATTTTTAACATGTCAGGTTTAAATTTAGAGTCATTGAACACTCTTTTAAATATTCTTAAGTCCATATCCATATTTGAAAGCAATCCAGGCATTAAATGATATGCAACTTTTTCACCACAGTCTTTTAAAAGCCTTGTTGATTCAACAACATCTGCTACACTATGACCTCTTTTGATTTTTCTGTAAATAAAATCGTAGGTTGTTTGAACACCTAATTCCACTCTTGTTACTCCAAAATTGAGCATTCGATCAATGTCTTCTATTTTACAGTAATCTGGACGTGTTTCAAATGTAATTCCAATACATCTAATTTTTGATTTTTCATTTAATCTTTGTACATCTTCTAAAACCACATAATCATTAGGATAATAATGTTTTACTTTATCGTAACTGCTAATTTCATTATTTTCCCCATCTTCCATATTTCCTATATTTTCTATATTTTTTATATCTTTTATGTCCCCTATATTTTCATTATTTCCTCTATTTATGTTATTGTATTTTTTTTTGTTTTTTATGCTATTATTTTTTAATTCTTCAGATAAATCATTCATTGCAGTTAAAGCTCTACTAATAAACCAATCTTGATATGATAAATCTCTTGATGGGAATGTTCCACCCATTATAATTAATTCTACTTTATCTATTGGGTGCCCTATACTATATAGTTGCTTTAATCGATTGTATGTTTGTGTGTATGGATCAAAATCATACATTCTGGCTCTGAGTGCTGCAGGTTCTTCTCCAGTATAACTTGGAGGAGCAACTGTACTTTCAGGACAATAACTACATCTACCATGAGGGCATTGGTGAGGATGGCACATTATTGCAACAATAGCAACTCCAGATATGGTTCGTGTAGGCTTTTTTTGTAAGATTTTTATTACTTTGTCTTTTTCATATTCACTAACATATTCTAAAATCTCAGAATTAGTCATGAATTTATTTAGATTAAATTTTTTGCATATTTTTCTCTTTGCATTTTCTAAATCATGCCTAGTGTTTATTTTATTATCTAAAATTCCATTAATAATATCTCGACATGCTTTTTTCATTATATCCTCTTTTTTTTATTTTTTTTATTTTTATTTTTTTTCAACTTGTTTTTTTAATTTTTTTATTTTTTTTTATTTTTTTTAAAACAATAACAATTTATATACTTAAATATTTATTTTTCCAATTTAATAAATTTTTTTAGAAAATTTTATATTTTTAAATGTTAATAATAGTATTATAAAATATTTTTATTAAAAATTTTTATCTATATTTATCAAATATTTTTTTCATATTTTTTTTTCAAATGAATTTAATAATGTGTTTTAGTATTAAATATCAGAAATAAAATTATTTTTTTTTAAGATTTTTTTATTTTTTTTATTCTTTTTATTTTTTTTATAACAAAAGTTTTTTCTATAAAAAAATATAAAATTATTTTTATCAGATAGGTGTTAAAATGAATGTCAAACAAGTTTTAGGGATGCAAGTTTTGGATAATGAAGCAAATTTAATTGGTAAAGTTTCTGATTTTGAATTTGAAGAAATTTCAGGTCAAATTACCCATTTTATTGTTTCTCAAAAAGCAGGACTCCTTGCACATAATGAATTAGCTATATCTTTTGAAGATATAGATAGCATTGGAGATTATATTCTTTTAAAACTACTTTTTCCAATATAATTATTTTTTTTATTTTTTTTATTTATGAATATTTTATTTTTTTTAATGAATTATGTTATCCTTAAAAATTGTGTAGTGAGTAGTTTTTATGAAATTTGTTGATAGGCGAGGAAAAATTATTAAAGAAGGAGATTATGTTCGTTATGATAATACAGGGACTACTGGTAAAATAGTTGAAATTTCCCAAAATCCTTCTTTAAAAGGAAATGATAATAAAAATTCAAGAAATTTAGAAGGTTCTGATTTAACATGGGTACATGTTGATAAAACTGAACTTTGGTATTTATCCAATGTTTTAGAACTCATATCTGTTGAAGATGCTAATCTTTCTAAATTTGAACAATCTCAAATAGAGAATAATAACGACAATAAAAAAGATGATGAAAAAGATGAAGATGATTATAAAACTGATATGGTTGAAGAGTTAAAACAACAGATGAAAGATCAGGATTCCACTGAATTAGCATCTAATGCTGGTGAGGGAGGAGGTTAATCAGATACTTCTTTTTATTTTTTTTATCTTTTCTATTTTTTTCATATTTTTTATTTCTCTAATCAATTTTTTTATTTTTCAATATTTTTTTATTTTTCTATTTTTCTATTTATTTACTTTTTTTACTTTTTTATTTCTTTATTTATTTTGCCCATATTCATAGAGTCTTTTGGCTAATTTAGATCCAACACCTTCTATTTTTTCAAATTGACTTTGTGAAACTTCATTTAAATCTTTTCCAAATGCTGTTGTGACTAATCTTGCTCTTTTTCGACCTAAACGTTTTACAGATAAAACTAACTCTATAATATCTGCTTTTGTCCCATAATAAAGTCTTGCAGAGAGAATATCTAAGTCTTTAGACATATGGTAATTGTTTTTAATCTCTAATATTTTATTTAAGAATTTAATTAAAAGCGAAGCTTCATATGCAGAGCGTCGTGTGGATGCAGAGTAAACATTATAAGCATTTTCGATTTCTGCTTCATTACGTTCATCTATCCATTCTATTAATGATACTGTTGTTGCTTCTGGATTTCCAATATCAACAGCAAATATTCCAGATGAAGATAGTTTGTCTCTAACAGGATCTTTTGATTTTCTTCCTTTAAATGTAATTAGTGGTAAATCAGGACTTTTTGATAGTTCATATAACAACTCATTTTCATTAAATTCCACTAAATCGTTTGTATATTGTGAGATTTTAACTGCAGTTTCAATAGTATAATTAGATTTAGCAACTAAATTTCCAAGTTTAGTTACTTTTAGTCCTTCAGGTGTAGGTTGAATAAATCCACTTGTTATTAAAAAGTTTAAACCATTTTCTATTTCATATTTAAGACTTTCATCAGCAAATAATTTCATGGATGGGTTGTTTGTTATTTGATATCCGTAAAAAGTTTTTTTAAAGAAATCTTCAATATCTTCAGGTGTTTTAGCAAGTGATGATGCAATTTGTCCAATGATTTGCTTATAAACAGCATCTTTATTTTCTATTAATTTTGAATTTGTGTCTTCCACTTCACCATTAACATATCTCTCTTGTAAATCTGATGCTTCATCTAAAGACTTAGCTATAATGTATGAAATTCCTTCACTATCATATTGTGGTCTTCCTGCCCTTCCAGACATTTGTAAATAATCAAAAACAGGTATTAACTGTGATCCTTGTGAAGTCCAACGAGTGTAATCTCTAATAACCACAGTTTTTGAAGGAAGATTAACACCATACATTAAACTTGGTGTAGCAGAAATCATTAAAATGTTTCTATTTCTAAATTCATTTTCAACAATGTCTTTTTGCTCTGAAAATAGCCCTGCATGATGAAAAGCACATCCATTTTTTACAGATTCAGCTAATTTAATGCATGTTTCAGTTGGAAGAGATCCTTTTTTCTTAGGAACATCTAATATTTTTTCTGCAACCTCATTAAATGTCTCTTTCTTATCTTTTGGAATTTTTTTAGCTATTTTATCACTAACAAAAGAAGATAATGATTCTGTAAATCTTCTTGTTGAAACAAAACTTAGCACCTGACTGCTATCAGAAATAGCTTTTTCAACAACTTTTTTTACAACATCATTTTTATTTTTTGTTGAAAACATTTCAGTATTTAAAACTTCTTTTTTCAAGGGAACAGGCCTATAATCATGTGTGACTACTTTTGATTCTAACCATGCTTTTATTTCATTAATATTATTTAATGTAGCAGATAATGCAATGATCCTCATAGAAGGATTAATAATTTTAGATCTTGTTATTGCACATTCTAATGTAGGTCCTCTTGAATATTCTCCGATCATGTGAAATTCATCTATTATTAATGTATCTACTTCTCTAAGGTTATCCCATGAATAGCGAGTTATAGCATCAAAAGATTCAAAAACCATAACTGATAAATCTGCAGAATTTGGATGTTTTCCTACTTTAATGTCAAATTCTTCAAAAACTTTAAATTCATTTAATTTTTCATTTTGTAAAGATATTAAGGGTGCTGCATAGACAACTTTTCCTCCATCAAGTATTGATCTTAAAGCAGCCATCACTCCAAGTAATGTTTTACCACTTGCTGTTGGAATAGAGATTATAAAATTTGATTCAGTTGTTAAATAATTTGAATCAATCACACTCTGTTGAGCAGGATTTAATTCTTTAATATCAGGATATGTATCATTTATTATTTCTTTAATATCTTCTGGAACGTTTTTCATGGAGTCATCTCGTTTTTTATATTTGTTTATTTATTTTATTTTTTTTATTTTTTTAAAAGATTGTTTTATTGTTTATAACATTTTTTTGGTTTTTATTATTTAATACTTTAATCTAAGAGCATTTGAAAACTAATATTTTTAGCTTTTTTAATTTTTTTCTTATTTAAAATTCTTAATTTTTTTTTTTTTGCTTAATCGATTGATTATTTAATTTTTGCTGTTTTATTTAAATTTTTTTAGCTATAATTTTTTTAATTATAAATTAATTATTAAATTAATTATTAAATTAATTATTAAATTGATAGTTAATTTTATTAAATATTCATATTTTTTCTTTTTTTATAACTTTAATATTAGATATCATAGTGTTTGGATATTGTCCTTCATTGTCCTTTTCAATGGCTTTAACCATATCCCATATTGTCAATAATGCCACACTTACACCTGTAATGGCTTCCATTTCAACTCCAGTTTGTCCAATTGTTTTTACTGTTACTATTGAATTAATTTCATCTTTTTTAATCTTAAAATCAACTGTTATTCCGGTAATTTGTAAAGAATGGCATAATGGGATGATGTTTGATGTATTCTTTACAGAATTAATGGCTGCAATTTGAGCAGTAGTTAAAACATTTCCTTTTTTAATATCATGATTGTTAATCATTTTAATTGTTTTTTCTTGAAGTTTTATACTTCCAATTGCTGTAGCTATTCTTTTTTGATCAATTTTTTCACCAACTTCAACCATTTGAACTCCGTTTTCAGTTAAGTGAGTAAATTCTTTATTTTCCATATTATCATTTTTTTTACTATTTTTCTTGTTATTGCCATTGTTTTTTTTATTATTTTTTTTATTGTCCTTATTATTTTTTTTATTATTCTTATTATCATTATCATTATTACCATTTGCACTAATTTGATTGCTTTTAGTATTTATTTTTTTCATTAACTCGCTATAATTTGGTGTTGACTGAAATTCAACTTCTCCATCAATAACTATTGCAGGAATAGAGTTAATTGCATATTCTATGGCTTTTTTATTGTTTTTAATAACATCAATTATTTTTATATTAATTTCATCTTTTAATTCTCCTTTTAAATCTGCCATTAATTTAACTGCCATTAAACAATGAGGATTTGCTGATGAAGTGAATAATTCAATTTCTTTTACCATAATATTCTTTTCCTTTTTTTTATTTTTTTCCTTTTTTTTTACTGTTCACATTTTAATTTATTTTTTTTCCTTTCATGTTTATTAAAATTAATTCAACTTCAATTTGGTATTTATTTTTAATAATGATTATAATTTCCTTGGAAATACTGTTTAAAACTTCATTTTTAATATTTTCTTCTTTTAAAATATTTAACATATCTTCAGTAGTCTTGCTTTTAAATAATTTTTTCAGGGTTTTGGTTTTAGCACCTAACAATGATGCATGGCATGTAATAATTTCTTTTCTTCCGTCAGCAATTTTATTGGCAGTATTGAATATGCTTCCAGCAATTTTAACTAATTTTCCAACATGTCCAAACAAAATAAGTTTTTTTATTCCTCTCTTTTTAGCCTCTTCAAGCATGAAACCTACAAAATTTCCCATTTTAATTATCTGTTCTTTTTTAATATTTAAGTTTTCTAAAGCATATTTTTCACCAATATTTCCTGGTACAAAAACTAAATTTTCAAAGTTTCCTGCATCTGCTATATCCAATTGACATATTAATGATTTTTTCCAGGATTCTTCATGAAAAGACTTAGCTATTCCAGTTGTTCCAAGGATCGATATTCCTCCAACAATTCCTAAACGAGGATTCATAGTTTTTTTAGCTATTTCTTCTCCATCTGGAACAATGATTTCTACTTTAGCTATTTTATTTTCTGAGAGGATTTTTGAAAGGTTTTTTTTAATCATTTGTAGTGGAACAGGATTAATTGCAGATTGACCTACAGGAATTTGTAATCCTTTTTTAGTTACAGTACCTACACCTTTTCCACCAGTTACAATAACTCTTTCTTGCTTTCCACCATTAATTTTTTCATCATAGTCAATTATTTGAACTTTAGCCATTATTTCATGGTTTACAGTAATATCTGGATCGTTGTAAGGATATTTAAAACCAGAAGCAATAGCAGTTTTTTTATCTAAAATATTAATTTCAGAGATTTCAATGTCAATTTCACCATATGGGGAACTTATTAAAATTGATTTAATAGAGTTTATAGATTTAACAGCTTTTTTATTGTCATGTTTCAAGAGTAATGATTTTAAAGCCGCTAAAGCTGTTGCAGTAGAAAGAGAACCAGTAGTAATTCCAAAATTTTCATATTTGGGAGTATTTTTCATAGAATCATTACTTTTACTTAGAATCATGCAGGTTTAGATAATAAATGCTATTTTATATGTTTAATAAAAATTTATTAAAAAAAGAATTAAATATAAAAAAGAAGCTATATTTTCCATTATTTACAGGTATATCAAATATATTATTTTTATAAACTATATTATTTTTATTTAAATATTTTTTTATTTAGATAATTTAGATAGTTTATTTAAGTATTATAATGTTTTAATTTTTTATATTTTTTAATTTTATTTAAATAAGATATTAATGGAAAATACTAATTATTGTTAGCTTGGAAAATAATATTTTAGATTTATATCATGCTTTTTAAAGCTATAATTTTTCAATAAGTTGTTCATAAGTAGGAGCGCCAACGAATTCAACAACTCCATTGATTGCAATAGCTGGTACAGCCATTATTCCATATTCAACAGCTTTTGTTCTATCTTCCATAATATTAATCACTGTATATTCAAAGCCTCCGACTTTTTCTTTTGCTTCTTCAACTACTTCAACGGCCATTGGACAGTATGGGCATGTGGATGATGTAAAAACTTCTACATTTATCATATTATCACTTTTTTTTTTAAATTACTTTTTTTATTATATTTTATTATTTTTTTATTATTCTTTTTTATTATTTTTTTTAAATAAAATTAATTTATAAATCACAATTAAAAAATTCGATTTTGAAAATATTAATTATGATTTTCATGACTATTATATATATCATATCTATTTATAAAATAATATATTTATTATAAAATAATATATTATAAATTATTATATTATAAATTATTATATTATATTTTTATTATATTTATTTTTATTTATTTTTATTTATTTTTATTTATTTTCTATTATTTTTCTTTTTTTTTAAAATTTTTTTCTTAATTATGTTTTAATATTATTTAAAATGTTGTTTAATTGAGTATATGGTGAAATATCATTATTTAAATCCTGTACACCGTTTGAGTATATTAGAACTTGATAATATTGATCTAATCCGGATATATTAGCAATTAAGCTTAATGCATATTCTTTTGAACCTGTGTAATCTACTAATTTTAATTTTAATGCTTCTTTTCCATTATAAATTTTTCCATCAGCTATTTTTTTGACATAGGTTTTACTTAAGTTTCTGTTTTCTGCAACGTGGTTTAAAAATTGTTGATAATCATCATTAACTAACTTTTGAATCAAATTTTTTTCTTTTAGAGTTAAATTCCTATAATCTGCTCCCATATCTTTGTATTCTCCTGCGACAATTGAATATGGAATGATTCCAAGTTGTTCATAATACCCAGATAAATCATACAGTGTAATTATTGTTCCAATGCTTCCCACTAAAGAAGACTCATGTGCAACAATTTTATCTGATCCACTTGCAACAAGATATGCTCCAGATGCACCTTGTTCGCTAATCCATGCAACTACAGGTTTTTTTGAGTTTTTCACTGATTCCATCATTTCTTCACTTGCAACAACACTTCCTCCACCAGAATTAATTACTAATAGGATTCCTCCAACTGATGGGTCGCTGTTTGCTTGGTTAATATTGTCTTTAAATATATCGGGACTAGTTGTAGAACTACCATTAACATCAGAGTAATAACTAATATCGCCATCTACTGGAATAATAGCTATAGTGTCAGGACCTAAAAGTCCATTGGCTAATGGAAGGATAAAAGTTATTCCGATTAATAGAATAATCATAATTATTGTGAATAATATTCCTAATCCAAAGTATTTAGCTTTTGTATTCATTTTAAACCTTTTTTTTTAAAATTAAAACATTATAAAATTTTAAAAAATTGAAAAACATGATAGTGTTTAAATATATTAAAAAATTTATATAAAATATAATATATAATAAATAGATATAGAATATAATAAAAATTAATTTATCTTTATTAATTATTGTTTTCAAAGATTATATACTTATTTATTTAAAATTTATTTAAATTTTTTAATAATTGCGTTCTTTATATTTTTTTAATTTTAATTTAATTTAGTTTAATTTAGTTTAATTTCATTTAATTTAATTTAATTTAATTTTTTTTTTTTTTTTTTTTTTGTTTACAATATTTGATTTATTCTTGCTTTGTTGGTGTTTTAATGAAAAAAATTGTTCGTTCTCCAGGATCTGCTACGATTGTAAATGCTATTTCAACTGGTTTTGGTTCTGCCTTTGGGATTGGTTTAAATATAGAAATAGAAGGTAAATTATCTGATTCAAAGATAAAATGTTCTTCTGATATTGGTGCAAACACTAAATTAATGGAAATATCAATTGAAAATGTTTTAAATTTTTATAAAGTTGAAACTGGTGTATCATTATCAACTAAAACTACTTTACCTCAATCTTCAGGACTTTCAAGTAGTAGTGCATTGTCTAATGGAGTTACAAGACTTGTCGGTGAATTAATTGCCAAAGAATTTAATTTAAAACCATTAAATCCAATTGAAGTTATTAATTTAAGTATTGAATCATCTTTAATGGCTAAAGTATCTATAACTGGAGCTTTTGATGATGCAACAGCCTCTTATTTTGGAGGAGTAACCGTTACAAATAATATCAATAGAGAAATTATTATTAAAGAAAAAATGAAAAACCACAAAATATTAATATACTTACCAAATATAATTTCTAGTACTGCAAATTCTGATGTTAAGAAAATGAAATTAATATCAAGTTATGTTGATTTAGCATTTGATTTTGCACGAAAAAAAGATTATTTCAAAGCTTTGACTTTAAATGGGCTTTTATACTCTGCAGCTTTAAATTTTGATAGTCAAATAGCGATTGATGCTTTAAATTCAGGGGCTTATGCTTCAGGTTTATCTGGAACTGGTTCTGCTTTTGTAGCTATTTCAAATGAAGAAGTTAAAGATGATATTATTGATGCTTGGAGTTCATATCCTGGTAAAGTTATAGAAACCCATGTAGATAATGTTGGAGTTAAAATTATAAGTAAATAATTGTTTTTCATTTTAAATATTATTCATTTAAATATTATTCATTTAAATATTAATTATTTAAGTATAATCTTTAAATATTAGTCATGTAAGTGCAATCTTTAAATAATATTAATTACTTATATGTATTAATTATTTTTTATTTTAATTATTTTTTATTTAACTATTTAATGTTGTTTTGGTAATATGGCTAAGTTCATCAGTGACAAATTAGAAAATCAAGACAATAAAAATCCTGTTGATAAAAATCACGCTAAAGAATTACTTTTATCTTCAAGAAATAGAATTGATGAAATTGATAAAAATTTAATTGAATTAATAGCTGAGAGAAACTTCCTTTCAAAAAATATTATTAAATCGAAAATTCTATTGGATATGGAAATTTTTGATGAAAATAGGGAAAAACTTATTTATAAAAAAATAGAAAAATTAGCTATTGAGAATAATTTAAATACTGAAATGGTTTTTAAGATTATAACTATTCTTATTGATTTAAATAAATCAGAACAAGAAAAATTTTTAGGAGAGATGTAGATGGGAAATATTAGAACTTCATTTGTAAAACGTTTAGCAAAAGAGCTTATTGAGATTCACAAAGGTAAATTTACCACTGATTTTGATGAAAATAAAAAGCTAGTCATGGAATACTCCACAGTTAGTACTAAACATTTAAGAAATAAAATTGCTGGCTATGTTACAAGATTAGTTAGACAACAACAAAAAACTAATAACTAGTTTTTGTGTTATTTATTTTTTTTATTCATTTTTTTATTCATTTTTTTTAAATTTGCTTTCTTATCTTCATTTTGTTATTCTTTTTTTTAGAATAATATTTTTTTAAAATATTATTTTTACTTTTTTTATTATATTATTAAGTTTCATTTTCTACAATTTATTTAGAAATATTTTTATACTTATTTTTATAAATTTGATAATTATTATATAATAAATTTGATAATTATTATATAATAAATTTGATAATTATTATATAATATATGAGAATTATAAAAATTATAAAAAACTTTTTTATTATTAAATGCTTAATGTTTTTAAATGTTTTCTTTATTAAATAATTTTCTTATAATCTATTTTAATAATTTTTTTTAAATTTAAAGAAATTTTTTAAAAAATATTTTAAAATCTTTAAAATTTAAAATATTTTAGTTAACATTTAATTAATATTTTTAAGAAACTTTTTTAAAGACTTTTTATAGAGAATTTTATAGGATACTTAATTTTTTAGGTAGTGAGTCAATGGATTTGATCGTAGCCAAATTTGGTGGAACTTCTGTAGGAAATGGTGAAAAAATAAAAAAAGCAGCTCAATCTGTAGTTAATGAGTACTTAAAAGGAAATAAGGTTGTTGTTGTTGTTTCAGCTATTAATAAAACCACGGATGATTTAATTAAGGTTACTGAAGAAGCTATTGGCGGAGATATCACTGATAGACAAATGGCTGAAATTCTTTCAATGGGTGAGATGACCAGTGTAAGAGTATTTTCAGCAACACTTGAATCATTAGGTGTTAATTCAATTTATGTTGATCCATTTAGTGAGTTTTGGCCAATTTTTACTGATTCAAACTTATTAGAATCCAAAATTGACTTTGGCGAAACTGAAAAGAAAGCCCAAGAATTAAATAAACTTTTAAATCAGGGAATCATTCCTGTTGTTTGTGGGTTTTTAGGAAAAAATGGAGAAAATAAAATCACTACTCTTGGCAGAGGAGGTAGTGATATCACTGCTTTCCTTTTAGGGCATTGTTTAGGTGCTGATGAGGTGGTTATTGTTACTGATGTTGATGGGGTAATGAGCACTGATCCTAACAAAATAGAAAGTGCAAAAAAATTAAATAAAATATCTGTTGAAGAAATGAGGGATTTAGCTACACATGGAGCTCAAGTATTACATCCACATGCTTTAAAATATAAAGATCCACTTATTTCTGCAAAAATTATTAGCTATAAAAAAGGAAATCTTTCTGATTCAGGGACATCAATTATAGGTCCCATAGAAAAGGATATCCTGAAATGCACATCATTTAATCCAAAACCAATATCTGTTGTAGCTGTTGTTGGGGAGAACCTGCTTAAAAAACCAGGTTTAATAGCAATTTTAACCAATAAGCTTGCAGAAAATAATATAAATATTTATGGAATATCTGCAGGACAAAATTCAATAACTATCTTCATTAATAAGGAAGATGGATTACTTTCTCATAAAATTTTGCATGAACTTGTAGTGAAACATGATGCCTTAAGTTCTCTTTCATTAGGTCAAGAAATTGCCATGATTACATTAATTAGTCCTGATTTTATTGAGACACCAGGAATTATTTCTGAAATTACAGAGCCATTAAGAAAAAACAATATAAATATTGTAGAAATATCTTCATCACAAACAGCTATTGTTTTGTTTGTAGAATGGAATGATGGTAAAGAAGCATACGAATTAATAAGGAGGGTTTTAGATGACTTTTGAAGGTACGGCTGTTGCAATGGTAACTCCATTTACGGTAAATGATGAATTAGATGAAGAAGGACTTAGAAAAAATATTAATTTTCTAATTGAAAATGGTGTAGATGGGTTGTTGGTTGCTGGTACCACAGGAGAATCAGCAACAATAACCTATGAAGAACAAAAAAGATTAATGGATATTCTTGTAGATGAAGTTGATGGAAGGGTATCTACCATTGCTGGTGCAGGTAGCAATTCATCAAGAGAAGCATTAAACTTAGTTAAGTATGCAGAAAATTCTGGAGCTGATTATGCTCTTGTAATAACTCCTTACTATAACAAACCACAAGCACATGGTTTAGTCGAACACTACAAAGTTATTAACGACTCTACAGACATTCCTATGATCCTTTACAATGTTCCATCAAGAACTGGAACAGATATGGATGTAGAAACTATTTTAGAAATAGCCAAATTAGACAATGTTGTAGCTATTAAAGAAGCGAATCCTGACTTATCAAAAACTTCTACACTTCAAAAAGGAATTTATGACAATAATCTTGATGATAAATTTGTTATTTTATCTGGAAATGATGATTTGACGGTTCCTATGATGTCTATTGGAGCAAAAGGAGTTATAAGTGTTGTTGGAAATGTTGATCCCTTTAGAACTTCTAAAATGGTTCATAGTTTTTTAGATGGTGATGTGGAAACTGCAACAAAACTTCATTTTGAATTGTATCCTTTAATGAAAGTATTGTTCTGTGAAAGCAACCCTGTTCCTTCTAAATTTGCATTAAACACTATGGAAATCCCAGCGGGTCATGTTAGACTACCATTATTTAATTTAAAAGAAGAAAGTGAAGAAAAAGTTAAAAGTGTTTTAAAAGAATTAAACTTAATATAATGAATGCTTTTTATTAATTTTTTTATTAATTATTTTTTAATTTTTTCAGTTTATTTTAATTTATTTCATTTGACAATTTTTAATTTATTTTCTTTAAGTATTTTTTTATTTTTTTTATTGATTATTCTTAAATTACCTTTTTTAATTTTATTTTAATTTTTAAATGTTTTTTAATTTTAATTTTATTATTCATAATTTGATTCAAGGAGTTTATAATGTTAAAAGTTGCTATTACAGGTGCTACTGGAAGAATGGGTTCAGGTATTATAAAAAAAGTAATTGAACAAGATAATATGGATTTAGTTGCAGCTATTGAAGTTCCTAACACTCCATTTCAATCTAAAGACATTGGAGAAGTTATTGGAATAGGAAAAATAGGTGTTGCTATTGTTGGTGCAGAAAAGCTTGAAGAAATTTTAAAATTGTCTGATACTGATGTTTTAATTGATTTTACAATTGCTGATGCAGCTTATGGTGCAATTGAAATTGCTTCTAAGGTTGGAGTAAATTTAATAGTTGGAACCACTGGGTTTTCAGACGAGCAAAATAAAAACATTAAAAATTTCATTAAGGAAGGCAATGTAAAGGCAGTAATATCTTCAAATATGTCAATTGGGGTTAATGTATTTTTTAAAATATTAAAAGATTTAACTCCTATTTTAAATGATTTTGACATTGAAATTATTGAAGCTCACCACAATCAAAAAAAAGATGCTCCTTCTGGAACAGCTATGACTGCTTTTGAAATTATTGCAAAAGAATTGGATAGAGTTCCAGCTGATGTTGCAAGATATTCTCGCCAAGGGATTGTAGGAAAAAGAACTAAAGAAGAAATTGGTTTACATGCAATTAGAGGTGGAGATATTGTTGGTGATCATACAGTTTTGTATATTGGCGATGGTGAGCGGATAGAAATATCTCACAAAGCTCATAGTAGAGAAGTTTTTATTGCTGGAGTTATTAGGGCTTTAAAGTATATAGAAAATGCAGAACCAGGTAAAATATCCGACATGGCAGATGTTTTGGGAATTAATTAAAAACTGTATAGCCCATTTAAAAGTATTTATTTAGCTTAAAATCATTTATTTAACTTAAAAGTATTTATTTAGTTTAAATGTGTCTATTTGATTAAAAGTATTTATAAAAAATAAGAATTATTCAAGGATTTGGTAGAAATGATAAATGTAGGTGTACTTGGTGCAACTGGAATGGTAGGACAAAGGTTTATTCAGTTATTGGACAAACATCCAGACTTTGAATTAACAACATTAGCTGCTTCTTCTCGTTCAGCTGGAAAAAGGTATGAAGATGCTACAAATTGGTATCTTGATGATGCTATTCCAGATAGTGTTAAGGATATTACTGTTGTGGAAACTAGCGTTGACAAAATTCCTAATGATGTTGATATTCTTTTTTCATCACTTCCAACAAAGTTTGCTGCTAAAATTGAGCCACAGTTAGCAGAAAAATTCATTGTTGCTTCAAATGCTAGCGCAATGAGAATGGAAAAAGATGTTCCTCTTGTAATACCTGAAGTTAACCCTGAATTTTTGGACTTAACTGAGATTCAACAAAAAAATAGGGGTTGGGATGGTTTTATTGTCACAAATCCAAATTGTTCGACAATAGCTTTGACTTTAACTTTAAAACCAATATATGATAACTTTAATATCAACAGGGTTTATGTTTCCACCATGCAGGCAGTTTCTGGTGCAGGATACAATGGTGTTCCTTCTATGGCAATTGTAGATAATCTTGTTCCATATATTGGCAGTGAAGAAGAGAAAATGGAAATTGAAACCTTACATTTACTTGGTAATTTAGATGGACTTGATGTTAAACTTCCCAACTTTAAGTTATCTGCTTCTTGTCATAGAGTAGCTGTTATTGATGGTCATACTGAAGCAGTTTTCATAGAATTAGATGAAAATGTAGATATTGATTCAATCAGAAATAAAATGGCTAATTTTAAAGCTCTACCTCAAGAGCTAGGGTTATACTCTGCTCCAACTAATCCTGTAATTGTAAGAGAAGAAGATGATAGACCACAGCCGAGAATGGATAGAAATGCTGATGGTGGAATGGCTGTAACTGCAGGAAGATTAAGAAAAGACGAAGCATTTGACAATAGTTTTAAATATGTTTTAGTTGGTCACAATACAGTTCGTGGAGCTGCTGGTGCATCAGTTTTAAATGCAGAGTTAATTAATAAAACTAAAATGTGATTTTTAGTTTATCCACATATATTAATTTATTTTAAGTTTACTAATTTATTTTAATTTTTTTAATTTTATTAATTTTATTAATTTATATTATAATTTATATTATTTTATTGATTATATTTTTTTAAATTCTATGTGATTTTATGGGTTATAAAGGTTCAAGTGAAAATTTTTTAAATAAATCAGATGTATCAATTGGAGATACGGTTTTAATTGAAAAAAATGATGTTTCTTATGAAGGAATACTTTTAGATAGGTCTGAAGATGCAGATGATGGTTGTATTGTTTTAAAATTGGATAGTGGTTACAACATTGGTGTAAACATAAACAATGCTACAATAGGTTTAATTGAAAAAGGAGATAAACCTAAAATCAGTTATAAACCTGTTAATATTGAATATGATGATAAAAAATTAGATATTTCAATTATTTCTACTGGTGGAACCGTTTCTTCAATAATTGATTATAAAACAGGTGCTGTTCATCCAGTTTTCACAGCTGAAGACTTACTTCGTTCAAATCCTGAACTTCTTGATTTGGCTAATATTGATGTAAAGGCTCTTTACAATATATTGAGTGAGAATATGAAGCCAGAATATTGGGTTAATTCAGCTAAATCAATAGCCGATGAAGTCACATCTGGTGCTGATGGTGTTGTAGTCGCCCATGGAACTGACACTATGCATTTCACATCTGCTGCTTTAAGTTTCATGATTAAAAGTCCTGTTCCGATTGTTGTAACTGGAGCACAGAGAAGTTCTGATAGGCCGTCCAGTGATGCTCATTTAAACTTGATAAACTCAGTCGGAGCAGCTAAATCTGAAATAGCTGAAGTTACTGTTTGTATGCATTCAACTCTTAATGATGATTATTGTGATTTACATAGAGGAACAAAAGTAAGGAAGATGCATACTTCAAGAAGAGATACATTCCGTAGTATTGATTTTGAGCCATTAGCTAATGTTAAAGAAGGTAAAGTAAGCTATTTACTTAATGATTTTAAAAAAAGAAATCAAGAAGATTTGGTTTTAAATAATAAGATTGAAGAAAAAGTAGCTATTGTAAAAACTTATCCTGGAATTTCTTCTGAGATTATTAACTATCATATAGACAAAGGATACAAAGGACTATTAATTGAAGGAACAGGCTTAGGTCACCTTCCTGAAAATCTTTTAGATTCTATTAAAAGAGCTAATCAAGAAGAAATAGCTATTGTCATGACTTCTCAGTGTATTTATGGGAGAGTGAATATGAATGTTTATAGCACTGGTCGTAAACTATTAAATGCAGGTATAATTTCTGGAAAAGACATGATTCCAGAGGTTGCTTTTGTTAAACTTGCTTGGGCATTAGGTCAAAGTTCTAATATTGAAGAGGTAAAGAATATTATCCAAACGAACTTAGCTGGAGAGCTTAATGAAAAATCTTCCACTAAATATTTCTTAAATTAGCTATTCGTATTTCTATTTATTTTAAATTAAATTAATATGTTTTTTTACTTAATTTTATTCTTTCATAATTTTTTTTCATAATTTTTCATAATTTTTCATAATTTTTTTTTTTATTGATGTTTATTAATTTTCATTAATTTTATTTAATAATATGGTGCATTTATGAATTGGGATGATATTGGTTTAAAAATGGGATTAGAAATTCATCAACAGCTTAATACTAAAAGTAAGCTATTTTGTCCTTGTCCTACTGAACTTAACGATGATATTATTGATTTAGATATAAAACGTAAATTAAGACCTACACAAAGTGAATTGGGTCAAATTGATAGGGCTGCCTTTGCTGAAAGTAAGAGAAAACTTAACTTTAATTATCAAAACTTCAACTACAAGACTTGTTTAGTTGAAAGTGATGATGAACCTCCTCATGGCTTAAATGAAGAAGCTTTAGATTTATCAATCACAATAGCTTCACTTTTAAACATGAAAATTATTGATGAAGTCCATACAATGAGAAAACAAGTTATTGATGGAAGCAACACTGGAGGATTTCAAAGAACAAGTTTAATTGCTACTGATGGTTTTATTGACACTCCTGCAGGTAGAGTAGTAATTGAAAACCTTTGTTTAGAAGAAGATGCAGCAAGAAGAATTAATAAAACTAATGTTTCTAAAAAACAAAGTAAAAATACAAGTAAAAATAAAAAAGATTTTAATGATAACAATGATTTTACAACCTTTAGATTAGATCGTTTAGGTATTCCACTTGTTGAGATTACTACTGATCCTTCTATTCACCATCCTGATCAAATTAAAGAAGTTGCTTATATCTTAGGTCAAATTCTTAGAAGTACCAATGTTAAAAGAGGTCAAGGAACCATACGTCAAGATTTAAATATTTCAATAGCTAAAGGTTCAAGAGTTGAACTTAAAGGAGTTCAAAATCTTGATTTAATTCCTGAAATGGCTAAATTAGAAGTTGATAGGCAACAAAATTTAATCAAAATTCAAGAAGAGCTTATGTCTCGTGGTGCAGTTGTTGAGGAAGAGATTCATGATTTAACTGAAATTTTCAAAAATTCTCCTTCTAAAATTATTCAATCTGCAAAAACAGTAAAAGGGATTGTTTTAAAAGGTTTTAATGGCTTAATCGGTTTAGAAATTCAAAAAAATAGGAGATTTGGAACTGAACTTGCTACTTATGCTAAAAAAACAGGGGTGTCTGGAATATTCCATACTGACGAGCTTCCTGCATATGGAATTGAGTCTGATGAAACTGAAGCTATGAAAAAACATCTCAACATTGGTGAAAATGATGCTATTGTTATTGTTGCTCATGATAGAGATGTAGCTACCTCAGCATTAGAAGAAGTTATCCTTCGCTCTAAAATGGCTTTTGATGGAGTCCCAGAAGAGACAAGAAAGGCACTTGAAGATGGAACAAGCGAATACATGAGACCTTTACCTACACAAAATAGAATGTATCTGGAAACAGATATTCAATTATTTAAAATAAATGAAGAAAGAATTAAAGTTATTTCAAGTTATTTACCTGAATTACCTAATGAAAAAAAGGAAAGAATTATAAAACAGTACTCTTTAAGCGAAGATATTGCAAATCAAATTGTTAGAAGAGGATACACAGAAGACTTTGAAAAAATCATTAGTGGGATACAGGTGGATTCAATAACTTTAGGATCATTTTTTGCATATTCTATTCAAGAACTTAAACGGGAAGGTTTAAATCTTGACTTAATTGAATTGGAATTAATAACAAATGTTTTTAATTTGTTAAAGGATAATAAAATATCTAAGGATTCTATTTATGAAATTATTAAAGAAATAATTATTAGGTTAGATGAAAAATCAAAAAATCATAATGTAAATGATAAGAATAATGACAAAAATCAAGACATAGATCCCGAAATTGTTGCTCAAAATTTAGGTTTAATTTTAATTTCAGATGATGATGTAAAAGATATAATTTTATTTGTTGTTGAAAAAAATGCAAAGATGATTGAAGAGAGAAAGATGGCTGCTTTAGGTCCTTTAATGGGAATGGCTATGAAAGAACTTAAAGGTAAAGCCGATGGAAAGATAGTCAACCAACTTTTAAAAGATGAAATTGAAAAAAGAGTTTAAATAGTATAAATTTTTATATTATAATCTTTATATTATAATTTTTATATTATAGTTTTTATATTTTTATTTTATATTTTTTTAATTCTTTATATTATTTATTGCTACTAGGGGGAAATGTTTTGGAAAAACATGATTTAATTATTGTCGGTGCAGGTCCTGCAGGCTTAACAGCTTCAATTTATGCTGGAAGAGCAGGATTAAATACATTATTAATTGATAAAGGCATTTGTGGAGGTTTAGGTCTGGAAGTTCCTTCTATGGAAAATTTTCCTGGTTTTGAAATGATTTCTGGTCTTACTTTAATTAGAAAAATGAAAAAACAAGCTGAAAGACACTGTAAAATCTATGAAAACCAAGAGGTTTTAAACATCACTAAAGTAGAGAATGGCTTTGAAATTGAATCAATTAAGGATAAATACTTCTCAAAAGCCATTATTTTAGCCATGGGAACTAAACACAGAAAATTAGATGTTCCTGGCGAGAACAAGTTTATTGGTAGAGGCGTTAGCTATTGTGCAACTTGTGATGGTCCTCTGTTTGCTCAAAAAGATGTTATAATTGTTGGTGGAGGTAACAGTGCTATTCAAGAAGGTATTTTTCTTTCAAATATTGGAGCAAAGGTAACTATTATTCATAGAAGGGGTCAATTAAGAGGAGAAAATTACTTACAGCAACGTATTAAAGACGTAGGTATGAAAGCTGTTTTAAATTCAGAAATTGTGGAAATAAAAGGAGAAAATTTTGTAGAATCAGTTATTATTAAAAATGATAAAGGCGAATTAAGTGAAATAAAAACTGATGGAGTTTTTATAAGTATTGGTTTGATTCCAATTAATGATTTAGCCATTGGATTAGGCTTAAAATTAGATGAAGAAAAACATATATCTACAGATAAACAACAAAGAACCAATATTCCTTTTGTTTATTCTGCAGGAGATATAACTAATGGATTAAAACAATGGGTTGTTGCCTGTAGTGAAGGAGCAATAGCTTCAACTAGTGCATATTCTGATTTAGAAAACATATTCTGATTTAGAAAATCTAAAATAAGATTACCGAAGATAATTAGATTTTAAGTAAGCATAGACTACTATTGCAATTAAAATTACAACTACAATAGGCAGAAGCCATACAAATACTTGAAATATTACTACTCCTATCAAAATAGCTATTATTATAAATATTAAATCGCGAAATTCCATAAACTTAATATAAATCTCATAATATATAAATTTTTTTTTAAAGAAAAATTTTAGCACATCATAATTTCTCTTAATTTAATTAGAATCAAAAAAATAATATTATTGAAATTTCATATTACTAATTATATAATTTATTAGATATTTTTAGATAAATTTTAAATAATCTTAGATAAATTTGGAAAATTTCTATAAACTCCTTATAACCTTTATAAATTTATATAAAATTTATAAATGTTTTGATAAATATATTATGGATAAATATATTAAATGGATAATATGTTAAATGAAGAAAAAGTTACTGTTGTTCATATTAGTAAATCATTAAGTTCTAAACTAATTGTTCAATTTATGGATAAATATCCTAATTTAGAGATTATAACCTGTCCTAAAAGTATTTATGATAGAATTCCTAAAAAATATATTGAAGCATTAAATCAATTAGATATTGAAGTAAATATTAAATACAATTGGGGTAATAATTCTAAATTTGACGAAGATATTAGAAATAAAGTTTTAGATCTTTTTAAAAAAGGCCTTTCACCTAAAAATATTTCTGAAAAATTAAATATTCCATTAAAATCTATTTATTATTTAAAATATAAGTATTTAAGTCAAGATTTTAAGTTTAATGATGTAAAAAGAAGTAAATATTCAAAAGAATTAATTGACAGAGTTCAGAGATATAAAAAAGATGGATTTTCTGCTATTGATGTTTCAAAAAAAGAAAATATTCCTATTAGAACTGTTTATTATTTAAATTCAATTAAGTAATTTTATAATATTCCACTAAGTTTATCAAATATTAATAAAGCTCAATCACTATTTATTAAATATTTATTAAATATTTATTAAATTTTATTAAATTTTATTAAAATGTAATTAAAATCATTACTATATAATATTATCAATTCATTTATTAAATTTTATTAATTTTTATCAATTTTTATTAATATTTTAAATCAATTATTATAAGTTTTGTATTGTTATTATATTTTACTTTTTTAGGTGAAAAAATGGATTTAATGTTTTTAGACCCAAATATTAAAATTATTCTTATTTCAACAATTTCTGGTGTTTTATCATTTTTAATTACTATACTTTCCATGCCAAGAATTATTAGTCGTTTAGAAAATGCAAATATCATTGGGAAAGATATTCATAAAATTTCTAAACCTATTGTTGCTGAAATGGGAGGTATAGGAATTCTTTTCGGATTTATTATAGGTATTTTCTCTGGAATTTATCTTCATCCAGTAATTTCATTTCAATTATGTATTGCACTTTTAGTTATCCTTTTAGTTGGGTTAATTGGAATGGTTGATGATTTAATTCAACTTTCATCTAAAGAGAAATTCTTTTTACTATTTTTAGCTGGATTACCTTTAATATGGATTGCACCACCAGGTGTAGGGATTCTTTATTTAATAGCCATTCCAATTGCTGTTTCTATTCTTTCAAATCTTACTAATATGCTTGCTGGATTAAATGGAATTGAATCAGGCTTAGGTGTAATAGCAATGGTCTCTTTAACAATATCTTGTATTATTTTAGGAAAATATGATGTGGCTATTATTTCCATGGCAATGTTAGGTGCATTAATTGCATTTTTATACTTTAACAAACATCCTGCTCAAGTTTTTCCTGGAGATACAGGAACTCTGATTATCGGAGCCACAATAGCCACAGTTGCTTTTATTGGACGACTTAAGTTAATAGCTTTTATTATTTTACTTCCAAATATAATTGATGCTGCAATGAAGTTCTACAGTGCAGGAGTAATGAATAGACAACAACACAAACCAACACAAGTCAATGATGAAGGAAATCTAGTTATTCCAGATCAAGGTTTTAAATCATTAATTAGGTTTGTACTTAGAAAGCCAATATCTGAAAAAAATGCGGTTCGCTTAATATGGTCTATTGGAATTATTTTTGGGCTATTAGGAGTAATTACAGCTATTATTATTCCATCTATTACTGGAAATGAATCTTTATCTCACTTTTTCCAATTTAAAGAAATGTTTTATTACTTCTTCCCAGTACCCTAAATCCAAACTACATTGGCTGTTGTAAATATATATTTATTTGAAAAACTTGGATTGTACAATGAATTTGATAGATGAGTTGTGTTAAAACTTGTTGATATGCTTTTTCTAAGATAATGGTTTATTCTATCTCCTGCAGAATCTTTATCATTATTATTTTTTAAATTAGAACTGTGAGCATACACTTTTAATTGTATTTTCCTTTTTTGATAATTAGAATCGTATCCGTTGTCTTTTTTATCTATTTTTATTATTTTTATTGTTTGAGGATAAGTTAGAATTTTATTATTTTGATTGTAGTTGTCAAATGCTGTTTTAGTATATATTCCAGTTCCATCTATATTAGCACCTTCATCAGCACCTTTAAAAGCTGAAATAATGGCTATATTTAACTCATTTTCATTATTTGTTATTATTCCAATACTAATGGATATTATTATGAATACTCCAATTAGTAATAGCAACTCTATTGAGATTTGCCCATGTTTACCAATTTTTTTATTTTTATATTTCATTTTATCATATTTTTTTTTTAATTTTTTATATTTTTTAACAATTTTTAATATTTTTTTCTTCTTAATTTTTAATAATTTTTAATGTTTTTTTAGGTTTCCAATTTTTTTTCACATTCGTTTTTTCATACTCTTTTTTTATTTATTATTTTACTAAGTTAAATGCTGAATATATATGGAACTAAGGTTATTATTATTTTTAACTTTTTTTAAAAGATATTTTTCTCCAGGGTAAAGTTTTGTTTCGTTTATTGTTTGAAATTGACTATTTACTAAGTTTATTGGGAACGTTATTGATATTCCTTTTTTATTATATGTTTCAAGAATTATTTCATTGGATTTTAAAATTATTTCATAATAGCTGTTGCTTATTTCATTAGGGAGAGTTAATTCTTTCGTATATCCATCATCTAATGAATTTATTTCATTAATATTGCTTGATATTTTTTTTAACAATGTTCTTCCTTCAATATTTTCTTCTAAATTATTTATTGATTCAAACACACTTTGGAAAAAGCTTAGCAAAGAAAAGATTATTATAATAGTTAAAAAAATTAAAAATAAATATTCGATTGAAATAATCCCTTTTGAATCAATTTTTAAATTTTTATCATGTTTCATACTCTTTAACTGTTTTTTCTATATTTATATATGTGAAGTTTTCAAGTTATTTTTTTTAATACTTTTATTTTTTTTTAGTTTATTTCATTTAATAATTTTTTTAATTTTTTATACTTTTCTACACTTTTTTATATTTTTTTATATTTTTTTATTATTTTTTTTATTAACATTAATTTTATAATTTATTTTTTCTACTAAATTAAAAAATAAGTATAAATACTATTAAAATAATATTTATGTAATATTGATAATTTATTTAGTGTTTTAATTTCAAAAATTATAGTAAATATGAATTCAATTGCTGTAATCTTTTGTAATAATTGAATTTTTTATTTTCATAATGTTTTAATAGATTTTTATGGCTTAGTTATGAGGGGAAGGTTATGGAGTCAGTTAACAATGGGAAAGAAAAATTAGAAAATGCTGTTAGGACTTGCTTAATAGAAATAAACAAACTAAAATCGGAATTAGCTATTTTAGAGAATGAAAACCATAATTTAAAACATAACACAGAATGTGAAAAATCTATTTCTCTAAAAGAAGATGAAATAATTGAACTCAAAACTTCTTTAGCTGAAAAAGAATCTTTTATACTAAATCAAGAAGAAAAAATAAGTAATCAAAAAGGAAAAATCGAAGAGCTTAGTAACATAAAAAATTCTTTTGAGGATATAAAAAATTCCCTTGAAAGAGATTTAAACAAGTTTAAAACAACAGAGCTAGGAAATTATAATAAAAAATTTCAAGATGCTCTAGAGAGTATTGTTGAAAAAGAAAACTCAATTAAAACGCTAAACAAGGAAAAAAATGAATTAAAAGAAAAAATTGTTGAATTACAATCAAACATAACCAGCAAAGAAACTATTTTAAATCTACAAAACGAAATTAACTCTAAAGACTTAGTTATAAAAGAATTAAAGTATAATAAAGACGATGAAAGTTTAGTATCAACCCTTCGCCAAGAAATTAAATCTAAAAACCAAAGAATTGAAGAGTTAGAACATATTAAATCATCTTTTGACGATATCCGATCCTCATTAGAAAATGATTTAGAACATTTAAAAAAAGAAGAACTCACTAAAGCCAACAATGAGTTAAAATCTGCTTTAGATACCATTGTTGATAAAGACAAGCTAATTACTGAACTAAATAATAAAGCCAGAATAAACAATGAAAAAATTGAATCTCTTAATATTGAAGTTGAGAGTAAAATTGCAGAAATTAAGAAATTGAAAACTGATTGTGTATCCAGAGAGGAATTAGCTAGTTTAAAATCCGAAATTAAAGAAAAAGATTCTAAAATTTCTAAATTAGAAAAAATTAAAGGTTTATTCTCTGATTTAGATAATATCCATCAATCTCCTCAGTTATCTCAATCTCATCAATCTCTTCAATCCTCTCAATCCTCTCAATCCTATCAGCTGTCTTTAGATTCTGCTAATGTTGAGGATAGTATTAGAAATGATTTGAATATCTCAAATAATGCATTAAGTGAATGTCAGAATAAGATTTTAAAACTACAAGAAGACCTTAAATTGACTTCTCAAAAAAATAAAGTTTATGAAAATGAAATTTCAAATTATAAAAATAAAATTAATGTCTTTGAAGAAAATGCAAAAAGCCATGAAAATGAAATTAAAGAGTACTTAGATAACATTAATAAACAAAATGATTTAATAGATGAATTGAAAAAATATAAAAAATACTTCTATGCACTTACAGCTCCACCACTCAAAAATTTATCTTCTTTCCAATCTCAAGTTTATAATTTAGTCCCTGAAACGCCAACAGAAATCAATGAGTTGTTTGAATTTATTAGAGATACTGCATTTTCTTCTCTTACATTAAGTAACTTGAATAATGTATTGAAAAGCTTAGAAAACAAGGGTTTCATGACACATAGCGAAGATGATGATAAAATATTGTGGTCTAAATTAAGTATTGAATAATTCTTTATTTGTTTATTTTTTATTTATTATTTTATTTTTTATTTTTCTTATTTTATTTATTTTAGTTTCTTTTTTTCTTTTCCTCTTTTTTAAAGCTTTTTTTTAATTTTGCAATTTAATTTTGTGATTTACATTTTAATACTTATTTTTTTACAAATATTCTTGCAAATGATGCTTCTGATTCCATTTTTGCAGGAATTACATATGTTAAATATGTATTTTTTATTAACTGATTAGTATTTGTTATATTTTCAACTATCCATATATTATTTTTAAGCAAAATCTTGTGAATTTTACTTTCACCAAATTTATCAACACTTCCAGTATCTACACAAAGTCCATAAATTCCTTTTTTTACTAATATTTTTGCAAACTGTTTAGATAAATAATAGTTATCAGTGAAATATTCTTTTGTTCCCCATTTTGAGTCTTTTGTGTTTAAAATAACTATTTTTTCTTTTATATTCTCAATGTTAATATTGTTTTTATTTATTTCTTTATTTTTCGTAATTTTATTATTTTCATTATTTTCATTATTTTTATTATTTTTATTATTCTTATTATTTTCATTTATTTTTTTGTTTTCAGTTAAATTATTCTTATTTTTTAAATTAAGAACATTTCCTTTAGATATAAGTCGTTCTAGTTTTATTTCATTTATTTTTTCCCCATTTTCAATATAATGATAAGGTGAATCAATATGAGTTCCTGAATGGAGTCCTGTTTTTAGATAGAATAAATTGTAATCAGTAGAATCATCCTTAATTTTTTCTAGTTTTGTTTTAGGATCATTAGGATAAACAGGAATCTTATTTTTTAAAGTTCTAGTTAAATCAATGTACTCCATATTATCACTTTTAAATTAATTTTTAATTAGTTTTTAATTTTTTTTATTGGCATTTAACCGTAAAGTATTTATATAAGCTTAAACCCATTAGTAATATACAATAATTATTTTTATAAAATAGCTATTTTTAATTATTGTATCCATAGGATATAAAATATATGATTTTAAATTAATGAGCTTGTTTTATTATATTAATTTAATTCTTTTCTGGTTTAATCGTTTATTAATAGCTATTTTTGAATATATTGTATAAACAGCGATTATTTCATAATATTTTACTAATATATTACAAAATTATTTACAAATTTTTTAGGTTTTTTAGATAGTTATTGTTTGATAATTTTGAGATTTTATTTCATTTTTTGTTAAATTATTTAAACCTTTTTGAAAATAATTTTTCTAATAGCTATAGCTATCTTTAGTTATGTAATATACTATTCATGTAATATACTATTCTAATATTTTTGAAATTGTTTAGTTATGTTTAAATTTAAATTTATTTTTTAAAAATGAGGTGATTTTAATGGCACAAGGACAACCTGTAATTGTTTTACCTGAAGGAACCAACAGGATTTTAGGTAGAGATGCTCAAAGAAATAATATTTTAGCTGGAAAAGTTTTAGCTGAAACTGTAAGAACCACTCTTGGACCTAAGGGCATGGATAAAATGCTTGTAGATGGGCTTGGTGATATTGTAGTAACCAACGATGGTGTTACTATTTTAAAAGAAATGGATATTGAACATCCTGCTGCTAAAATGTTAGTAGAAGTAGCAAAAACCCAAGAAGATGAAGTTGGAGATGGAACCACTACAGCGGTTATCATTGCTGGTGAATTATTGAAAAAATCTGAATCATTGTTAGATATGGATATCCATCCTACTATCGTTGCAATGGGATACAGACAAGCTGCAGAAAAAGCACAAGAGATTTTAGATGATATTTCTATTGATGATGTTGGTGGAGATACTTTAATCAAAGTTGCTATGACTGCTATGACTGGTAAAGGAACTGAAAAAGCTCGTGAACCTTTAGCTAAATTAGTCGTTGATGCAGTTACTCAAGTAGCTGAAGATGAAAAAGTTGATACTGATCATATTAAAATTGAAAAGAAAGATGGAGCTATTGTTGAAGATTCTGAACTTATTCAAGGAGTCATTATTGACAAAGAAAGAGTTCATCCTGGTATGCCTAAATCTTTAAAAAATGCTAAAATTGCACTTTTAAATTCTCCTCTTGAAGTTAAAGAAACAGAAGTTGATGCTGAAATAAGAATCACTGATCCTGCTCAAATGACTGCTTTTATCCAACAAGAAGAAACTATGGTTAAAGACATGGTTAATAAAATTGTTGACTCTGGTGCAAATGTATTATTTGCTCAAAAAGGTATTGATGATTTAGCACAACATTATCTTGCTAAAGCTGGTGTTTTAGCTGTAAGAAGAGTTAAAAAATCTGACATTGAAAAATTAGCAAAAGCAACTGGTGCAACTGTTATATCTAACTTAGATGATTTGTCATTAGATGATTTAGGTGATGCAGGTTCAGTTGAAGAGAAAAAAGTTTCTGGCGAAGACATGATTTTTGTTGAAAATGCTAAAGAAGCTAAATCTGTCACTTTACTTGTTAGAGGAAGTACTAAACATGTTGTAGATGAAATTGAAAGAGCTATTGATGATGCTATTGGTGTAGTAGCTGCTACTGTCGAAGATGGTAAAGTTGTCGCTGGTGGAGGAGCTCCTGAAATTGAAATAGCTAAAAAATTAAATGATTTTGCTGATTCTATTTCTGGCAGAGAACAGTTAGCTGTTAAAGCATTTGCAGAAAGTTTAGAAGTTGTTCCTAAAACTTTAGCTGAAAATGCAGGTTTAGACAGTATTGATTCATTAGTTGACTTAAGAGCAGCACATGAAAAATCTGCTTACATGGGTCTTGATGTTTTCTCTGGTGGAGTTACTGACATGAAAGAAGCTGGAGTAATTGAACCAAAAAGAGTTAAAAAGCAAGCTATTCAATCTGCTTCTGAAGCTGCTGAAATGATTTTAAGAATTGATGATGTTATTGCATCAACAAGCACTCCTGCTCCAGATATGGGTGGTATGGATCCATCTATGGGTGGAATGCCTCCAATGATGTAAAGTTTTTTAATTAAAGGATTTATTATCCTTTCTTTTTTTATTTTTTATCTATTTTTAAGAATTTTTTTAATTTGTTTCTTATTTATCGATTTCTTTTTAAAATTCAATATGGAATTGCTTTTTTTTTAAATTATTTATCTTTTACTTTTTCAAATAGAGATTAAACAATATTAAATAATAAATTACACAAATTTCAAATTTTTAAAAAAAGTTTACATTTTTCATGTTTTTTATTAAAGTCTCAAAAGGCTTTTATTTGTTATTTAAACGAAAAATTACTCATTAATTTTACTTTTAATAAAAAAGCAATAAAAAAGTAAAAATTAGAGTTTAATTAAGATGATATAACATAAAATGTATAAATTATAGTAAACAGTATAAATTATATCTAAACTTACATAATATCCTGTAAATTTATTAAAATATCTAAATTTATATTATTATAACTACTGCAAGGTGTGTTTATTTAAAAGAGGAATAAAAAAATTTATAAAAGTATTATTACCTTAAACTACATTTTTATTTTTTTTATTTTTTTATACTTTTTTATATTTTTCTCGTTTTATTTAATTATAGTGGTTCAAAACTACCTAAAATAGTTTGAGTATCTTTAGCTATCATTGTTATGTTGTTTTGAGCAGTTATTGATACTGTATAGAGTTTTCCATCAGCTACCATTATTATAACTTTTCCTTCATATGGTATGCCACTTACACTTTTATTAAAATCAGCATAAAATACAGCTTTTCCATCGAGACCAGTAGTTTGGTTTGTAATTACGTGTCCATAGCTATTTACAATACTTATGGCATCAGGATATGTTAAATCTCCAGAATATGGTTTACTTGTAATTTTAGCTTTGTACATTGAACCTTTACTCAATTCAACATTAGTAGTATTGTTTTGTTGAACATCTTTAGTAACTGACCAACTTGCTAAGTAATTAAATGTTAAATCCCCACTTTCATAATGTTTCAAAGTATTTTCTGGATCATTTATTATACAACCAGAGATAGATACTGTTCCAATTAAAATTATAACAATTAAAATAATATATTTTTTAATACTAACACCTCATTTAAAATATAGATATAATTTTTTAATAGATAAGTTTTATTCATATACATTTTACTAATATTTTATTTTAATAATATTATTATTTTATATAAATTTATTTTTCAATTTATTTATATTTTTCTCATTATTTTATTTATATTTTGGCTTAAATTAAGTTGAATTTTATTATTTATTTTTAAATTATTTTTAATTTAGTTTTAATTTATTTTTAAATTATTCATTTTTTTAGAATTTTTAAATTATTCATTTTTTTAGATAATATTCAAAACATTTAAATATGAATAAATTTAAATTATTAATTAATAAAATAATTAATAGATATTGAAATAATATTCCTATTTCTAATTTTTTTATAATGTTCTGTTAATTTTTTATAAATTTCAGCGATTTTTTATGCGGTGTTAGTCCAGCCTGGTTAAGACACTGGCTTGCCAAGCCAGTGACCCGGGTTCAAATCCCGGACGCCGCATTGCGGCTGTAGTATAGTCTGGTTAGTACTTGGGCCTTCCAAGCCTACAGCCCGGGTTCAAATCCCGGCAGCCGCACTATACTTTTGTATGCTATACTTTTTTTAAATATTTTATTTTTAATTAATTTTATATGTTATTCTAATTTTATAATAGTTATTCTAATTTCATATTAATAACTATTCTAATTTCATATAATAGTTATTTAATTTTATTATACCATTTTTAAATAATTTTTACAATTCACTTTGTTTCTTCTTTTTTCTATTTAATTTCATTAAATTATTTACAAATGACAAATAATTTATATAATGAAAATCAAATATATTAAAAATAAATTATTTTTTTAAGCTATATGCTATTTTGAAATTGTAGCATATTATTTTTTAGAGTTTATTAAAAAGATTTATTAATGATATTAATGGTGGACATTATTTGATTTAATTTTTATTAATTCAAATAGAGTTTTATTAACTCATAGATCTATTAATTCAAATAGAGTTTTATTAACTCATAGATCTATTAATTCAAATAAAGAGTTATATTAAATTTTATTAAGATTATTTTTTTATAATTTTCAAATCATTTTATTGTTTATGTTTAAAATTAATGAATAAATTATTTACTCATATTTTAATAATGGTGATAATATGGCAGGAATTGTAGGATATGGGGCATATGTGCCATCATATAGAATTAAAGTTGAAGAAATAGCTAAAGTGTGGGGAGATGATCCTAATGCACTTAAAAGGGGATTAATAGTAAATGAAAAATCTGTTCCAGGTTCTGATGAGGATACTGCTACTATATCTGTTGAAGCAGCACGTTATGCTCTTAAAAGAAGCCAAATTGATCCACAAGATATAGGAGCAATTTATGTTGGATCTGAATCTCATCCTTATGCAGTAAAACCAACGGCAACTATTGTTTCAGAAGCTGTTCAGGCAAGCCCAATATTAACAGCTGCAGATTTAGAATTTGCATGTAAAGCTGGTACTGCTGGAATGCAAATAGTTAATGGGATGGTAGATTCTGGCATGATTGAATATGGTTTAGCTATTGGTGCAGATACTTCTCAAGGTGCTCCTGGTGATGCTTTAGAATATACTGCTTCTGCAGGTGGGGCTGCATATATAATCGGAAAAGAGGATATCTTGGCAGATATTGAATATACATGTAGTTTTACAACTGACACTCCTGATTTTTACAGAAGAGAAGGAATGGCTTACCCAAGTCATGGAGGAAGATTTACTGGAGAACCTGCATTTTTCAAACATGTTCAAGGTGCTGCTAATTTATTATTTGAAAAAACTGGAACTTCAGCATCTGATTATGATTACGGTGTTTTTCATCAGCCAAATGGTAAATTTTACTTAAAAGTAGCTAAAAAATTAGGTTTTAATACTGAACAAACTAGTGATGGTCTTTTAACTCCTTATATTGGCAATACTTACTCTGGTGCTACTCCATTAGGTCTTGCTGCTGTTTTAGATAAATCAAATCCTGGAGATAAAATAATGGCTGTTTCATATGGTTCAGGTGCTGGAAGTGATGCATTTTCAATTACTGTTACTGATAAAATAGAAGAAAAACGTAATTTAGCTCCTAAAGTTGAAGAAATTATTTCTACTAAAAATTATGTTGATTATGCTGTTTATGCTAAGTATAAAGATAAAATTAGAATGAGTTAATCTAAAATTAGCTAATTTAAATGTTAATCAAATTATTTTTTTCAATTTATAATAAATGGTTTTATTACAAACAAAGGTGATATTATGAGAGATGTTGCAATTATAGGAGTCGCACAAACTAAATTTGGTGAGTTGTGGGATTCTTCATTTAGTCAAATAATAACAGAAGCAGGAGTTTCTGTTATGGAAGATGCAAATATTAGTGGAGACGATGTTGATGCAATGTATGTTGGAAACATGACTTCTGGTCTTTTTATCCAACAAGAACATATTGCTTCATTAATAGCAGATCATACAGGTTTAAACCCAGTTCCAACTACTCGTGTTGAGGCAGCATGTGCTTCTGGCGGTTTAGCATTAAGGCAAGGAATAATGGCAGTAGCTTCAGGATATTATGATTGTGTTATTTCTGCAGGTGTTGAAAAAATGACTGATGTTGTTGATGCAACCTCTGCAATAGCAACAGCTTCAGATCAAGAATGGGAAGCAAAAATTGGTGCTAATTTTCCTTCACTTTATGCAATGATGGCAAGAAGGCATATGTATGAATATGGAACTACAAGAGAACAATTAGCTATGGTTTCAGTTATCAATCATGAAAATGCTTCAAAAAATCCTAATGCACAGTATCCTTTTAAAATTTCTGTTGATCAAGTTTTGAACTCAACTAAAGTTGCAGATCCTTTAAGATTATTAGATTGTTCTCCAATTACAGATGGTGCGGCAGCCATTGCCCTAGTACCCGCTGAAGATGCAAAAAAATACACAGATACACCTATTTATGTGAAAGCATCAACTCAAGCCTCTGGAACAATTGCTTTACATGATAGAAAAGATATTACTACTATAGAATCTACAAAAACAGCTGCTAAAAAAGCATTTGATATGGCGAAGCTTAGCCATAAGGATATTGATGCATTAGAAGTTCATGATTGTTTTTCTATTAATGGAATCTTAGCTATTGAAGATTTAGGATTTGTTAAAAAAGGAGAAGGAGGTAAAGCTGTTGAGGATGGAATTACTAGAATTGACGGTGATATTCCTGTTAATCCTTCTGGTGGTTTAAAAGCAAGAGGTCACCCTCTTGGCGCGACAGGAATAGCTCAAGCTGCTGAAATTGTATGGCAATTAAGAGGAGATGCAGGTAAAAGACAAATTGATGGTGCAGAAATCGGTATGACTCAAAATATCGGTGGTACTGGTGGAACAGCTGCGATTCATATTTTATCAAGGTAATTTGTCTTAAGTTACTAAATTCTTTTTTTTTTATTCATTAATATTTTTAATTTTTTATATTTTTTTTATCTATATTACTTTTTATTTATTTGCCTTAACTTTTTTTCATTATTCAATAATGTCCTATTATTAATTTCATGAAAAAATAAATCTTTTTTAAATGGATTAAATTAGTAAATAATTATTTAGACATAAATTAATAATTATTAATCATTATTTATTTTTCATTTTTCCTTATTTTTGAGTTATATGCATCATCAACTAGTTTAATAGCTTTTTTTTCTTCTTCGCTTCCTACTTTGTTTATTACTCTGTTTAATTCATTTAACCTGTTTATAAAAAACTCTTTTTTCTCTTTATCAACAAGATCCATTCTAGTATAATTTACTAAAGCTTCAATTAAATTGTAAAATCCTCTGTTGGGTGCTTTTACACAAGGATTATTTATCACAATTTCTTTAACTTTTGATTTAAAAAATCCTGCCTCTGACTTTTTAACAGGGTCATTTTCTTTAATTTGTATTTTAATATCTCCAATAACCTCACATTTTAAATATGCATCTACTCCTTTAAGATTTAAGCCATTTTTTGAGAAATATTTTTCATCAATTTTGCCAATTGTTGCTAATGTAAAGTATAGAGGATTCCAAGTTATATTTACAATGAATTCTCTCTTTAGTAAAATATTTTCTAATGTTATAGTTCCTTTAAATATTCTGCACTGAATTATGTCTTTATCAATTCCAATAATTCCAATCGGAGCAGCATTTTTAATATTTTCATTATTTTCAGTAGTTATAATACTTTCGTACTGTTGTCCAGATTCAATTCCTAAAGATTTTAAATTTATTTTCATATAATCATCTTTTTAAATAATATTGTTAATTTATTCTATTATTTATGCTTATTTCAAGTTTTTATAATATTTTTTATAGTATTTTTTATAATATTTTTTATAATAAATTTTTTATTCAATAAACTCTTTGGTAAATATTTATTTTATTAATACTTAAATTTAAATATTATTAAATTTATATTATTAACAAGATATAATTTTTTAACATTAAGTTTTATATTCCTTTTTTTTACAAAATATATGGAATTAACATTAATAATATTCAATTATTATAATTTTATAAATTGTGTTTTTTATTTATTATTTTTTTTATGGGTGAATAAATGAGATACAAGATGTATGATGAAATATTAGAACAATCTCAAGCTATTAAAAGAACTTTTCAAAATGAAAAAGAGAAATTAGATCAATTATCATCTGAGATTTCAGAATTTCAAAAAATTTATTTAATTGGGTGTGGAAGTTCTCTTTCAACAGTATATACAATTAAATCTGCATTAAACATGGCTACTAATTTAGATGTTGATGTATTTACTGGTTATGAATATTTTTATAACAAAAAATTAGATGATAAAAATGCAATAGCTATTTTTACATCCCAATCTGGTGAAACTGCTGATACTTTAGCATCAATTAGAAAATCTAAAGAAAATAATATTCTTACAATAGCTGTTGTAAATGAAAAAAATAGTTCTATGTACAAAGAGGCAGATTTTTCAATATTAACTCATGCTGGTCATGAAAAAGCTATTTTAGGAACTAAAACTTATGTTACACAACTTTCTGTTTTATACTACCTTTTGTTTTCAGCTTCAGATTATGATAAAAAAGAAGAATTATTAGCTGATTTAAATAGGATTCCAGATATAATTGAGGATTTAGTTAAGAATACTGAAGAAGAAAATAAAAAATTAGCTTTAGAATTTAAAGATGAAGAAATTTTTTACTGTATGGGAAGTGGACCAAACTATGGTCTTGCATATAAGCTTTCTATGACAATGTTCATGGAAGGAGCTTTGAAACATGCTTGTCCCCTTTATTCTGGTGAATTTAGACATGGATTAATAGAAAGAGTTGAAAAAGGAGTTTCTATAATATTTTTAGAAGCAGGATATGATGGAGATTTACTTACAGACAGATCTATAGAATTTTCTAATAATTTAGATACTAAAAATATAATATTTTCCTTAAAGGACTATGGAGATATAAATAATTTATTGGCTCCATTGTTGTTGGTAATTCCATTAGAATGGTTCATATACTATCTTTCACATTTTAATAATGAAGATCCTGGAAGTACAAGACACATTGGAAAAGTCAGATATTAATTTAAATTTTTAATTATTTATTATCATTTAATTATTTTAATAATCTATTATTTTTTTTTTAATTTTTTTAATTATTTATTATTATTTGATTATTTTAATAATCTATTATTTTTTTTTAATTTTTTTAATTTTTTATTATTTTTTTATTATTTTCATTATTTTTTTAATTAGTTTATTTATTTTAATTTTTTTATTATTTTTTTATTTTCATTATTTTTTTATATTTATATTGAATTTGAATAAATCATAAATTATTATTTATATTTTCTATATGGAGGAGTTTGTATGGTTGATGAATCATTTGGTTTTAATAAACAAGAAAATAAATCTAATCATGAGAAAATTGATGAGCATATTGAAAAGGGAAAAGCTATTGCAGGTAAAGTAGCAGATGATTTAGGTAAAACTATAGATGATATAGTTGTAAATCTTAAATCTGTTCAAAAAGATGTTGATTCTAAAATAAATGAGTACAAAGATTCATCTATTTCTAAAATTGATGTTGATGTGGTAAATAAAGATTCAGTTTATTACTTAGTTGCAGATTTACCTGGTGTTAAAAAAGAAGATATAGACATTGAAATTTCTGCTAAAGAGCTCACTATTAAAGCATTTTTTAATTCAATTTGCCAAAACATCAAAGATGAATGTGATGGAGTAAGTAAAGGATACGATTATTTAATTAAAGGTCGTAAATTTGGTAAAGCAGAAAGAGTTATTAACCTTCCAAATAAAATAAAAACCGAAGATATTAAAGCAGAATTTAATAATGGATCTTTAATCTTAGTTTTGCCTCAAGTAGAGGTAGAAAAAGTTAAAATTAATTTAGATTAGTTTTGGATTTTTGATATTTTTTATCAATATATCTATTTCTATTTATCAATATATTTATTTATATTTACCAATATTTTTTTATTTATTTTTTTATTTATTTTTTTATTCTTAATTGCTTATTTTTATTTCTCTTTTAAAAAAGTAATAAAAAAGTATTTAAATTAATATTTATATAATAATTATACATTTTAATAGCTTTGCTATTAGATATGGTAGATGATATTTTTTTGAATTTTAGGAGTGATTTTTATGTTGTGTCCTGTTTGTGGATTAGAATGTGCTGAAGAAGAAGTTGATGGAAAAATAGTCTATGATTGTCCTTGTGGTTGGTCTTCTGCTCAAGAAGATGATATAGAAGGAGCTTACATTAACAGACATTTAGATGAAGAATAACTTTAGTATAACTTTATTATAATTTAGTTATTGTTTTTTATTTTTTCTATCTTTTTATTCTCTTTTTTTTTATTAATATTTTTCAAATTTTTCTTCTTTTTGGGTTTTTTCGATACTCTCAATTTTGTTTAAAATCTTTTCAATTCCATTTCCGTCTTGAGCAGATATTAAAATAACTTCATTAAATTGATTTATGTATTGATTAACATAATTTTCATCTATTTCTTTTGTTTTTACAATATCCATTTTATTAAAAAGAACAATAGTATCTAAATTGAAAACTTTTTTTATCTCATTGTATAAATTTAGTTGATTTTCTAGTGGAAATCCACATGTTTCAGATCCATCAAAAATAAAAAGTATTGTATCGGCTAAATGTTCAAGTGCAACCATTGCATTAAGTTCAATATCATTCATGTCCATAATTGGTCTATCAAGAAGACCTGGAGTGTCAATAAATTGTATTTTTTTCCAGTTTATTTCTAAATGCCCTATTTGAATGCCCTTAGTTGTAAATGGGTAATTGGCTACTTCTGGTTCTGCATTGGTTATTTGGCGAAGAAGAGTTGATTTTCCAACATTTGGAAATCCAGCTATTACAATTGTTACAGCTTCAAAGTCAATTGTAGGCATGTTTCGAAGTTTTGCTTTTGCAAAGTCTAAAAAGTTAAGATCTTTTTTTATTTTATTAACTACTGAAGCTATTCTTCCATATGCTTGTCTTTGATACATTGTTGCTTTTTCTGAGTCTGATCTTCTGATTTTACTGCCAAAATCTTTTTCTAATTGAGTTAAAATTCCAAAAGCCCAATTTAAAGCCCCAAGAGATTTTTTCATTTCATCAACACCAACAGTTATATCAATATAGTCTTGGTAGAATTCTGGTAATTGTTCAATACTAGGGACACGGTTTAGAATCATTTTTAAACTATCTTTGATTATTTGACATGCAGCTATTACACGTGTTTCCTCAATTTTCTTTCCTTTCATTCTTCGTGGAACTTTGGAAGTTCTTACTTTGTCTGCAGCTTTCTTAGCTCTCCTAAATCCTTTATCTAGTAGTTCATCAGGTGTAGGAATTGTTGGTATCATCATTGTATCATAAGCATTAGTATTCAAATTTTAATCAATTTATCTATGATTTAATTCTTTTTTTATGTTAATTTTTTAATATTACTTATTTAATATCAATATTTAATTATTATATTATTCTTTAATTATTTGTCCTTGAAAAGAATATATTAAAGTATCTAAACCCAACCATGCACTTGTTGGAAGCCCTGCTTTTAAGCAGGTATATTCTAAAAATTCTCTTACATCCCAGTTATTTTCAACTGGAACTTGTGGCAGTAAAACTCCTTTATTGAATCCTTTTTCAACAATCAACCCATCTACACCTATTTTTATTTTATCTAAGTATTCATTAGATTCTAATACTTTTATTAACTTAGGTCTAGTTAATATTGTAATTTCTATATCAATTTCATCAAGTTCTTCAATTGTCACATTTTCAAATCGTGAGTCATTAGTAGCAGCCATTATGGCACTTTGAATTGTAAGTTCTATCAATGGATTACTTGCTTCAATATATCCAATACAACCTCTAAGTTGATTATTTTTATTTAAAGTAACGAATACTCCTAAATTTTCCAGTAATTCTTCAGAAACTTCAGGAGGAATAGATGTTATTTTTCTAAATTCAAGGTATTCAATAATAGATTTCCTAGCTATTCCAATTAAATATTTTCCTTGATTTTCACTAATCATTCTATCTTTTTAAGCTATTTATTTTATCAATTATTTAGAAATGTAAATATAAATTTATAAATAAAAAAATTTTATCTTTTTTTATATTTGAAAATTTATTTTTTTAATGCAGTCTGTAATTCTAAATATCCTTCAATTGTTTTTTTATTTTCTTTAATTTCGTTAGAAATTAAATCAACTATGTATTGGTTAGTACTAATACCTTTTAAATTTGCTAAAATTTTGAAATTTTCTTTTATATCTTCTGAGATTTTTAAATTTATTCCTTTTTTACTACTCATGATATCACAGTTATTGATCCATTTTTTTTTTAAGTTAAATATTTTTTAATTAAATGTATGCAATAAGTAATTATTATAAATTATTATAACATTATAAAAAATAGCTTATACCAATTATTTATTTTTTGTTGTATATATATTTTGCACATATCTTACACATTTGGTATATTTTACATTAAAATTGTTTTTTATTATTTTTTTAATTGTTTTTTTATTATTTTTATTATTTTTTTTAGTTTTATTATTATTTTTTTAGCTTGTTATTTTTTTTATAATTTCTTTGTAATTTTTTATAATTTTTTTATTATCTCTTTAGTATTTTTTATAATGCTAGCAAAAATTTTATTAAGTTTTAAAATATATATTATTATTATGAATAGATTTAATTCAAAAGAACTAACAGAGTTATTAATGGCTTTTATTGTAATTTCATTGGCATTTACATTTATGTATACAAAAATGAATGCAGATTTAGTTTCTCAAATGCTTCCAATGATAATGATTGGTGTAGGTTCAGGTTTTATTCTTCATGAACTTGCCCATAAGTTTGTTGCAATGCACTATGGATATTATGCTGAGTTTAAAATTTGGATTCCAGGTTTATTCCTTGCCCTTATTAGCTCAGTTATGGGTTTTTTGTTTGCTGCTCCAGGTGCAGTCCATATCTATGGACAATTTATGAGTAATCGTGAAAATGGAATAATTTCTGAAGCAGGTCCTTTAACAAATATTGTTTTAGGAGTAGTTTTTTTTATTTTTGCAGCTGCACTTATTCCTTTTATTAGTCAACAAGGACTTAATTCTGGTTTATATCCGTTTTTGTTTCAAACAGCCATTTTAGGATTTTCAATTAATGGCTGGTTAGCTTTATTTAATCTAATTCCTTTTGGTGTGTTTGATGGAGCAAAAATTATCCAATGGAATAGTATTGTTTGGGTAGTAACTGCTATTTTAGCAGGTGCTATGGTTTTGATGTCATTTACTGGTGTTGAAAATTATTTACTTCCTTTGACATATCTATTTTATTCTTAATATTGTGAACTTTAATTATTTTTTTCTTTTTGTGATTTTATGTTTAGAGATATAGAAATTAAGTATTTTAATGGTACACATAGAGCTATTGATCCTTTAGAAACCATAAATCGTAATGAAAAAATGATTAAAATAGCTGGAATTACTAGAATCACGGATATAACTAATTTAGATAGAGTAGGGATTCCTGTTTACTCTGCTATACGCCCTAGTGCCCAATATGGTGGAATTAGTATCTATGCAGGTAAAGGAGTTACTAAAACTCAAGCAAAGGCATCAGCCATTATGGAAGGATTTGAGAGATACTCTGCTGAATACCAATCTAAAGATGAATTTAGAGTAAAGAACGGAAATTTTGAAGATATTGAAAATAAAATTGATATGAATGATCTAATTATTCCTAAAAATTGCATATACGATGAAAATAACATTCAATGGATTAAATCTATGGATATTGCATCTGAAAAAGAATATTACATTCCAGTAAATGCTGTTTTTCATCCATATGCTAATAAAGACTTTAGTCATCTTTTTAAATCAAATACCAATGGCTTAGCATCTGGAAACTTTTTAGAAGAAGCTGTTTTACATGGAATTTTTGAAGTTGTTGAGAGAGATGCATGGAGCATATATGAAAGGACTAAAAAGAATAATAAACAGATTTCAGCAGATTCAATAGAAAATTCATTGATTAAATGTGTTTTGAATAAATTTAAAGATGTAAATATTAATATTAAGTTAATAGACATTACAACAGACTCTAAAATTCCAACTGTTATTGCAAGTGCAGATGATACAATGTTAAAAGATTCTGCATTACTTACTTTGGGTGTTGGAACTCATTTAAATCCTGAAATAGCTGTTTTAAGGGCTTTAACTGAAGTTGCACAAAGTAGAGTAACTCAAATACATGGGACTCGTGAAGACACGGTGAGAGCAGACTTCCTGCGGAAAGCAGGATATGAGAGAATGAAAAGGATCAATAAACATTATTTCCAAGAAGATGAAGATAAACTTAATTTTGAAGATATTGAAAATAAAAGCTCAAATTCTTTAAAAACAGATATTGGACGATCTATTGAAGAATTAAATAAATGTGGATTAGATAAAGTACTTTTTACAGATTTAACTCGTCATGAAGTTGGAGTTAATGTTGTTAGAGTTGTTATTCCAAAGGCAGAGCTTTATTCTGTTGATAGTGAAAGAATAGGTCAAAGATTGATAGATTTTTCAAATTAGAACAATTTTAGGGATTTTATGATAACAATTAAAGATGGAATTGTTTTAAAAGGCTTAGATTTAAAACCTGTTAAAGAGAATATACTGATTTGTGATGGGAAAATTCTTGAAATTTCTCCAAATGTTTTAGAAGGTAGAATCATAGATGCTAATAATCATATTATTTATCCAAGTTTTTTAAATGCTCACACTCACTTAGGTGATTCAATAATTTTGGATGGCGGTGATGGAATGCCTATAGAAGAAATAGTTAAACCACCAAATGGTCTAAAACACAAAGCTCTATTGGAAAGCTCTGATGAGGTTATAATTGATTCAATGAAAAAATCTCTATGGAGATTACTTAAGTCTGGAACTACACATGTTATAGATTACAGAGAAGGGGGTCTAAATGGGGTAAAACTACTAAAAGAAGCTTCAAAAGAATTCCCTATATCTACAACTATTTTATCTAGAGATGAGATTTTCTATGACAAGGATGCTTCAAGTATTGAATTAAAAAAAATAATTAAAAAATTGTTAAAGGTTTCTGATGGTATTGCTCCAAGTGGTTTTGGTGAAATATCTGATGAAGTTGGATTTACAATTGTTGAAGAATGTAAAAAAGCAAATAAAATATCTTCTATCCATGTTGGAGAATATGAGTATCTTCAAAATGATTCTTTAGCTAAATTTGGTAAAACAGAAATTGAAAAAGGAATTTATCAGGGTTTTGATTTGTTAATTCATTTAACCTCTCCATTGAATAATGATTTAGATTTAATTTCTAAAAGTCTTAGTTCGATTGTAGTATGTCCTCGTTCAAATGCTTCTTTTCAATTAGGTCTTCCACCAATAGCTAATTTTATTCAAAGAGGAGTGAAACCTCTAATTGGGACAGATAATTTAATGACTAATAATCCTAATTTAATTAGAGAAATGGAATATACATTAAATGCTTCAAAAGCATTATATAAAATATATATTTCTCCTTTAGATATTTTAAAAATGGCTTGTTCAAATATTGTTTATAATTCTATAATTTTTAATTCCGATAATAATTTCAATAGTAATTTCGATAATAAGTTTAATAATAAGTTTAATGATAAATTTAATAATAATGGTAATTCCGATAGTAATTTTAATAATGATATTAATAGTAATTTTACTGATATTAATTCTATTGTTAAAAAAACTATAATAGAAGAGGGAAATGAGCCACAATTTTTCATAGCAAAGAGTATATCTAAAAATCATTACCTAAATATTATTAATAGAGTAGAAATTACTGATATTGCCTATGTTTTCAATAAAAATGCATTTGTTCATGATGATATTATTGAGGATATTTTTTAAATTAGAAGAACCTTTTTAAAAAAGGTTCATCAAAGGGTTTTCTCAAAAATAAAGAAAAATAATTTAAATAAAAGTTTTTTACTAATTATAAAAAATAGGTTTTTTAATGGAAATATATATTTAATTGAAATGACATAGTTATTTCTATATTTCATATAATAATATTTATAAAACATAAAAAATAAATTTTATAATAGTAAATTTTTTAAATACTATTAATCTTAATTAATTCAATACTTATTTTAATACTAATCCAATACTTATTTTAATAGCCTAAATAAATAAAAT
>NZ_LWMV01000180.1 GCF_001639295.1 Methanobrevibacter curvatus | reverse complement strand
ACTAAAAATAATTATTTTTAAACATTTAATTTTTATTATTCTTTAAACTATTTTTAATTCAATTTAACTAATTAATATGAGTTATTTATTAATTATAATTATTTTAAACATTTATTTTTTATAAAAAAATATATATTAATGCCTTACAAATATTTAATCTATTTTAATTAGATATCTATTTTTACAAAAAACAACCGTTGCACATCCTATAGAATAACAAAACCAGAAAAACTAAAAACAATTTTTCCAATCAATTAAATAAAATAATTACTTAAATATCTAAAAATAATAAGCAATTGATGTGTAAATATGGTCTTAAAAATAGTAAAATTGATAAAATACTTTTATCCATAATAGAAATCATGTAAATATAATTCAAACAGGTCACTTTAAAATAGACAAGATAACTGAGATTATTGTGATTATGATAATGTGTATAATCCCTGGATAAATGAAATAGCCTAGATATTGAACATCTTGATAAAGAGAAAGTTTAATTGTTTATAATCACCCAAGAAAAAGAATATTTATCTATAATAATTCTGTAGAAAAAAAGACAGAAATAAGTTTAATTACAATATTTTTTAATAAAACATTTAATTAGTTCAAGTAAATGAATTACTAGAAAAAATTTTTTTAAAAAAAACAATAAAAAACAATAAATAAAAAACAACAAATAATAATAAAAAAAATAAATAAAAGAAGAATAAAACTATTATAAAATATAATTGATATATCAATCAACAAAATTAAAAAAAATATAAAATAAAAGAATAATGAAAAATTTAATAAAAAATATAATTAATAACCCTTAGAACTAACCAAACATTGTATTTTCTTCGATTTTGTTGTTTGGGTTTTCATCGACTATTCCAAAGTATTTTTCTAAAAGTAACATACATTGAATTTTTACTTTAAAAATTTTTTTTATGTTGAAAATTAAGGCATTTTTATTTAATCCATCAAAGAAAATTTGATCTGTAATTACAAATAACTGCATAATATTATTTGGATGTTCTAATTGAAAGTCTACTAAAAATTTGTTAATTGTGGATTTAAATTCCCAAATTAACTTATCCTGTTTTGATTTAGGTGAATTTTTTATTAACTCTTGGTGTTCAGGAGATACCATTGTTCCACAACCTAATATGATTGAATCTTCCTTACTTTTCACTTGAACAAGGTCAATCACATTATCTTCAGGATAATTTACAATAAAGTGGAAATTTGCATGTTCATCATGAATTTTTTCTTTATAAATTCCTTCTTCTACTAACCAGTCTTGTATTTGTTTTTCATTAATCATTTTAGCACCTTTTACTTTCTATATCACTATTTTTATTTATAATGTCCTATTTATTATCATTTATATTATTATTTATAACATTAATCATTTATAGTCTTATTATTTATAATAATTATTATTTATAGTCTTATTGTTTAGAACATTATTATTTATAGTCTTATTATTTACAATATTACCACTATAATATTACCATTTTCTTGAATTAAAATTTTATTAAATTCTTATAATCATCGTATACAACATCTAAGCCATTCATATTAGGGACATAATTTGCTGCTTTGGCAGAGTTAACACCAATAGTTTTATATCCCATTAATTCAATTGGTGCTACAACCATACATGTATCACAGTATATTTTAGCTCCACTTTCATTAATTATCTTTGTATAACCCATTCTATCGGAAGCAGCCTTAATATTTATTGAGGTACAAATCCAAAGATCATTTTTGATTTTTTTTCCTTTAAGGAAATTACTTATATCTTTTATTTCGTCTAAACTTGCATGAGGACACCCTAAAACAACTAAATCGGGAGTATCATCAGTTGTTGATAAACTTTTTTTTGCATCTACAATATCACTATTTTTAAGATTTATTTTTTCTAAACTATTAAAGTCACTTCCATTTTTAGCCATTTTATACTCTGGAGTTTCATTTTCAACATGATAAAGAGCAACAGCACCAGAAGAGGCTAAAGCTGCCCCTAATGATTTTAAATCATTGTTTGTTGATTTATTCTTTAATATAAAATATGGTACTCCATCACCAACAGCTTGGCCAACAATGTATCCCATTGTTCCATAGTCAATACCTGAAATTTTATTGTCTAGTTCAACGAGAAGATTTGCCACTCTATTTTCTTTTAAATGATATCCATAAAGAGCCGTTTTTCCACATATTGCTGCAGCTAAAGCTCCCGGACCACCTTCACGATTAGTTCTTGAACCAATAACTGAATTAGAATAAGCAACAGCTGATGATTCACTCCATGCAATGTGGTCTCTATATCGTGGAAGGTTACCTATTAAATATGGTGTACATGTACAGGTTGTTGAAATTCCAAGTTTTTTGTAGCTTTCAATGATTTTTAGTTGCTTTTTACTAAAATCTTCTGGAAATCCATATTCTCTCCATCTATCTAAGTCAATTCCAGCAGGGTTTAATGTTGAAGGTACTTTAGTTTCTATAGATTCGTTCTTACTTAAATCTTCTAAATATTTAAGCCCAGCTTCTCCAATAGTTTTATAAGAAACACCAGAAACTTGTGCTGAAGTAATGTCTACTAGATTTGAAGCCTCATAAATATCTCCTAATGCAGTAAGTATTTCCATACTTTTTTTAATGGTTTCTCCATATTCACCTGCATACATTTTTTCTTCTTCTTTATTTAGAAACATGGCATCACTTAGAATTTAATTTGTAATAATTTATAATGTGTTCATGAGTTTAAATTTTAATTTATAGCTATCTTGATATTGGCTTATTTTTAATGAATTATAAATAATTTATGCTTAAATGCATTGACAATTTTAAGATACTATGAAAATAGAATAAACTAAGAGTTAAACAAAAAAATAAAAAAATAAAAAAAATAGAACAAACTAAAAGAAATGGAAAACTAAAAGAAAAAAATAAATTAAAAATTTAATAAAAAAACAATTAACATTTACAAATCTTGAGATTAAGATCTGTTATTTTTATTTAGTTGGTCTTTGATCATGTCATCAACTAGGTTTAAAAAATTGTCTTTAGAATCATAGGGAATCATAGCACCAGCAGCTATATCGTGTCCTCCACCTTGTCCTCCAAAACTTCTTGAAGTCGCATCTAAAGCTTTTCCTAAATCAACACCTTTTTTAACCATTTCTCTAGTGGTTCTACCAGATATTTTAATGTCTTTTTGAAATCTACTAAGACCAATAACAGGTTTTTTAGGATTAAAAAGGTCTATTGAAAGACCAACGCCCGCAAGAGTTCCTATAATAGTTTTTAGTTTATTATCTTCACTGTATAGATATTGTATATCCTCTTTTTCAACAGCACCTTCTCTTCTAATCCACTGGAAACCTTTCATAAGATGGCTTCTATAGGTATTTAGTTGTGTAATAGCTGCATCTAAGGCATTGCCTCTCTCTCCAATTGCAATACTAAAACCTAATCCTGTTTTTTTATTCTTACCACAAGCATCTAAAATACTTGAAAAATCTTCTAGGCTTCTAATGGCTGGAGACTCTTGAGCAACATAAAATAAATCAGAACAAATTTCTGGGTTAATTTTCACTAATTCATCTTTTAAAATGTCTTTCTCTTCATCTTCTAAGTCATTAAACTTAATACCATAAGAGACACCCATTTTTTCTAAAAACTCTTGTGAAGCTTCTAAGTCTCCAGTTAGTCCTGTTAAAGGTGGGTTTAAAGTGTAAGCCAAGGATTTAAACAATGGCTCTTGGTCTTTAGAAACTATTTTTAAATGTTTAAAAACTTCCAGCTTACCAGAATTAATTGCATCTTTTAAAATTATTTCATTTACACCAGTAAAGCCATTGTTATACTGCATATCACCAAAGGCACCTACAAGGGCTAAAATAGCTAAATGTTTTTTATTCATGGGCTTTACACATAAATAACTAGATCCAGAACCAGATAAATCTTTAGATCCATCTATTTCAAATAAATGAGGGTTTACATGAGTCACATGCTCTTCCTCTTTTGTTTTACTAGGTTGATGATGGTCTGCCACAATAACATCTTTTTTTAAGCGATTTATTTCATCAATATAAGCACTACCCATATCACAAAAAACAAATAGCTCGTATTGTTCATTATGTAGTTCTTTAATTGTATCAATTTTTAAACGAGGAATTAGACTAACATGAAATTGACCGTCTTCTTCTTTTATAGCCTTAGCTATTACACCAGCTGCAGATATTCCATCTGCATCATTATGAGAGATTATTCGTATTATGTCTTTATTGTCAATATGTTTTTTTAAGACATTACAGGCATCTTCCCCTCTATTTAACAAGGAGTGCTGCTTGTCTTGGGTCATATCTCCATCCTTCTGGCAATTGGTCATCATTGGAGTAGTATTTACCTAACCTTCTAATGCGAGATTCAATAATTGTTAATCCTCTTTTGGTGTGAAGATCTTTAGGATTCTCTTTTAAATGGTCTCTAATATTAACTGCTTTTCTAATTAAATTCATAATATCTTCTGGATATTCGCCAGCTTGATTATTTCTTTTTAAGATATCATTTATTTTTTCACCAACAACTTCCTTAACACTTGGAACTCCATATTGGTCTCTTAAAATAACGCCAATGTGGCTTGCTGATTTTCCTTCTTTGTTGAATTTTAATATTAATTCTTCAATTTCTTCATTTGAGTATTTAATCCATTCTGGTCTTGACATATTTTGCCTCTTTAATAAATTTTTATAATAAGATAAAATCCATGTTTAATTAATCATTTTTTTAATTTACTGATTAATTTATATTTGATTAAAATCAGATACATTTAGATTTTTTATAAATTTAGTTTTTAAAAAATAGCTATTCACTAAAATAAGCATTTTCAATATCCTTTAAATTGATATTATTTAAAATTATTAATATTATTTAATGCTGTTAATATTATTTAAGGTATTTATATACACATTATTTTAATATATAGAATCAATTGTTTGACGAACCAAGTTTGATAAAATTTATTAAACCTTATATTGATTCATAATTGTGAATACCATTTTATAAAAGAGTCTAAGGAATTTTTTCTATGAGAAAACTGATTTTTTTCTTCAGTTGATAGTTCTCCAAAGGTTTTATCTTTTTCTTCAATATAAAATAAGGGATCAAAAGCAAATCCTAAGGTTCCTTTTTCTTCTAATGCTATTTGTCCTTTGACACGACCTAAAAAGATCTTGGGTTCGATATTGGGGGCACAATACCCAATGACCGACCTGAATTCGGCCTCTCTGTCAGCGACATTTTCCATAAGCTTTAATATTCCTTTATTACCTAATGTTTCTTGAACATAGGATGAATAAGTTCCAGGAAATCCATTTAAAGCTTTAATGAATAAACCAGCATCTTCAACAATCACAGATTTCTTCAATTTTGAAGTAGCATATTTTGCACCTGCTTTAGCCACATCCTCCAAGGTTCCTTGGAGTTCATCATAACCTAAGTCAATAGCTTCAAGTTCAATATTGAAGTTTTTGAAAATTTTTTCTGCTTCTTCTACTTTATGTTTGTTACCAGTTATAAATCTTATCATATTTTTATATTTATTTTTAATTTTTATATAACTTTTTATTACTTTATAACATTTTTATTATTTAAATTTATTATCCTGTTTTCTTATGTAATAATTTATATTAATTATATGTCTTAATTATATATTTACTATATATTTTAATTATATATTTTACTATATATTTTAATTATATATTTTACTATATATTTTAATTATATATTTTACTATATATTTTAATTATATGTTATGATAACGCCCTCTATTTTCTATTTCTTTAATTTTATTTTTTATTTGATTATAATTTAAATTTTTAGAGCTATTCACATAAGATATTAGGGTCTTTTCAAAATATTTCTTTGCTAAATCTTCAGGTATTATTTGTAATGATTTTTTTAATTGAAGTAAATCATCTGCTTTGTCTTCATATAAATTTGAATATTTTCCTAATCCAAAATCAATAAAAATAATTGATTTATCAAAATTTTTTTCATTAAAATTATATAGTATATTTGAAATTGTTAAATCACCATGAACAATCTTATTTTCATGTAAAATGGCTATTTTTTCACCTATTTTACTAAATATTTCTAAATTAACACGGTCATTTATATTTAATTTGTTTAAGTTTTTATTAATAATTAAATGGGATTTTAATGTTGGATATGGAATTTTTTCCATAGATATTATTTTTTTATTTAAATTAACATCATACAGTATAGGAGTTTTTATTCCAAGTTTTTTAACATTACTTAAGAGCTTAGTTTCATTTTTGGTTCTTTGAATTCTTAGTTTTTCATCTATTTCTTTTATTCTATATGATTTAGCTATTCTTATTTTGTCTATTGTATTTTCATTTAAATAATTATTTTCAATTATATTTGCTTCTGCTCCTTTATTTAGAATATTTTTTGGGAGTACAATCTTTTTGTTATTTATTTTTGCCCAAGGAACTTCTACTTCATCAGTTCTATATTTCTGAATAACATTTGTATTTTCTATTGTATCAGCAGAGAAGTATTTACTTGTTAAAATTCCCATCCATGCAATCATAGCACCATTATCACCACATAAACTTATTTTTGGTATAAAAAACTCACTGTAGTGTTCTTGAGCCATAATAGCTAACATTTCTCTTAATCTACTGTTTGCTGCTACACCACCACATAACATAATCTCTGTTTTATTTGTGTGAGATAATGTTCTTTCACATACCTCTACAAGACTTGAAAAAGCTGTTTCTTGAAGAGAAAAACATATATCTTCTATACTCAATCCAGCTTTAAATCCACGAATGGCTGCTGAGAATAATCCAGAGAATGAGAAATCCATTCCTTTAACTGAGTATGGAAGATCTATATAGTTTCCTTTTCTTGCTAACTTCTCTATTATTGGTCCTCCAGGATGTGATAGTCCACATTCACGTGCAAAATGATCTAGACAATTTCCAATAGCTATGTCTAATGTTTCTCCAAATATTCTATATTTTCCAGATTCATAAGCTATTATTTGACTGTTTCCTCCACTTACATAAAGTGTTACAGGATCAATTGCTCCAGTATCAAGCTTTCCTATTTCTACATGAGAAACACAATGATTTACTCCAATAATCGGAATATTTAGAGAGAGAGCTAAAGCTCTTGAAGCTGTTGCAACAGTCCTAAGTGCAGGACCAAGACCTGGACCACGAGAAAATGATATTAAGTCGATTTCATTTAATTTAATGCCTGAGTCATTAATAACTTCTTTAATTAATTTAGGAATCCAATAACTATGGTGTTCTGCTGCTTCTCTTGGGTGAATACCACCTTTTTCAGGAATTAATGGGTTTCCAGCCATTGCCAATATTTTTCCTTCATTATCAACAATTCCCACACCTGTCTTTTCTGCAGTTCCTTCAATTCCTAAGCAAATCAATTAAAACACCATAATTTTTTTATACTTTTTTGAATAAATTAATTTTTTTTAAATAATTATTCTTTTTTAAATAATTTTTTTATTAGCTTTTTATTTTTATTTTAATTTTTATTATTTTTATTATTTTTTTTATTAACTTTTTATTTTTATTTTAATTTTTATTATTTTTTTTATTTTCTTTTTTAATTCTTAATTTTATTAAAGAACATTGGAACAAACTTAATTTAATTTTATTTAATTTAAATATTTATTTTTTTTATTCTTAAAGAGTAAAAAGATTTATAAGTAAAAAAACTCAATAAAATAAATGTTAAGTTTTAGATGATTTTTTTTCAATTTTAATTTATTATTTTAAAAATAATTTGAATTGAAAAAATAATGATTATAATAAAAAAGTATAATTTTTTTAATTATTTATTTTATAAGTATAGTTTATAATTATTTTATAATATATTTTATAATTAGTTTATAATTTTTTTTATATATTACATTATTTTTTATTTTTTTCTTTTATTTAATATTTTTTTTAATAATTTAAAGTTATAATCAATTAAAAATTAATTATTTTTTAAAATGAAATAGGTTTGGTAGCAATATGATAAATGGATTAAAAATTTATGGTAATGACAAATTATTTAAAGATTTAAAAGATAAAAATCCTATTTTTTCTTGTGTAATAGCTACAACAGAAACTGCAAAAATACCTGGAGTTTCTGGTGCTGGTGCAAGCCCAGAATTAATGGAATATACTCCAGCAGGAGATGTAGAATTAATTATTCGTGGAGAATTGGTGTGCTGTGAAATTCCACCTCAAACAGTTGTCGATGGAATTTCTGCACCAACTCCTGCTTTAATTACAAAAGCAGTATTAGAGTTGACTAATATTCCATTTATTGTTGCAAATGCAGGATCTAAAATAAAACCTAATGTTCCTTATGTTTTACTATCAAATGATTATGGTAAAAATATAAGAAATGGAAATGGAGTTAATAATCCTAAAAAGATTTTTGAAATGGCTAAGCTATTTTCTAAGGAAATTTCAAAAACAACAGACTATCTTGTTATTGGTGAAAGTATTCCTGCTGGAACAACAACATCTTTAGGAGTTTTAACAGGTTTAGGATATGATGCTGATTTTAAAGTTAGTGGAAGTAAGCCTGAAAATCCACATGAGCTAAAAAAGAAAATTGTCATAGAAGGAATGAATAAGGCAAATATTTTAATTGGAAAAAGTGATCCTTTTGATGTGGTATCTGCTGTTGGTGATCCTATGATTCCAGCTGTTGCAGGAATGGTTTTAGGAACTGATTTACCTGTAATTTTAGCTGGAGGAACACAAATGGCTAGTGTGGCTGCATTTATAAAAAAAATAGAACCAGATTTTGATTTTTCAAAAATAGCCATTTCAACAACATCCTTTGTAGCAAAAGATGAAACTTCAGACATTTTAAATTTAATAAAACAAATTTCTAAAGATTTATCTCTTTATGTTGCTTATCCTAATTTTAAAGGTTCAAAGAACACTGGATTAGAAAACTATTATAATGGTTTTGTTAAGGAAGGTGTTGGTGCTGGAGGAGCAATATTGATGGCATTACTTAAAAATAAATCAATAGAAGAAATAAGCTCAAAAATAATAGAAACAGTTGAAAATATATGATAAATAGATGATTTTTTTATTATAAATTCTACTGCTTTATTAATCTTGCAAATATCTACTTAAAATATAAATCTTAAAAAGATTTTCAATTGTTTTGCACCTTTTTATCTTTTTTAGCAATTTTTTTTTAAATTTTTTTTAGCTTTATCTGAAAGGTACAAATCATAAGTTGTGTTCTTTTGCAAATGACTTCACATCCAATTTTGTTTTGTTTCCTGCATCCATATCTGCACTAATTTCCTCCAATTCCTTAGCAAATTCTTCACATTCTTCGTTCATTTCAAATTCTAATTCAACAGTGGTTTCGTTTTTAATATTCCATGTAATAGCTTTAATATTTGGAATTAAATCAATTAACTCTTTAGGAATGTCTGTTTTATTATTTTTTACAATTGTTCTTGGTGCCATTATACCACATAAATTTGTTTTTGTAATTAATGTTTTTAAAGTTTAACACATAAAAAACTTTCTTTTCCATGTTTATAATTTTTTTCAAAACTAAAAATATAGTTAAGTAAATAAATTTTTATTTTTAATATTTATTTACTTTTTTTTAGCTTATTGAGGATGTCCCATAATCCAAAATTTTAAATTTTAGATAATTTAAAATTGGTTTTAAATTGAATAAATTTAGTATAAGCATTAATTACACTTTTATTTAGTAAAATAATACTTAATAAATTATTAATTTATATTTAAATAGTTATTTATTGATTAAATCAATTTTAAATGGGTTAGTTTTTTTTCATGAAATTAATCATGAGACATTTTCTATTTTACTTTTTTTAATTTATTTAAAATTGACCACTGATTAATAAAAATCCTAAAATAACTACTCCAACAATCCAACAGTAGTATGCAAAAATATCCAAACTTTTTTCTTTAATTAATTTTAAAAGAACACTAATAGCTAAATATCCTGATATTAAAGCTGCTAAAAATCCTATTAGATATGCAAGAAGATTTGAATCTAAGCCAGCACCAATTTCATCAATTTGTAATACAACAGCCCCTAAAATTGTAGGAATAGCTAATAGAAATGAGAATTTAGCAGCAAATTCTTTGTCTAAGCCTAAAAACAAACCTGTTGATATTGTAGTTCCAGATCTTGAAAGTCCTGGAATAAGTGCAAATGCTTGACTGATTCCTACAAGAACTGTTTCTTTTAATCCACTTTCTTTAATATTTTTATTTCCAGTGTTAATTCTTTGAGATGTGTATAACAGTATCCCAGTTATAAGCAAGAAAAATGAAGGTATATACAATCCATCAAAAGCACTTTCTATTTGAGAATTAAATAAGTAGCCAACAAGTCCTGCAGGTATTGTTCCTATAATTACAAGCCATGCTAGCTTTTTGTAATCGTTGTTTTTAAATTCTTCAACAAATTTTCCCTTGAAAATATCAGCTATACTTAGGAAAAATGCTTTTATCATAGCAATTATATCTTTAAAATAGTATACAACCACAGCAAATAAAGTTCCTAAATGTAATAAAATATCAAAAGATATCCCAGCCTCTTGAACACCAAGAAGGCTTTGAATAAAAATTAAATGTGCAGAACTACTTATAGGTAAAAATTCAGTTAAACCTTGAACAATTCCGATTATAATTGCCTGAAATATATCCATTTATAACACCAGTAATAATTTTCAATTTTTTTTTTAAATAAATTTATTCATTCTTATACAATATTCTTATCAATATTTTTTTGCAGAATTATTTTTATATAGAACTACTTATTATAGAATTATTCTTCTACAGGACTTAACCAGCCATATTTATCTTTACTTTTACCTTCAACAATTTTAAAGAATTCATTTTGAATTTTTTCTGTTATTGGTCCTCGTGTTCCTGAACCAACTTGAATTTTATCAACAGATCTTATTGGAGTAACTTCTGCAGCTGTTCCAGTGAAAAATAGCTCATCTGCTATGTAAATAGATTCTCTTGGGATTTTATCTTCAACAACTTCATAATTTAAGTTTTTAGCTATTTTAATAATAGCATCTCTTGTTAATCCTTTTAATATAGATGAAGATAATGGAGGAGTATAGATGGTTTCGTCTTTAATCATGAATAAGTTCTCTCCACTTCCTTCTCCAATAAATCCTTGTGTATCTAACATAATACACTCATTATAGCCATTTTCAACAGCTTCAAGTTTTGCAAGTTGAGCATTCATGTAGTTAGCACCTGCTTTGGCTAAAGATGGAAGTGTATTTGGGGCCATTCTACGCCATGTAGATACTCCTATATCTACTCCTTTAGATATACCTTCTTCTCCAAGGTATTTACCCCACTTCCAAACAGCTATTGCAACATCAATAGGAGAACCAGTTGGATCAACTCCAGCAACTCCATATCCCCTGTAAACAATTGGTCTAATGTAGCATTCAGTCAAATTATTTTCTTTGATTGTATCTTTTGTGGCCTTAATTAATTCTTTTTTTGAGTAAGGAATATCTATTCTATATATTTTTCCAGAGTCAAACAAACGCTGAATATGTTCTTCCAATCTAAAAACATGTCCTTTTCCATCAATTTCATAGGATCTTATTCCTTCAAAAACACTTGATCCATAGTGAACTACATGAGATAGAACATGAATATTTGCATCTTTCCAGTCAACTAATTCTCCATTCATCCATATTTTTCCATTTTCATCCCATGTCATAATTTTCCTCCAATAATTATTTTCATTATTATGATAAGTGATTTTAAAATTATTTATAACTTTATTTAAAGTTTATTTATAAAATTATATAAACTATATTATAAAATTATAAAATATTTTTATTATAAAATATTTTATGAAATACTATTTTATTAATATATTTAATATTTCATTTATTAATATTTCATTTATTAATACTTCATTTAATTTATCTTTTATCTATTTTATTTAGTTTTGCCTTTTATTTAGTTTTGTCTTTTATTTATTTTTTCATTCTTCATCTACGGTTTCACGAAAATTATAAATTAATGATGATGCACGTGATTTAAATATCATTGATGCAGGAACAATATATAATATCATTAAAAATATAACTACTATTGTTAAAACAATTGAAGATACTTGAAAACCAATTACTAGATTTGAAAATATTGTTCCAATTAACAATGAAAATATTAAAATAGAAAACATCATTAATATAAATATACAAATTATTATACCTATTAAAAGAGAAATAGAACCTAAATAAAATTTAAGATATTTAGAAACACCAATGGATTTAATTATATTTAATATTTCTTTAAAATTAAATGCTTTTTTAATTGATTTGGTTTTAACCATATGTACAAGAGCAACACTTTCAAATAAAATACAAATAATTAATAAGATTATGATTATAATTATTTCACTTAAAATTGAAACAACAAAAATCCAATTAGCAAAGCTTAGATTTGATAATTGATTAATATCATTAAATGGGCTATGGGAACTGCTTATTATACTAAAACATATTAAAACTATTGTAATAGGTAAGGTATAAATTAAATCTACGATAATAACTTTTAATCCTTGTATAAACATTTTTTCAAGGTTTTCAAAATTTGGAAGAGGGTCGTTTCCATTAATTAGCCCATTTACTCCAATATCAATTACTCTATAAAGGTATCCATATAAAAATACCATTGGAATTAAAACAAATGAAAAAAGATTTAAAATGCCTAATTTAAGAATTGATTTTTTATTTTTTGTACAATATTCAAAACTATCTCTAAAAACATCTAAAATCATTTTGTAACCCTTATGTTTAATAATATTAAATCTTTTAATAATATTTAATTTTTTAATTATATTTAATCTTTTAATTTATATTAAATCATTTTAAATTTTATTTAATGCTTTTAAGAAAATTTAATCTCTTTTAATTATACTTTCATCCTCATCTAAGACAAAAATATCTTCTATATATTTACAACCTAAAACTTTTGTTATTTTATATGCTAACTCTAAAGATGGATTATAACGTCCGTTTTCAAGGGCACTAATAGTTTGTCTACTTACATTCAACATTTTAGCCAAGTCTCCTTGTTTAATTCCTAATTCAAGGCGATAATATCTTATTCTAGTTCGCATATTCTTGAAACTTCCAGCTGTTTTTTAATATAGGAAATATTTAAATAGAAGATATTTTTTTTAAAATGGAATATAAATATTTTTTTTTATAACCTATATATAACTTTACTTTTTAATTAAAATGAATAAAATTTTAAAATAATTTTAAAATAATTTCATGGAAAAAAATAAGAAAAATAAATAAATAGCTTAAAAATTTTTAGCTATTGAAAATTATTTTACCCACTTTTTTTTTATTCATTTTTTAAATTTTTAAATCTTTAAATTTTTTTTATTCATCTATGATTTCTTCTTTTATTTCATTTTCATTTATTATTGAGTTTTTATATAATAAAGCAAATGATCTAAAAATAAATATTGTTATAAATGGTAATATTAACAATATGAAGACTAAAATTCCAACTATTGGAATTAACATTACTAAAAATGAAATTATTCCAGCAACACACAAAATTAAAGCTAAAACAACTAAAAATGTTATATAATGAACCCAACCAATTTTTGATATATCTTCAAATACTTTGTTAATTTTTAATCCTTCTTTTAAACTATTTTTATATGCAAATCTTGGAAGTGCAATTAAATAAAGTAATAAGAATATGATATATAGAGCTAATGAAATAATACATACTAAAAGTAATACAGGTATCATATATTCTGGAAGTGGAGGAGCGTTAGTTGATGCATTTATATAATTTCTCATTGCTAATAATATCATTACTACTGTTACTACTGTAGGAATGATGAAATAAACTATTTTAATTGCTAGTTTTTTAATACCATCAATTAAATTTTCTTTTAAATTTAATTTCGGTAACTCGTTACCTTCAGAAATGGTTTTTCTAAGTATGCCAATCCCATATCCATCAATAAAGAAAAAGAATATAATTGAAATTATTCCAAAAATAAATAACCAATTAAAGGGTTTTAAATTTCCACCAAGTGATACAACAGAACTTGTTATTCCTCCAATTAAAAATAAAACTCCTAAAAGGAGGACAGCTTCTAAGTTTTTTTTACTGTAGCTAAAACTATCTTCAAATATACTTTCTATACTCATTTTTATCACCAATTTTTATTAAATAATAAATTTTAAAAAATTTCAAATCTTTAAAAAATTTTTTAAAAAACTTCTTAGAAAGTTTATTAATAAGATATTAATTAAATAATAATACTATAAATAATCCTTATTAAAAATCTTTCTAAAAAATTATTAACATGTAATATATATACTAAATTTGTAGTAATTATATTCCAATTGTAAAATATATATTACATTATATATAAAGATTTTGCTTATTTTTAGAATTTTTAAAAAAAGCACTAAAAAAATTGAATTTTAAGATACTTATGAAAACTAAGAAAAATTTAAAAAAACTTATAAATTTTTTACATATCATTTTTTTCAATGCTGTCAACTTAAGAATTTTATAATAAAAATTTCGTGAAAAATTAAAAAAATTATCTTTTATTTTATAAATAAAATATTACTTTTAAATGGAATTTAATATTTTTTCCTTAAATTGACAGCATTGATTGTTTAACAATATAGTAGCCTGATTACTTATTCTCTTAGGTGGTTATATTTCATGGTTTTTATAAAAAAGAAATAAATATTTTAAAAAATAGGTTTTAATTTTATCCAGAATATGGTCTTTTATGAAGTTTCATGTTATTATTTAATGGGTCGCACTTTTTAATAGCTATTCCAGTCTTAAGTTAATAGATTCTTTTTATATCTTCGAATATATCAAAATCTTTGTCAAAACTCGCTATTTCTTTAATACTATTAGCTAACATAACAACATGACTAAGATTATCAAAAAAACCAACTGGATTAATAAAAGTTTCTTTTAAAGCTTTTTCATAATAAATAACATCTTCAAACACTTTAATATTTTGGGAATTAACTAAAAAATCATGTACTTCTTTTAGTTTTTTATTGTTTTGGTTTAATTTTCTCAACACGGTTAATGTTTCATAAATAACCATTTCACTTATTGCCATTTCTTTATCTTCTATATCTTCCCATATTTCTTTGGATCTTTCGTGGTTTTGTATTTTTAGAACATGAAAATTAATTATAAAGCTTGTTTCAAGGAATATCATTTAATACAGCTCTTTTTTAAAATGTATACTATCTTTTAGCTCTTGAACATCTATAATTTCAGGATTATCTACTTCAACAATCCCTACACTATCACTAAAATTAAGTTTTTTATCTGGGTCATAACCTATCATTTCATGGTTTATTATCCTTGCTTTTGGCAATTCAGCATTTTTTCTACTTAATGCCTCGTTTAAAAGTGCATTTATTATATTTTTTTGGCTTGTTCCTTGTTCAACTGCTAAAGATTTTATTCTTATTAATGTTTCTTTAGGCATTTTTATAGTAGTTGTTACTTCAGTATTCATAAATTTTCAACTCCATTATTTTATAAAATTTATTAAAAATAATATAAATATATATACTTTAATACATATATACTTTTATACTAATTAGAAGAACCTTTAAAACAAACTTTTAAAAAAAGCTTGATCAAAAGGTTTTCTCAAAAATATAAGAAAATTAATTTAAATAAAAGTTTTATAATTATAAAAAACTATTAAAATTTAACAGATATAATTTAGAAAAATAAAAAATTAACTTGACAGCATTGATTTTTTTTCGATAAATTTATATACTTAAAAAAATATATCTTTTAATATATGCTTTATTGATGAATTTTTTTATATTACTTAAAGTATTTAATAAAATATTTTTATTATTGGTTCCGTGGTCTAGGGGTAGGATACCTCGCTTACAACGAGGTGATCGTGCGTTCGAATCGCGCCGGAACCATCAACTTATTTTCTATTTTTATCTATTTCCTATATCTTATTTATTTTCTATTTTTTTATCTATTTTTTATTTTTTTACTTTTTTTTTTATTCAGTGTTCTGTTTTTTTTATTTTTTTCACTTTGATTTTATTTGCCTTATAAAAGGATAATTAGTGCTATTAATAAGGCTAATGAAGTAAAGAATACTATAACTGATTTTAACACTGGATCTGAATTTTTTTTGTTGAAAATGAATGAGAATCCTAATGAAAGCAATAAACTCAAAAATATCTTTATTAAACCACTCATTGGTTTTGAAATCATATGTTTAGATTCTAAAATAAATGAAACACCAAATGAAATTCCTACTACAAGTAAAATTAATATTATATGATTATTTAAAAGAGTTTTTATTATATTTCCCCAGGGAATAGGCTTTTTATCTTTTTTTAAATCTTTTTTATTTGAGAATGGATTTGATTTAACTGGTAGTCTTTGAGAATTAGATTTTTTATTTTTTAAATCTCTATTATTATCTCTAAAAATATTTTTAGAGTATTTAGAGCTATTTGTAGGTTTTCTATCAGTTTTGTTTTTCTTATTTAAAAATTGATCACTAAGTCTGTTTTTATTAATATTTTCATTATTACTTTTTCTGTAATTTTCATTGTTTTTATTAAATGAATCATCTAAGCTATTAGAGTTTATTTCACTTTTTGGATAGATTAATTGACTATTATCAGGATTATTAGTACTTATTTCTTTATCTGGCTGATTTTTTTCATTTAAGTTGTTTTTTTCATTTTTTAATTTAAATTGTTTGTATTTTCTAATTAAAACAACTAATTCCTCACGATCTATTAATTTAATATTTTTAGAAGATGCATAAGAAATGGCTGGTTTAGAAAAGACAGAACTAGTTACAATAACTATTTTAGAGGTTAAATTTTGTGATACTCTTTCGACCTCTTTTAATTGATTTATACCTACTTCATAATCTTGATTATAATTTTTAACAGAAACTGCAACATCAAAATCTGCTAATATTGATGGTAAAACTCCATAAATATCTATAATACCATTTGAAGTTTTAAAATCTTTATACACTTTAAATTTATTTGTTTTCATCAATGTTGCTATAAAGTTAACCAATTGAGGCTTTTTCATTTGATCACCATTTATTTCAATGATATTATTTTTTTTAATAATTTATATGAATTTATATTAGTTATATTTTAAATTTTATTATTTAAATATTTTAAAGATTATTTCACTTCTGAAAAGTTAAGAAATTTTTGATTTAAAAATGCTTACTTTTTTGTTTTTCAGTTAAAAATTTTTTCTATTGTTGTATGGGTATCTTTTTTCAGGTTTTTTAGGTAAATTATTTTTTACTAAAACAAAATTTTCTTATTTCATTATTATATTAAACTTTTTAATATCTTAAACATGATTTTAACATCTTTAAATATATTACATTCAAGTAAATTTAAATAGCCTTGGAAAAAAACAAATAAAACCATTTAAAAAATATAAATATAATTTTTTTATTAACTTATCTTTTATTAATTAATCTTTTATTAATTAATTTTTTATTAATTTATCTTTTTCCTTTTTCTTTATTGTTTTATTTTTTATCTTTTTACTTTTTTTATCTTTTACTTGATAATGTAATTAAATATATTTATAAGAAAATACTTTTATTATGAAATTAAACTTATATTATGGAAATTTTAATATGCAACGATGATGGAATTTTTTCTTCTGGATTACTTGCCAGTAAAAAAGCAGTTGAATCATTGGGAAATGTAACTGTTGTAGGACCAAATACTCAACAAAGTGGAATAGGCAGGGCTATTACTTTATTTCAGCCTCTTAGAGTTGAAGAAGTAAGATTAAAAGATAATTCAATTGCTTATTCCGTTTTTGGAACACCTACAGATGCCTTAACAATTGGAATTTTTAAATTAATGGATAAAAAACCAGATTTAGTAATTTCTGGTATTAATATGGGAGAAAACATTGGTGGAGGTGAAATAACTACATCAGGAACTGTTAGTGTGGCTATGGAAGCTGCTTCTTTTGGAATTCCAGCAATAGCCATTTCAATGGAGGTTGATAACAGTTCTTTAAAGTTCCACAATGGTCATTTGGATTTAGATTACTCAATAGCTGAAAAAATTTTGTTTAAATATTCTAAAAAGATTTTAAATGAAGGATTACCTGAAAATATTGATTTAATTAATATTAACATTCCTTCAAATCTTGATGATGATAAAATTGAACTTACAAAGCTAGGAGGCAGAGCTTTTAAGCCATTTGTCGAAACAAGATTAGATCCACGTGGAAAACCTTATTACTGGGTTGATGGACATCCAGTTGAAGAACACGAAGAAAAAACTGATGGATATGCTTTAAAAATTAAAAAAAGAGTGAGTATAAGTCCTTTAAAAATTGATTTAACAGGAAATTTAGATTCATTAGATAAATGGCTTGATAAACAATAATATTTTGAATTAAAAATAAAAAAAGATTTAGTAATATTTTTATTAATTGAGATTTAAAATTGTTAAATAAAATATTTTTATTAAAAAAATTTAAAGTATTAAAAAACAATGACTTTATTCAATTTTCAATTCTTTTAATAAACGATCTCTTTCTTCTTTTAAGCTTTTTAATGTTTTTTCATTGCAGGAATCATTTTTTTCTAAATGAGCAATTGTTGTTGTTATTGCTTGTAAATTGGTCTCTAACTGATTTATAACCATATTTTCACCTATAAATTTAAATTTAACAAAATATTTACTAATCAAATATTTATTAATTAGATATTTATTAATCACATATTTATTTAACTTATATTATTAATCATTTTATCAAAATTAATTGAATTTATTAAAATTATTATTAAACAGGATTTAAATATTATATAATTAT
>NZ_LWMV01000179.1 GCF_001639295.1 Methanobrevibacter curvatus | reverse complement strand
TTTTTTGTTTTTTTTTTTTTTTTTTTTTTTTTTTTTTTTTTTTTTTTTTTTTTTGAAAAATTGTGTGCTATTTTAAGCATTATTTATCTAGTAATTCTTGAAACTATGTAGCTAATAGGGGTTTATTTTTTGTATAAATTCCTCTACCTTTTAGTTTTAGTCTTTTTGTGGTGTATTAAGTTTGCTATTCTAGTAATTGTCTTTCTTAAATACATGAGTGTTCTTTTTTTTATATTTTTTTTAACATTTTTTTTTAAAATATTAAATAATATGAAAAGACTATTATTAAATAATGAACAAATGTTTTTGAATATAATCATATTTTAAAAAATTTTGTTAGCTTTTAGCTATTTAGTTGCTTGGTGATACTTTGGATTTAGGAGATCATAAATCATTTTGGTTAGACTTTGATGGGAGAAATTACGATAAACTAAAAGGTAGTTTTAATGTTGATGTTGTTATAGTTGGTGGTGGAATAGCTGGAATTTCAATCGGAACTTTTTTAAAAATGGAGGGGTTTAAAGTTGCTGTTGTAGAATCTAAAAAGATAGGTCAGTATATTACAGGAACAAGCTCTGCAAAAATAAGTTATGGCTCAAATTTAATCTATTCTTATTTACTAAATAAATTTGGATTCGACTTCACCTTGAAATTTAAACAAGCATACTTTGATGGGTTTAATAAGATAAAGGATACAATTGAGATTCTTAATATTGATTGTGATTATAAAATTGTTCCTTTTTATTTATTTTCAATGGAAAATGATGAAAATAATCTTAAACTCATTGAAAAAGAATTAGATGCATTAAAAAAATTAAATATTCCTGCAAAATTAACTAAAGACATTCCTCAACCATACAATAAAGCAAATTTGGCTTTAGTCTATGATAATCAGGCAGAATTCCACCCATTAAAGTATATTCATGGACTTGCAAATTACATAGGTGGAAATGGTTCATATATATTTGAAAACAGCCATGTGAATATGATTGTGGATAATGGAGATGTAATTTTACCTAATAACAAGGATAATTTGAATAATGGCTTAAATTTTGATAAAAACAATAAATCCTGTAAAAACAATAAATCCAACAACAATAATAATAATAATAATAATAATAATAATAATAATAATAGTACAAAAGTTGTAAAAACCAAAAATGGGGAGATAAATGCTAAATATGTTGTAATAGCTACAAATACTCCAATCTATGATCCTGATAGATTATATGAACATTTTATTCAAAATAAATCCCATATTCTTAGTTTTATTCCAAAAAAGCCAATGTTAAACACCATGTTTGTATCTTCAAGCCCTTTTTCTACTTTAAGATACAATCCATCAAAAAAAGGACAAATGGCTATTTTACTTTCCCAACATCATCCAATTCAAGCAAGTAAAAGTCAATGGGATTATTACAGGCAAGTTAAAGAAATAGCTGAAAATTTAATGGAAGTCAAATCTTTTGAAAATTATTGGACTGGTGGAGATAATTTAACTGAAGATAGAATTCCATTTATTGGAGAAACTTCTCGAAAAGGGTTTTATGTTGCATCAGGATTTAATAGCTGGGGAATGAATACAGGAACAATATCAGGGATTGTTATAACGAACTTAATTTCAAATAAAGATGATAATTACTCTGAAATATTTTCTCCACAAAGGTTTAAAAAATCAGATTATGAAAAAAATATTAAATTAAAGAATACAAAATTAAAAAGCACTGAGCAAGTTAACCATGACTTAAATGATAGAAATGAAATTATAGCAGACAATATTGAAGTATGGGATAACTTAGAGGAAAATATTTTAAATTTGGAAAATGAGACAGAAAAATTAATTATTTTTGAAAATAAAATCTTAGCCATTTATAAAGATGAAAACTCAAAAGTATTTATCCTTGATGGTAGATGTACTCATCAATCATGTCATTTATATTGGAATGATGCTGAAAAAATATGGGAATGTCCTTGTCATGGATCTATTTTTTCCTATAAAGGAGAAGTCCTTAAAGCTCCAGCCATTTTTAATTTAAATCAACATTATTTGGATTAATTTTTTATAAAAAATTATATAAATAATTAAAACATATTTTTAATAAGATTATTTAAATTTAATTTATTTATCATATTTAATTTATTTATTAATTCTTAGTTTATTTTATTAACTTTTAATTTAATTATTAATATTTTACATTTAATTATTAATTTTTAATTTAATTATTAATTTTTTTATTCTATTTTTATTATTATGTTTATTTTATTTTTTTTTATTTTATATTAAATTTTTAAGAAGGTAAATCATGAAAATTTTTAAAAAAAGAGGAGAAATGACTCATTTTCAAATACTTGGTGAAATTTCTAAACAAGAACCTCATCTTCGTCAAAAAAATATTGCTGAGAGACTAGGGATAACTGTTCAAGCAGTTTCTGAAAATATTAAATTTTTGATTGACAATGATTATATATCCTCGCAAGATGGAAGATCACCTTATAAAATTACTCAAAAAGGATTAGTAAAAGTAAAAAAAGATGCATTAAGTTTAAAAAAGTATGCTGACGATGTATTGAATATAATGAATTATTATAAATCTGTATGGCCTGCAATATCTAAAGATAAATTTAAAAAGGGAGATAAAGTTGGTTTAGTCCTTGAAGATGGTGTTTTGTATGCTACAAAAGAAAAACAGAGTGCAATGGCTGTTGTATTATCTGATTCAAATATAAATGATGATGTTGCTTTAAGTTCACTTAATGGAACCGTTGATTTAGAATTAGGTCAGGTTGTCATAGTTTCTCTTCCAAACATTCAACAAGGTGGGTCTAAAATGGCTGATTTGGATTTAATTAAAGAAATTTACAACACAGGTTTAAATAAATGGGGAATAGATAAGAAATTTGATAAAGTTGGAATTATGGGGACAATTTCAAGGGCTGTTGCATTAAAACTTAATATTCCAATTGATATTCAATTTGCAACTGCTAGTTCAGCAGTTTCCGCTTCTAAAAAAGGATTAAATGTCTTTGTTTTGGCTGTTGGAAATATGACTAAAGGAATAACAAAAGAATTAGAACATGAAAATATTAAGTACAACATAGTTGATGCCCATATGTAATACTCTCTATTTATTTCTTTATTTTATAAAAACTCTAGCTCAAAGGCTATTATGGGATATTCAATACCAAAATTAACTATAACTTCTGGTGAAAGTTCTCCAAACACTCCTTTAAGTTTAGTATTTTTAGTCTCACCAATAAAATCAGCTACTCTTCCAGGGATAAAACTTTCATTTTCAGATGGATATATAGTCATTTTATAACCTAAATTAGACAAAATATTGGCTATTGTAGATTTCATTTCTGTAAAATTTGCTGTTGAATGACAAATGGCTCCTGCAAGTTTTTTAACCAATTTAGTTTTTGTTTCTTTATCCTCATCTAAGTATAAAATGTCTCCAATTTCAAAAATTTTTTGAGGTAAATCTTCATGTTTGTTATCTTCTAAAAATTCAATTATTCCATTGATTAAACTGGTTTTAATCATAGTTCTATCAATGGTTATTTGTTTTTCGACTTGAACATGTTCTTTTTCTTGCTTGTTCATTTTTTGATAGTGGTTTTCCTCACTAGTTAACATTAGACTCATTATTTCTTGAAAACCAAGTCCTACCATTATTTCTCTAATTATTTTGTCGTTTTTAAACCAAGAGTGTTCATTGGCTATTGTAGCTATTTCAGGGAGTTTTGATTCAATTTTGTTGATACAATATTGAATAGCTATATTTTCAACTAAATCTACTTCATGTAAAATGTCTACTCTATAAGAAGGGATTGTAACAAGAATTTCATTGTCATTTAATATTTTAGCATCCATTCTTGCTTTTAAAAGAAGTTTTTCAGCTTCTTTCACATCAATATTAATTCCAATTAACTCATTTGTAGTATCAATGTGAAGAATTTTTTCACTTGCCTTTAAATTAGGGCTTGTAATAGTTTTGTCTGGATAAACAATTTCTAAACTTTCTATTTTGCCACCAACCTCAGCAAATGATGAACATATTATATTCAATGTTTGATTAACTGCTATTTCATCTGTTCCAGTCACATCTACTAAAATATTTTTTGTATCTTCTGAAAGCTTTGTTAACTCTCCATTTATAATTGGAGGCATAGATAAAACTTGATTTTCACTGTCTAATATGAGTGGAAACTTATTAAAATCTTTAATGAGCTTCGCATACTTAGTTCCTTTTTCATGTTCACTTAGAATTTCTAATGGAGTCATTTTAACTTTATGTTCCAGTGGGACAAAGCTATTATCTTCTTTTTCAGTTCCAATATAGGAGTAAGGTCCAGTAATTACATCTAAATTATGTATTCCTATTGCTACTTTTTTTCTGTCTCTTCCAATAACCCAATGAAGATTTTCTTGAAAATCCATTATTTGTTTTAGTTTATCTCCAGTAAAATTAACATTTTTAATTAAAGCAAAGGCAATGTAAGGTCGTATTTTAAGTATGTCCTTATCTACTATAACTTTTTCACCAGATTCAACTAGGTTATAATGAGGAAAACCAGTTTCTTGTGACAAAAATCCTTTCAAACTTCGAGAAAGCCCTGGAAGAGATAATTGATCTGGTCTATTTGGAAAGAACTCGATTTTTATTTCTTCATCATTGTAATCTTCAATATCGCTTCCCAGCATAGGGATAATATCAATTAATCTTTCTTTTTCAATTGAAATTCCAAATTCATCTAAATCTTCATATTTAAAACTAATAACAGGCATTTTATTCCTCAATCTTTGATGAAATTAAATTTATAACTCAATAAATTTACAATTTTAATAATATATAATATCTATAATTTTAATAATCTGTAATATCTATAATTTTATTAGTTTACAATTCTATAACTCTATAACTTTTTAAATATATTTTAATATTTTTATAAACCAAAAATAGCCATGAAAACTAATGATTCAATTACAAAATGAAGTGCTCTATGTTCTATATGACTCATATTTTCTCCATAAACTGAATGAGCTAAATCTATTATAAAATGGGTTAATCCTCCAATAACTCCAATTAAAGGATTTAAAAAAACAATTGTTAATATGAAAAAGTGGAAAACTGCTTCAATTCCTTCATGGACTAGCCATCCTTGTAGTGTTGTTGATACATAGCTATTTATGATTCCTGCAAAAACAATGTAAAAACCATTTAATAGATTCCACATTAAAAAACTATGTAGTTCATCACTAATGGCTAAAACAACAGCTATTAAAAACCATAATGCTTCCATTTATTCACCTGTAACTTAAATTACTAGTTTTAATATATTTATTTTACAATTAGCTTAATAATATCTTTAGATAATAACATTTTTGCATAATAATATTCATAATAGTATTTTTTATTAATAATTGTATATAATTAAAAAAATTTATAAATATTAAAAAACATAAAGTAATAATGATTAAAATATATAATAATTGATTTAACTATTATATTTAATTATTTATTTAATTATTGCTATTTTTTAAGATTTTATAATACATTATATATATCTTTTATTAAATAAATAGTTTTTCCTAATTTGCAGATTAAATTTTTATTAATTATTTTTTATTAATTATTTTTTTTATTGATTTCTATTACTTTTTTATTTTTTATTAATTTTTCTACTAGTTACTAATACCTTATTACTAATTATATTAATTAAATTATATTTGGAGTAAAAATGATGACAAAAAAAGAGATTCCAAAAGAATATGACCATAAAAAAGAAGTCATTTGGCAAAAAAAATGGCAAGATAAAAATACTCATAAGTTTATTGGAGATGGGACAAGACCTCGTTATGTTATAGATACTCCACCTCCATATCCTACTGGTTCAATTCATATGGGTCATGTATTAAATTGGAGTTATATTGATATGGTTGCAAGATATAAACGTCTTAGAGGTTATGATGTATTATTTCCTCAAGGTTGGGATTGTCATGGACTTCCTACTGAAGTTAAAGTCGAAGAAACCCATAACATTAAAAAGAATGATGTTTCAAGACTTGAATTTAGAGACATGTGTGTTGATTTGACTAAAACAAACATTAAACTTATGAAAAATCAAATGAAGACAATGGGATTTTCTCAAGATTGGAGCATGGAATATATTACAATGACTCCAGAGTACATGAAAAGAACTCAATATTCTTTTTTAAAGATGTATGAAGAAGGTTTAATTTATCAAGGAATTCATCCAGTTAACTGGTGTCCACGTTGTGAAACAGCTATTGCCTTTGCTGAGGTTGAATATAACTCAAATAAAACTTATCTTAACTATGTAAAATTTAGAGCATTGGCAGAAACCGATGATGGATACGGTGTTGTTAAAACAGATAAGGATGATAAAAACTCTTCAAACATGGAAGGAGGAGTATTAATAGCTACAACTCGTCCAGAATTAATGTCTGCTTGTGTTGGAGTTGTTGTTAATCCTAAAGATGAAAGATATTCAGATATTTTAGGAAAAAAAGTTGAAGTTCCATTATCTGGTCAAGCTGTTGAAGTAATTGCTGATGAAGAAGTAGATCCTAATTTTGGTACAGGTGCAGTTATGGTTTGTACATTTGGTGATAAAACAGATGTAACTTGGGTAAATAAACACAATTTAGATATTATTGAACCAATTGATCCTCAAGGAAAAATGACTAAAAGTGCAGGAAGATATGAAGGAATGGATTTAAAAGAATGTAAACTCCAAACAATTGATGATTTAAAATCAGAGGGTTGTTTAATCAAGCAAGAAGAAGTCGATCAAAATGTAGGTCAATGTTGGAGATGTAAAACTCCTATTGAGATTTTAGTTAAAAAGCAATGGTTTGTTGCAGTTAACAAATTAGTAGATGATATTAAAGAAGCTAGTAGTGACATTAAATGGAACCCAAAACACATGGAAAGTAGGCTTTTAAATTGGGTAGATTCTATGGAATGGGATTGGTGTATTTCAAGACAAAGAATTTTTGCAACACCTATTCCTGTTTGGTACTGTAAAGAATGTGGAAAGGTTCATGTTGCACAACTACATGAGATACCAATTGATCCGACTCAAAAATCTCCTACAATAATTGATTCAAAGAAACAAGAAAAACCATATATTTGTGAATGTGGAAGTAGTAATTTTAGAGGTGAAGAAGATGTTTTAGATACATGGATGGATAGTTCAATTTCTCCACTTTCAATTGCTGGTTGGCCAAAAGAAGATTATTCTGAAAAATTCCCTGCAGATTTACGCCCTCAAGGTCATGATATTATTAGAACTTGGGCGTTTTATACAATACTTCGAACTAAAGCTTTAACTGGTCTTAAACCTTTTGAAGAAATTGAAATAAATGGTATGGTTTTTGGAGAAGACGGATATAAAATGAGTAAGTCCAGAGGAAATGTAATAGCTCCTGATGATGTTATCATTAAATATGGTGCAGATGCTTTAAGAATTTGGGCATCTAATAGTGTTCCTGGTTCTGATGTACCATTTGATTGGAATGATATTAAGTATGGATATAAATTTTTAAGAAAATTCTGGAATGCATTTAGATTTATCAGTATTCATATTTTTAATGATAAAAATGATAGTGAGAAAAAAACAGATGATGAAATTAATAGAACTGTTTTCAATGATTTTAATTTAAAAAATTCTGGCAACTTAACTGAAATTTTAAATAACCATCTTCAGCCATTGGACAAATGGATCATATCTAAGTTGAACAATATTGTTAATCTTGCAAGCGAAAGTTTTGAAAGTTACAATTTTGCAACAGTTATTAACTCCACTCAAAGCTTTGTTTGGCATGATTTCTGTGATGATTATATTGAAGCAGTTAAATACAGACTTTATAGTAAAGAAACAGATGAAAAAGCTATTAATTCTAAATATGCTGCTAAATATACTTTAAAAACTATTATAGAAACTGTTTTAAAATTATTAAATCCAATTACTCCTCATTTTGCAGATGAAGTCTATAGCTATTTTTCAAATGAGACATTATATTGGGCTTTAGATAAAACTTTAGATAATAAAATAGAATCAATTGAAAATACTGATTGGCCTAAGGTCAACAATGACCTAATTGATCTAAAAGCTGAAGAAGAGGGATTTAAAGCAGTAAATTTAATAGCTGAAATAAGAAGATTTAAATCAAATTCTAAATTACCATTAAATACTCCATTAAGTGAAGTTAATATATACTTCAAAAATGAACAGCTATTTAAATCATTAGAAAAATTTAAAGATGATATTAAAGGAACTTTAAAAATAAATAATTTGAATTTTAAAACTGGAAAGCTTGAGATTATAGAAAAGGTAGTTGAAATTACTCCTGCAATGGATAAAATAGGTCCAGAATTTAAAGGAGAAGCTGGAAAGATTTTAAAATATCTTAATTCAATTTCAATTGAAAAAATAGATAATATTCTTAGTAATAATGGTAAAATAGATATTGAAGGCAATATAATTACAAATGAGCACTTGAATATGAAAAAAGAAGTAGTAGGATCTTCAGGCAAAAAAGTAGAAATTTTAAATCCTGAGAATTCTGATTTATTAATCGAAATTTACAGGTAAAAATCTAATATAATTTTGAGTTTTTTTTTATATGATTATTTTTATTCATTTTTATTTTATTTTTCTATTTTTTTTCTTTTTTTATTTTTCTTTTTATTTTTTTTAAATTCTTTTTTTATTTACTTTCATTACCTAATGACTTAATTTTGGATATGAAAGTTGAAATTTTATTATTGTACTCTGCAATATTACCTAAATCATTTCTTTTTAATGTTAATGATTCAACAGAAGTAGTTCCAACTAACTTTTCTATTTCGTTGATTGTTTTTTCAATACCACTTGATCCAGTAGTTATGATAATTGAAAGTTTTTTAATTTTTTCTTTTTTATGATTTAAATATGTTAAAACAGGAGTAGCCATTGTAGAAGCCCAAACAGGTGTTCCAATTATAGTTAAATCATAATCAGAAGGATTTTTACTTGGAGTTTCTATTTCAGTTTCTTTTCCTCGTACAGCATCAATTCCTGATTTTAAATAATTTAAAGTTCCATTTCGATTTTTTTTATCTTTAATTATCTCTATATCACAATCTATTTCTTTTGAAATTTTATTTATAACATTTGCAGTTACATTTGTTCTTGAGTAATATGCTATTAAGATTTTCATATTTTACCACCAATTATTTATTGCTAAATTTTAAAATTAAATCAATTATCTATGTTTTATATTATATTATATTATATTTAGTGTATTAAATGTTTTTTAAATTTTTTAATTTTTGAAATGTTTTTTAATTTTTTTTCAAGTTTTTTGTTAATAAGATATAAATACTTTGAATTACAAAAATTTATAATAATATTCTTAATTGAGGAATTTTTATGAATAAAGAAAGATTAGGTCAAATGTCTGTTATTTTAGTTGTTGCTCTTATAGCATTTGGAGTTAGTAATGTTGCAGCAGTTATTACTGGAGATTTTTCATTTTTACTTCCTATTCCAGAAGATAGTGAATTAGAAAATTCAAACAACATTACAAGTATTTTTGATTTGCCTGATTCCACAGAAACAACTAAGAAAAAAACAAGCAATTCAAGTTCAACTTCATCGGGTACATATAAAAATTCTTCGAGTTCACAAAATTCTAAAAATCCATCTTCTGATAATAGTAATCAAAATAATCCAAGTACCGGTGATGAAAAAACTGATTCAAAACCATCCACAGTGGATTCATCTACTTAATTTATTTTTTAGAGTTATTATTCTTATTTTTTTTATTTTTTTTTAACTTTTACTCTTTTTTAGTATTTTTCATGAGTTATTATTATAATTTTTAATATTCTTTTTTATTTTTTTTATTATAGTAGTATTATCTCATTTTTTTGCTATGTTTCTTATATGTCCAATAGTTTTTCTATGTCAAATAAGACCGAATTTACTCCTAAATTTAATAGTTGTTTACCGTAGACTTCATCGACATAAACACCTTCATTTTCTATTTTTTTTGCTGATTCTTCGATTCCAGGGTCTTTTTGTCTTGCTTTTTTGAATTTATGCAACCCAACTTCTCCATATTCTTCTAAATTTGTTTGATTTTTAATTTCGCTTTCGTCTATAATTCCCAAAACTTTTCCCATAGAAAGTTCTCCAGAACCACCATGTGGTCCTTCAGCAGATATAATATGGTTGTTTAAAATGATAAAAGTGTCTGTTTCGTCTTCTATTTTTTCTAAATGCCTTGAAAGCTCTAAATTTCCACCATGACCATTAATAATTACTATTTTTTCTATATAAAGATATTTTACTGCTAATTTTATAGTATTTATAATATAATCAACTAACTCTTCTAAACTGTTATGGATGCCATGGTTTATTTCAGCTATTTCATAAGCAGGGTAAATAACACCTAAAAACTTAGCTCCACTTTGTAAAGCAGATTCTAACGCAATATAGCTGGATATTTTAGCATCTGTGTCTATAGGTAATGCTGGGCCGTGATTTTCTAAGTGTGAGCCTAAAGCTATCACTCCAATCTTATGAACATTTGGGTTTTTAATGTTTCCACTGTTATATTGTAATTTCATTAAATCACTTATTTTCATTTAAATTTTATTCTCTACTAAATTCTATTTGATTAAAACAGAAAACAATATATTATATCTTTAAATCCCAAATTTCGTCCCCAATGTAGTGAATAGTTTTAATAGCTTTTCCTTTATCATTTTTTACCATTTCATCACCACTTATTAAAGCTACTCCTATAGCTAATGGTTTTTCATATTTTTCATCAACTATTAAAACAATATCTTCTTTATTTACATCATCTGAACTGTCAACAATTCCTGGACTCATAACATCAGCACCATTAGCCATAAATTTAACAGCACCCATATCAACTACAACTTTTTTAATATCAAATTGGTTAGCTATTACTGATTTTAATGTAGGGTAAGGTTTTCCATCTACAATTATTATTGAAGGTTTTCCATTCACTAAAATAAATGGAATTGGATCTGACTCTAACATTTCAATTTTGCCATTGTCTAAAATGGGGGATGCATATTCCCCTAAGTCTTTTTTTAATTCTTTAACTTTCTTCTTTTTAAGAAAATATCTTTTTCGAACTTTCATTTTATCATTTTATTTTTTATTTATTTTATTTTTTTACTTTATATTTTTTAAATACCTTAGACATTTTAATAGTTAAGTTTAAATATAAAATTGAATATAAATATTTTATGTTAAAGTTATAAATTAGATTTAGTTTAATTAGGATTGTAATTTAATAATAATTTAATAATAATTTAATAATAATATTAATAAATTATAATTAACACTATTATAAACTTAATTATATTTAACTTTAATAATTAATTTTCTATTAATTTAGATTTTTAATCAAAATTAATTATCTTTAATTGATATTAAAATTTTTATATTAGTATTATTAATGATACAATCTATTTAATTAAAATATTTTTAGGTGTTTTTTTTATGAGAAATCAAGGAAATGTTCAAAGACCATTAGATGCATTAGGAAAAGCAATTAATTCTCCAGTTTTAATAAAACTTAAAGGAGAAAGAGAGTTTCGTGGATTATTAAAAAGTTTTGATTTACATTTAAATCTTGTTCTTAATGATGCAGAAGAGTTACAAAATGGTGAAGTGGTTCGTAAATTAGGAACTGTCCTTATTCGTGGGGACAATATAGTTTATATATCACCTTAATATATTTATTTAATTCTAATATAAAGTTCTAATTTCAATTAAAAAGTCATAATCAAATTAGGGGAGGATATCAATGAAAGGGACACCTTCAATGGGTAAAAAGAATAAAAAGACCCATATTAGATGTAGAAGATGTGGAAGAAATACTTACCATGTCCGTAAAAAAGTTTGTGCTTCTTGTGGATTTGGCAAATCAAAAAGAGTCAGAAGATACAATTGGCAAAACAAAAAATATAATGGATTAAGATTAAAATAATTGGTTCTTATTAATTATTTTTTTATTAATTTCTTATATTCAATTATTCTTCATTAACTTATTTGTTTACTAATTCTTTTTTTATTTTTAATAATTATTTTTTAATAATTTACCCTTTTAATAATTCTTTTTTTATTTAATTTTAACTTTTTTTTTTTTTATATGATTTAATGTTTATCTGGGATTTACATTCTTCATTATTATTCTGGGTTACTTATCTATTTTTTTATATAATTTCAATTTTTTGTTCAGTTTTTCATTTATGGATTACTAAACAAATAAATAATTATAAATAACTCTTTTAATATAATTATAAGTAAAAGATATTTATTTAATTTATTTAATTTTTGTTAGCTATTTGCTTGTTTTAATTTTATAAAGCAATTCTATATTTATTTTTAAATGGTGATTAATTGAATAATTCTGATAAAACTGAAAAATCAAATGATTTTAAATCTAATCCTGAATCAAATTTTAAATTTGAAAGAAATTTAATTGATTTAAGGATAATTGCAGGTAGTCCAGCTAAAGCAGAGTTTTTATATAAATCTATAAATGCTCATGAATTAAAAGAAGATTATTCAATTGTTATTTCATCTATTATTCCTACAAATAACTTAAAAATTGCTGTTAATGCTTCAAAAGGTGCAGATATTCTTTTAATAGCTAATGATTTAGATTTTAATAATTTAAATAATGAGCCAGATAATAATATTGATAGTAACAATAACCTTAATAATAGCAATAGTAGTAATAGCAATAATAGTAATAATAATAATAATAATAATAATAATAATAATAATGTTAGCAAAATAGATCAAATTAAAAATAAATTAAAGTCTGAAGTTTCATATATTTCTAGTTTTAATATTCCTAAAAACATTATTAGTGCAGATTTAAAAGAGGTTAATAGGGAATTGATAAATTCAATTGTTTCTGTAGGTCTTTCTTCAATTTATCAAAATATCGATAAAAATGAACTAAATGAAGAAATTAAATTATTAAATGATAAACACGAAGAATCTGTTAAAGAAAAAGAGAAATTAAATCTTGAAACTAAATTTATTAAAGATGAATTGGAATTAAGTCTAAATGAAAATGAAGCATTAAAAGATGAAGTAAGCTATTTAAAGAAGAATTTAAAGGCAATTCAAGAGGATTTGTCTCAATTTAAATATAGATACTCTAACTTACATGATAAAAACATTTTAGAAATATTTTCACTTTCAGAGATTTGGATGGAAATATTTAATGAAAATGTTTTAGATATGAATATGATTGTTATTGCTACAAATAAATTTAAACCTGAGAATATTATTATTGGTCAAGGATTTATTGGAGCTATTTCTAAAGATGAAGCTATTGAATGGCTTAAAATTCTGCGAACTGCTCTTCTTTTTATTGATAACAATGACGATATTTTTAATACCCATCAAAATTACAAAAAGTCATGGGATAATATGAATATTAATCAAACAGATTCTCATTTAAATCATGGATTAAACCCTAACCCTAAATTGAACTCTAAATTAAACTCTCAAACAAATAATCAACACAATAATCATTTTTCATTAGATAAAAATGAAAAACACTCACAACCTCCTTATTTAAATGAAAAAAACAATTTTTATAAAAATCTGGACTTTGATGAATATTTTTCAGATGATTTTGACAATGTTGATTTTAATCATAGTACGAACTCTAACTCTAATGATATCAACCAAAATCAAGAAAATATTAATCAAAATGATTACTTAGATTTTAATAGACATAATAATAATAGTAATAATAATTCTGAAAGAATTGATGAGGATAATATTTTTGAATTATTTAATGAAGATAAAAAAGATTTTAAAAAAAGAAAAAAGCATAATGAAGATCAAAACGATGATTTGGATGATTTTCCAATTGATTTTGATAGGTTTTTTAAATAAAAGTTTTAAAATATTTTTTTAATTTTTTTGTTCACCTATGTTTTTTTCTATTAATTCACCTATGTTTTTTTCTATAAAATTATATATTAGAAAAAATAAAATAATATTATATTTTTTTTATCAAAATTTTCAATTTAATTTTTAATCAAATGATATTGTTTACTTTTTAAATATTTTTTTCATTTTTTTATTTTTATAAGATATATTAAAATTGTATTTTCATAATCTTTATAAAAAATATACATGACTATTTTAATTGGAGAGAATATATTGAAGGATAAATGTGGTATTGTAGGTATCCATAGTAAAAATAAAGATTTTAATGCTGCTTCATCTATTTATTATGGTTTGTATGCTTTACAGCATAGAGGTCAAGAATCAGCAGGAATTGTAACTTTTGATGGCGATTTACATCAACATCATGGTATGGGTCTTTTAACTGATGCATTCAAAGGATTTGATATTTCAACACTTTCTGGTGAAAGTGGCATTGGCCATGTAAGATATTCTACAACTGGTGATTCTGAATTGAAAAATTCACAACCATTTGTAACAGACTTTGATCAAGGATTTTTATCAATAGCTCATAATGGGGATATTATAAACTCAAATGAAATAAGGCATGACTTAATTAGAGAAGGATTTAAATTTTATTCTACTACTGATTCTGAAGTTTTGTGTAATCTAATTAAAAAAGAGTACAATAAAACTAAAAACTTAATTCAGACTATTGAAAATGTTTCAGATGTTTTAAGAGGGTCTTACACTATTGTAATATTAATCAACAATGAACTTTTTGCAATAAGAGATCCTGCAGGTTTAAAGCCATTAGCAATAGCTAAAAAAGATGATTATTATATGATAGCATCTGAATCTGTTGCATTTGATGTTGTTGGTGCCAAATTCATTAGAGATGTTTTACCTGGAGAGATAGTTTACTTTGAAAATCATGAAATTAAATTTGAATTTATGAGTATTTCAAAAACTACTTCAAAATCCCATTGTGTTTTTGAATATGTTTACTTTGCAAGACCTGATAGTGTTATAGATGGTAGAGATGTTTATCAGACTAGATTAAATATTGGAAAAAACATGTTTAAAGAACACAAAATTGCAGATGTTGATGTTGTAATGCCAGTGCCTGATTCATCTATCCCTGTAGCTATTGGATATTCTAGAGCCTCTGGAGTACCATATGGTGAAGGATTAATTAAAAATCGTTATATTGGTCGTACATTCATCATGCCTACGCAAGAAGAAAGAGAGTTAGCCGTTAAATTAAAAGTTAATCCTATTAAATCAGAGCTTGAGGGTAAAAAAATAGTTTTAGTTGATGACAGTATTGTTAGAGGAACAACATCAGCAGGTATGATTCAAATTTTAAGAGAAGCCAATGTGAAGGAAATTCATATGTTAATTGGCTCTCCACCGATAATTTCACCCTGTTACTATGGTGTTTCAATGGCTTCAAAGAAAGAATTAATTGTTGCTAACTATACTATTGAAGAAATAAGAGAAAAAATTGATGTTGACTATTTGGGCTATCTTTCTATAGAATCATTGGTGGATGCAATTGGAATCCCTAAAAAAGATCTGTGTCTTGGTTGTATGAATGAAGAGTATCCTACAGATGTTCCAAAAAACAGAAATATTGAAACTTACTACAAATTTTAATACTAACATTTTAAAATAGCTATTGTTTCTAATTTTTTTACTTTTTTTTATTTATTAGTTAGATTTTTTAAGTCAGTAGTTACATTTTTTTTTAATGCATTAGTTTATATTTTCTTAATTTGTTGATTACAAATTTTTTTTTAATGCATTAGTTTATATTTTCTTAATTTATTGGTTACATTTTTTCAATTTATTAGTTAGATTTTTTAATTATGTTTTTTTAATTTTTTTATAATATGATATTCGATTTTTTTTTTTAAATGCTTTAATTTATATTTAAATCTTTAAATGATATTATGGTTGAATTATTATCTCCTGCAGGGAATTTTTCAAGTTTAAGTGCTGCTTTAAATAATGGTGCAGATTCAGTTTATATTGGTCTAAATAAATGGAGTATGCGAGCAAATACAAAGAATTTTACATTAGATGAAATTAAAGAAGCCATTAAACTGGCCCATGATTATTCTGCATCAATTTATTTGACCTCAAATACAATTTTAAAAGACAAGGATATTTTAAAATTAGAGTCTATAATTCCAATTTTAGCCAATATGGAGCTTGATGCACTAATAATTTCAGATTTAGGAATTATAAGCTCTGCTAAGGATAATAATTTAGATATTCATCTAAGTATTCAAGAAAACATATCTAATAGCTCTTCTTTGAAAATTTTAAAAGAATTAGGGGTTAAAAGAGCAGTTCTTTCTCGTGAATTGAACCTTGAAGATATTAAGTGTATTTGTGAAAAATCACCAATTGAAACAGAAATTTTTATTCATGGAGCAATGTGTATGGCTGTGTCAGGCAGATGTTTTTTAAGTTCACAGTTCTATGGGAAAAGTGCTAACTGTGGTGAATGTTTACAACCTTGCAGATTTAAATGGAGTTTAAATTTAGAGGATAATTTTAATTTAAGAAATAATGATTTGAATAGAAATAATAATAATAATAATAATTTGAATAATAATGGTAATAATAGTAATAATAATTGTAATGCTAATAATAATAATAATAATAATAATAATAATAATAATAATAATAATAATAATAATAATAATAATAATTTTAATGAATATAAAATAAAAAATAAGATAATACTTTCAGAATCTGAAGATAGTACTTACTCTTCTCACTTTTTTTCTCCTAATGATTTAGCAATGATTGAACATATTCCAGAATTAATGGAAACTGGTGTGTGTGCATTTAAAATTGAAGGAAGAGCTAGATCTCCAGATTATGTTGCAACAGTAACTGAAGTTTACAGAGAAGCGATAGATCTATACTCTTCTGATTCTAAAAACTATAAATTTAACCCTATTTGGGTTAATAAATTAAAAAAAGTTTTTAATAGGGGATTTGACACAGGATTTTACTTTGAAAAACCTTATAAACAGTCACAACAGAATCAATCTAAGTTTATAAAGAAAGATATAGGAAAAGTAGAAAATTATTTCAATAACATCCATGTTGGTGAGTTTAAATTGTGGGACGAACTGCAAATTGGTGATGAAATTTTAATCCAAGGAAAAACTACAGGTTCTATCAATCATGTAATTAAATCAATGGAAATAAACCATAAATCAGTTAATTTTGCTGAAAAAGGAGAGAATGTGGCAATAGCCATTGATAAAAAAATTAGAAAAAATGATAATTTATATAAGTTAATTAAAAGAGAATAATTAATATTTGTATGATGAGTTTTAACTGAGGGGAATACAATGAATCAAAGTAACAAAAAGACTAAAAAAATAGCTATTTATGGAAAAGGAGGAATAGGGAAGTCTACAACTGTAAGTAATATTGCTACAGCTTATTCTAATTTGAACAAAGATGTAATGGTAATTGGATGCGATCCTAAGGCAGATACAACAAGAACTCTTATGGGTAGAAGACTTCCAACAATTTTAAATACAATTAAAGAGAAAAAAAGCCCTCAATTAAATGACATTATTTTTAAGGGATTTAACAATGTTTTATGTGTTGAAAGTGGAGGACCTGAGCCAGGTGTAGGCTGTGCTGGTCGAGGAATTATTGTTGCAATGAATCTACTTGAAAAAATTCATGGAATATCAGATAATTTAGATTTAATATTGTATGATGTCTTAGGTGATGTTGTATGTGGGGGATTTGCTGTTCCATTGAGAGAAGAATATGCTGATGAGGTTTATATAGTTTCTTCTGGTGAATACATGTCTCTTTATGCGGCTAACAACATTTCAAAAGGAGTTAAAAAATTAAAAGGAAAATTAGCTGGAATAATTTTAAATTCAAAAGGAATATCAAATGAAGCAAAAATCGTGAATGATTTTGCAAAAAAATTATCTACTACTCTTGTAGGTGTTATTCCACGGAATGAATTAGTTCAAAAAAGTGAGATTGAAGCAAAAACGGTTGTTGAAAAATTTCCGCAATCAAATCAAGCAAAATCTTATGAAAATTTAATTATTGACATGATAAACAACAAAAATTTGTCAACACCATCTCCATTTGATGATGATGAGTTTGAAGAATTCTTTTTAAATTATTCAAAGGAATGAAAATTTTAAAAATAGATAAATAAGAAAAGTTATTTATAAAAATATTAATAAACAATAGTATTTAATTAAAATAATATTTGTTTAATAGGGTACTTAATTCATGATAATAGTAATAACAATAAGTAATAATAATAATAAATTAATAATAAATTAATAATTTAGTTAAGATTGTTTTTTTGAGACTTTTTAACTAAACTCCATAAAGCATTAGAAACATTATCTGGAATAGCATCAACATTTTCTTTTCTAACAACCTCAGATATTGTATTCGATAAAACAAATATGGCCTGTTTATGTTCTGCTTTCGTTTTATGAATATGATGGGGAGAAATATTTAGAGATATATATTTTTTACAAGAAAATTCAATATCTTGGTTATTTTCAAGGTACTTTAAAACATAAACTAAAAATTGGTGTATTTGAATCATTTCGTCTTTATACATTTATAAAAGCCTCAAATTTAATTTTTATTAAACAATTGTACGATTTATAAATAGATCAAAATCTAATATTTTTTTTAAATAAATTATTTAGTACTAAATTTATTAATATTTTGTTTTGATGATTTTTTTACATGATTTTTTTAAAAATGAAATTTTAAAGTCTACTTTAAAAAATTAAAATAATTATTATTATTGTTTTTTTTAATATTTAATACTTTCTTTATATTAATATTATTCATATGTATCTATTCTTTTTTAGGTCATTTTTAGGTATAAAAAAAGTATTATGTGATTTAATTTTTATTAAAAACATAAATTTTCATTTAAATATGATATATATTTATTAAATAATTTAATAAATAAAATAAAGAGTTATAATCCTGAAAAAAGCATAAATTAATTTTTATATAAGTTTATTTGCTGAATAAAATGAAACTATTATTTGTCTTTACTTGTCTTTGATAAAAATAACTCTAAATATAATATGTTCTTTCAAATATTTAATTATATCTATTCTTT
>NZ_LWMV01000178.1 GCF_001639295.1 Methanobrevibacter curvatus | reverse complement strand
CAAACGATCACCTAACTCTTCAACTTTCGCATACTGTTTATTTATAAAATAATTATTCAAGTCATACATGGTATTAAATATATATATTATCCTATATAAACCTTTCTATATCAATTTAAAGAACACACAAAAAAAATAAATTCACAAAAAAAATACAAATAGCAAATAAAAATATTTATATTGGAGTTTATAGAAATTCTCATTAATTTTTCAAGTATAAATAAAAATTAAATAAATTTTAAATTAATAAAGAAAAAGAAATAAAAATTTATATATTTAAATTCAAAAAATCAGTTTTCTTTTTCAAGAAGTTCTAAGTATGACGTTCTTTCAAAGCCATTTTCTATTCCTAATTCTTTAAATAGCTTGTATATTTTCTCAATAGCTAGTTCTGTTTTTTCATCTTCTAAATCTGTTTCTATTTCCATATAATATCCTAATCCTTTTACATTATCAATAGCTATTTCAAATTTCATGTTTTCTAAATTTTTATCTTCTTTTTCAAGATATTCATATATTTCTCTTATTTTTTTTACATGTCCACTTTCTATAAACAATAGTCTTTCAAATAATTTTTTCATTTCATCTTTATTTTCTACTTCAAGTTCTATTTCTTCTCTTGTTTTGCTGATTTTATCTAATTTAGGTCCTTTGTATGTTATTTTTGTGTATTTTTTTTCATTCTTTTCAATTGACCTTATTCTTAATGCTTTGTCATTTAGAGCGAATTTAATATCCTCTCTTTCAAAGTAAATATCTTCTTGTATTTCTGTTTCTTTTTTTTCAAGATTTAATCTTTTTAAATTTTTTTTAATAGCTTCAATATCCTCTATTTTTGCTTTTACTTCTACTTCAATCATTTTTCTATTTCCATTATTATTTTAATTAATAGCTTATTTTAATTATTAATTTAATTAGTTTATATTAATTTATATTAGTTTATATTAATTTATATTATTTTAAATAATTTACATTAATTTAAACAGCTTGTATTATTTTAAATAATTTATATTTAATTTTTTTTACACAATTTAATTATAATTTAAATATATTTTTATTTTTATTCATCCATTTTATGTATATCATTTTATTTTTTATTAATTTTTATCATTTTTTATTAATTTTTCTTTAATTTTATTAACTTTTCTTTAATTTTATTAATTTTTCAATTTTTTTCAAATTTTATTAAAAGTTAAATAGAAAATTTTATTTATTTCAAAAATATATTTTTTTATAAATTATTAATTTTTTTAAGATATTTGTTTTTAAATATTTACTTTTAGAATATTTACTTTTAAGATATTTGTTTTTTTCAAATGATTAATTTTTTATAAATTACCAATTTTTTTCTAGATATATACTCCTAATTTATTTATACGTGGTTTAATGAATGTAAAAGATCAATATGAAAGACCAATAATCTCATTGAGGTTGTCTTTAACAAATAGGTGTAATCTTAACTGCCTTTACTGTCATCATGATGGTATGATTTTAACAGAAGATGAAATGACTTCTGATGAAATATATCAAATCCTTAAAATAGCTAAAAAAATAGGAATTCAAAAAATAAGGCTTTCTGGTGGAGAGCCATTGTTACGTAGAGATATTGTTGAAATTGTTGAAAAAACTGCTTCACTTAATTTTAAAGACATTTCCATCACTACAAATGGGATTGGTTTAAAGAAATATGCTAAACCATTAAAAGATGCAGGTCTTAATCGTCTTAATATTAGTTTTGACTCATTAAACCCAAATACATATGAAAAAATAACAAGCAAAAACCTTTTGCATGAAGCAAAGGAAGGAATTTTACAGGCTCAAAAAGTTGGCCTTTTTCCTGTAAAGATAAACATGGTTGTTATGAAAGACATTAATGAAAAAGAAATAATGGACATGTTTGAGTTTTCTAAAGAAAATAATTTGGTTTTACAGCTAATTGAACTTATTAAATCTGATTCATGTGAAAATGATGACTTTTCAATCGAACATCACTATTCATTAGATAATTTGGAAAAAGATTTAGAAAATATGGCTGATGAGGTTAAGACAAGAAAATTTATGCAAGATAGAAAGAAATTTTTCATTGATGGAGGAGAAATAGAGATTGTTCACCCAATTGATAATACTAAATTTTGTCAAAACTGTACAAGATTAAGATTAACTCCTGAAGGCAAGATAAAACCTTGTTTATTAAAAAATGATAACTTAGTAGACATTATAACTCCAATAAGAGAAGAAAAATCAGAAGAAGAACTTGAAAATATTTTTCTTAAAGGAATTTACAATAGAAAACCTTATTTTACCGATTAAATAATTTTTAGAATTTTTATTGACATTCATTCTTTTTTATTACCATTTATTCTTTAATGAGAAAATATAAATATGATTCTTTTCCTAATGAAGATAAAAAACTTATAGAAGAGGATAATGATTTTTATATTGAAGAAATTCAGATTGAAAATCCTAACAATCTTGCTAGCTTAATTGATTCTATTTTAATAAGGTATGATAAAAAATGAAAGTTGCATCTTTTTTCTGGAGCTGGAGGGCTAGATTTAGGTTTTTTAAACCAGGGTTATGAATTTGTTTTTGCAAATGATAATTGGAAAGGATGTTGGGAAACTTTTGAAAAAAACCATGATATAAAAATAAATAGAAAATCTATTGAAGATATTAAACCTCATGAAATTCCAAATGTTGTTGGTTTTGTTGGTGGTCCACCATGCCAAAGTTGGAGTTTGGCAGGTTCAATGAAAGGAATTGAAGATCCAAGAGGAAAAATGTTGTATCACTATCTCAGATTAATCAAAGCTAAAAAACCTTTATTCTTTTTAGCTGAAAATGTTCCTGGATTAGTTTGTAAAACTCATTTTGATGAATTTAATAAATTTATTAATGCATTAAAAGATATTGGGTATAATATATCTTATCAAGTCTTAAATGCAAAGCATTATGGAGTCCCTCAAGATAGAAAAAGAGTTTTTATTGTAGGATTTAATGAAAAAATTGAATCAAAATTCACTTTTCCACAACAATTAAAAGATAAAACAACCTTAAAAGATGCTATTGGTGATTTACCAGAGCCAATACCTGCAAAAGAAAAAAATAAAGCTAATTTTTTAAAAGATTTAGAAGTTCCCAACCATGAGTACATGACAGGTGATTTTTCTTCAATGTACATGTCTAGAAATAGAGTTAGAGGTTGGAATGAACAATCTTTCACAATTCAAGCTGGAGGTAGACATGCTCCATGCCATCCACAAGCAAATCCAATGATTAAAGTTGAAAAAGATAAGAGAATCTTTGATTTAAACTCTCCAAAACCTTATCGAAGATTATCTGTTAGAGAGTGTGCTAGAATTCAAACATTTCCAGATGATTTTATTTTCCATTATAAAAATATTGCCGATGGATATAAAATGATTGGTAATGCTGTACCAGTTAAATTATCTGAAGCTATTGCAAAAACTATTTCTAAACATATTTAGACTTAAAATTTTAAATGATGTTTATAACTCCCTATTAATTTCCTATTAATTTAATTTTTAATTTTATATTAATTTAATTTTTAATTTCCTATTAATATTCCTATTAAATTTAATCATAATGAGTTTTTATAATGGTTGTGTTTTACCCATTTTTTTGACAAATAATTTATCTATTAAAAATGTGTAGTTACTACACTATTTAATTTTTAACTGTAAATATTTATATATAAATTCTTTTGTTTGCCTAAACTTTAGCTATTTTTTTAGGTATTTTGCATATTTTGAATTTTTTTAAAAAGTATTTATTTTTTAATTTAATTTATATATGAAATTATTTTACTTATATTTCAGTTCTAAAATAGCTATTTATTAATTTTAGAATAAAATATTGCTTATTTTTCTTATTTAACTTTTAATTCTTTTTATTTAAAAATAAAAAATGTGTAGTAAGTACAATTATATATATAAATTTTTCTATTTGATTCTAGTAAACATTATTATATATACATAATTTAATAATAATATAATTACACTATGGTGAAAATGTGCCAAGTCATATATGTTCTGGATTAAAATATTTAGCAACTATTGAGTTAAAGAGTAATGGTTACTCACAAAGAGAAATAGCTAATGAATTAGCTATTAATCGTTCAACTGTTTCCCATTATCTTAATGGTAGGAATTTATCTTGGAATTCAATCGATGTTGCAAAAACTGTTACTCAATTGTCTCCTAAAGATTTTTTAATACTAACTCAAAGTTTGTTTAAAGATTTACAAATGACTCAGAAGATTATTTCAATATGTAAAATCAGAAATTACGAGGCTGAAGTTTCTGATACTTGTATTGGATGTGGCTTATGTGTAGACTTATGCTTAATGAAGGCAGTCTCTTTAGACTCCTTAAAAGCAAATATAGACTCCATTAAATGTTGTGGATGCCTTATATGTTTGGAAGGTTGCCCAACTGATTCTATAAAAATTTTGGAGGTTTTTAATGATCGTAAATACAAAAAACGTTGAAGATAAAGACTTTGACATTAAAAGATCAGCAGATGAACTTAGGAACTTGTCTTTTAAAGATCATGTTTGTATAGGTTGTGGGATTTGTGAAACCACTTGTCCTGTAGAAGCAATAAGTGTTGGAGATGTAGCAGCAATTCTAAGGAGTAATGCTTCAGATTCAAAGTTAAGTATTGATGAAGATAAGTGTGTTCTCTGTGGTATGTGCAGCGGATTATGTCCTGCAAATGCTCTTGTTTTATCAATTAACGGTGTAAATATTGCAGATATTCCTGCATATCCTAAATATGAATCTTATGCTGAAATTGATGAAGATAAGTGTATATATTGTCAAAGATGTGAAATAGCTTGTCCTAGAGAAGCTATTACAATAGCAAGATCTCTTCCTGATAGATCAAAATTAGTCACTGGCGAGATTGAAGTCTTAGATGAAGAATGTGTTCACTGTGGAATTTGTGAAGAATTGTGCCCTGCTGATGCTATTTTGGTGAATAGGACTCCAGGAGCTGAATCTATCGCTATAGACAAAGATAAATGTGTCTATTGTTTGGTTTGTAAAAAATCTTGCCCTACAACAGCTATTAAAGCATCATGTAGAATTTGTTCCTATGGTGACTATGACATAGACCCAGCAGATGCAGCTACAAAAGGTAGTGCATTTATTGATGATGAACTTTGTATTAACTGTGGTTGGTGCGAAGGAGTATGCCCTACAGAAGCTGCTAAAGTTAAAAAGCCATTTACTGGAACCTTAGAAATTCATCAAGATGTATGTACTGTATGTGGAACATGTGTAGATATCTGTCCATGTGATGTTTTATCTTTCCCAGAGCCTACTGCTCCAGCACAAATTGTTGAAAATGTTGGAAAAGATGAAGAGTACTGTATTAAATGTGGAGCATGTGAAAAAGCATGTCCTGTTAATGCAATTGAAGTTAATGTAACTGCTGTCGATTATACTCCAACAAAGTCCAAGTCATGGATTGAAAAATTAGAAGCATTAAAAAATTAATTGATATAATTTAATATAAATTTAATTGATGTTTTTTTATAAGTTAATAATCAACATCCTATTTACATAAGAATTAATTAATTACATATTTATCATAAAATTTATTTATTATAAAATCAAAATAATCTATAGTTTATAATATAATAGTATAATAAGCTTATAAATCAGTTGATTAAAAATTATATTTAATATTTATCATAAAAATTATAAATTTTATCATATAACTCAATTAAATGTTTTATCATGAATATTAATCAATTAAATTAGGTTTTTATCTATAAATCAATTAAATTAGGTTTTATCAAAAATCAATTAATCAAGTAATGTTTTTAATTCAAGTTTTTAAAAAAATATATTGGTGAATATTATGGAACTTAAAGTTAATCAAGATAATTGCCTTGGCTGTGGAGTATGTGTTGTTGCATGTCCAGTCAATGTATCTATTTCTCCAGAAGTCTCTGGTGGACATGGATCATTATCAGAAGAAACTATAATGATGGTAGAAAATGGTGTTATTAAACTTTTCTCAGAAGAGAAGTGTGAAAAATGTGGGACATGTCAAATGTTCTGTCCAGTTGACGCTATTTGGTTAGAATAGAGGTGTATTAGATGACATATGTAGATAAACCAAGCGTACCTAATGTTGTGAAGTTTGCTGAACCTTCTGCAACAAAAAGAGACAAACTTGAAGTCATGTTAAATACTGGTAGTGATATCTACCAAGGAGCTTGTAAAAAACGTGGTTCTACTTTAAAAGATGAGTATAGATATGCTTCTGGAACTGCTTACATGGATCCAAATGATATGGCTAAATTAGGAGTTAAAAATTGGGATAAAGCTATTGTGAAAACTGACTACGGAGAAGTAGTTGTCTTTGTAGCTCACTCAAGAGATGCTCCTCATGAAGGTCAAATTTTTATTTGTAAAGGGCCGTGGGCTAATGTTGTAGTAAGTCCTGAAACTTATTGTTGTTGTGACCCTACTTATAAAGGGGTTCCAGCTTCTATTGAAGTTACAGAAGAAGAGCCATTACTTATGGCTGATTTAATGGCTGAAGTATACAAAAAATACAATGAAGATGAAACTTCTACTGGTAATAGATTGGTTAAATTACCAGATAATAATGTAAGCCATTATAGGCATTAAGCCATTTAGGAGATGATAATATGGCATATGAAAAACCTGTAACAGATTATGATTATATTGTAGAAAACTGTACCTGTGCTTTCTGTGGATGTAACTGTGATGATTTAGTTTACTTAGTTAAAGGTGGAGAAGTTAAAGGTGAACTTGATGGTAAACTAGTCACAAGTGGTTATGTTGATGGTGGGCATGTTGTTGCATGTAGACATGCATGTAGGCTTGGTGCAAGTAAAGTCATGGAAGACATGGATCAAAGATTACTTGTCCCTATGATTCGTAATGATGATGGAGCTTTAGTGGAAGTTGACTGGGATACTGCTTTAGATAAAGCAGCAGAACTTATTGCTGGAGCTGTAAGACCTGTATTCTATGGATGGAGTGAAACTTCAATTGAAACCATGCACTATGGATTAGAACTTGGAGAGTTAGTTGGAGCTGTTTTAGATAATCAAGCTACAATTTGTCATGGACCTTCTCTTCAAGCTGTTCAAAATGCAGGATATCCTGTTAATACCTTAGGTGAAGTTAAAAATAGAGCAGACATGATTGTTTACACTGGTAACAATGCAATGAACTCTCATCCAAGGCACATGGCAAGATATGCAGCTTTCCCAAGAGGATACTTCCGCCAAAGAGGAAGATTTGACAGAACCATTGTTACAATGGATCCAAGATATACTGACACAGCTAAAATGTCAGATATATGGGTTGGTTTTGAACAAAATGGCGATTATGAATTTTATAATGCTATGAGAGCAGTGTTAAGAGGCAAAAAACTTGAAAAAGATGTTATTTCTGGAATTCCTAAAGAAGACATTGAAGAGCTTGTAGAAGCAATGAAAGGTGCTCAATATGGTTCTCTTTTCTTTGGATTAGGATTAACTCATACTTTATCAAAACAAAGAAATATTGATATAGCTATTAATCTTATTCAAGATTTAAATAAATACTCTAAATGGAATCTTATTCCTATGAGAGGACACTTTAATGTAAATGGATTCAATATTTTTATGGCATTTGAACAAGGATTCCCCTATGGTGTTGACTTTGCAAGAGGTTATCCTCGCTATATGAATGGTGAAACTAACACTATAGATTTGTTAACAAGAGAAGAACCTGATGTATTTATGGTAATAGCTGCGGATCCTGGAGCTCACTTCCCATCTGGTGCTAACAGACATTTGTCTAATATTCCTGTTATCCAAATTGATATCCATTGGGGACCATCTACAGAACTTGCAGATATTGTTCTTCCTGGTTCATTTATTGGTGTTGAAGCTGCAGGTACAAGCTATAGGATGGATGGTGTTCCATTATACATGAAAAAAGCTATTAGCAGACCTGAAACCTGTCGTGATGATGAATGGATTGTAAACGAACTTCTCAAAAGAGTCCAAAAAATTAAAGGCATAGAGCCTAAAGTTGCAAGTAAATAAGGTGATCTCATGGAATATATTTTAAAAAATGGTATAGTTTACGACCCTGAGAATAACATTGCAGGAGAAAAGATGGACATCCAATATAAGGATGGAAAAATCGTTGATAGTGTTTCTGACAATGCTAAAGTTTTAGATGCAACTGATAAAGTAGTAATGGCTGCTGGTGTTGATCCTCACTCTCATATTGCTGGACCAAAATTGGTTGTTGGAAGGTTGTATAGACCAGAAGACTCAAGAAGAGGTGTGGTTCCTAAAACAGGTGTCACCAGATCTGAAACTGGATTTTCTATTCCAAGTTGTCCTGCTACTGGTTACAGATATTCAAGAATGGGATATGGTACAGTTGTTGAAGCTGCAATGCCTCCACTTGAAGCTAAGCACACTCACGAAGAAATTAATGCAATTCCTAACTTAGATGTTGCTCCTTTACCATTGTTTGGTAACAACTGGTTTACACTTGAATATGCAAGAGAAAACAAAGTTGATGACTTAGCTGCTTTTATTTCTGCTTGGTTAAAATTAGTTAAAGGATACGGTGTTAAGATTGTTAACCCTTGTGGTGGAGAAGCATGGGGATGGGGAATGAATGTCCACGGTGTAGATGATCCTGCACCATACTTTGACGTTACAGCAAGAGAAGTTATTACTGCCCTTGCTAAAGCTAATGAAAAGTTAGGACTTCCTCATTCAATACATCTTCACCCTAATGACTTAGGACATCCTGGTAACAATGGAACCACTATTGAGTCAATGAAAATTCTCAAAAACATTACTAAAAACTCACCTGTAAGAAATCAAAGCTTACATATGACTCATATCCAATATCACTCCTACGCAGGAACAAATTGGAGAGATTTCGAGTCTGGTGCTGGAGATGTTGCTAAATACATTAATTCAAATGACTATGTTACAGCAGATATTGGTCAAATCACTTTAGATGAAACTACTACAATGACAGCTGATGGACCAATGGAATTTGATCTTCATCAGTTAAATGGTCTTAAATGGGCTAATAAAGATATTGAACTTGAAACTGCTTCAGGTATAGTTCCATTTATCTATTCTGGTCGTAACAGTGTTCATTCTGTTCAATGGGCTATTGGTCTTGAATTGTTCTTACTTATCAACAATCCATGGCAAGTGTTCTTAACCACTGATTCTCCTAATGCAGGACCATTTATCAGATATCCAAGAGTTATCTCTTGGTTAATGAGTAATAAGAGAAGAACTGAAATGATTGAAAACAGAGAAGTACACAAAGCTGTTGAAAGAAAATCTATATTGGCTACTTTAGATCGTGAATACGACTTCTCAGAAATAGCTACAATTTCAAGAGCAGCCCCTGCTAAAGCTTATGGATTTACTGACAGAGGACATCTTGGTGTAGGTGCAAATGCAGACATTGCAGTATATGACATTAATCCTAATGAAGTAGACCCATCTGCTCAATATGAGTTAATTGAAAAAGGATTTGGAAATGCAGCATACACAATCAAAAATGGTAATGTCTTAGTTAAAGATGGTGAAGTTGTTCAAGTAGTTCCAAGTCATACAATTTGGGCAAATGTTCAAGGTATGGAAGCTCAAGAAGAAGCTATTATTGAATCTATTATGCCTACTTTTAACAAATACTATACTGTTAAGTTTGAAAACTACAAAGTAGATGATCATTATGTACCAAACCCAATTGAAGTTAAAGTTCAACCTGGTAAAGCAGGTAAATAGGAGTGATTAGATGAAAACAATAACTTTTAATCAAAAACAAACTTCTACAATAGGTCTAGAATTTGATGAGCTTATTCCAGATAAAATCTACACATGGGAAGAAGTGGATTTTCTCAAATATGAAGTTCCTGTTGGAAATTCAAGATTCCCTTTATCTAGTTACTTTGATGTTGAAGTCTCAGGAAATGCTGAAACTCCTGAAGAAGTTAAAATTGTAATTAATGGGGATTTAACCAGAGTAAAATACATTGGTAGTGAAATGACCAGTGGCGAAATTGTTGCCAACAGCAGTGTAGATTTACACTGTGGTGCTTTAATGGAAGGTGGAACCATCACTGTTAATGGGGATGCTGAAAGTTATGCTGGTCGTGAAATGAAAGGTGGAATCCTTACCATCAAAGGTAACACACGTGAATTCTGTGGTGCATCCTACATTGGTGATTGGAGAGGCATGACTGGTGGTATTATCGAAGTTCATGGGAGTGCTGGTAAACAATTAGGTGAATGTTTAACTGGTGGAGAAATCCGTGTTAAAGGTAATGCAGACATTCTTGCAGGTATTCACATGACCAAAGGTTTAATTACAATCGAAGGTGATGTTACCCGTTGGCCTGGAGGTCAAATGCAAGGAGGGAACATTGTTATCAATGGTAAACTTTCAAGGTTACTTGAAGGATTTGTTGATGCTGAAATAGTTTTAGATCCTGAAGTTGCTGGTAAAACATTCTCTGGTAAGTATATTAAGTATGTTGGAGATATTGCTCGTAATGGTAAAGGCAACCTTTACTTAGATGCTGAGAAAAACAGAAATTTCTTGTCTGAAAACTACTAAATTAAATTCAATAGATTAGGGTTTCCCTTTTCTATTTTTTCTTTTTTTATTCTATTTTTATTCTATTTTTTATACTTTATTCTGGTTTATTTATTTTAATTCTTTTTTAATTATATTTTAACTCTTTTTTTTATTCTATTTCTTATTTTAACTTTTTTTACTTTTCCATTAATAGTATTGCTTTTTCTTATACTCTAATTTATCAACTTATCAATTTTTTATCTATTTTTCATATCAAGTTTTTAATATTTTGTTTTTTAATATCTTATTATATTTAATGATTAAAACACACTTTAATAAATAAAATTATATAGTCCTGAAAGAAAAAGATTCTAATCAATGATTTATTGAAATATCAATCTATTTCATAAATATAAGTTGTTATTATCTTTAATTTCTAAAATAATCTTTAATAATTTTATTATTAAAAAATTATATATTATAATTATTTTAATTGAGAAATAAATGAATATAAAAGCTTTTAAAAAATATCATTACTTATGAACTTTATTTTCAGAACTATATAATCAGTAGTTCGTAAAGTGTTTTTGTGTTTTTTTTGAACACTTGAAAATAAATCCCCTTACATATTATTTTCATGTTCTAAATATTGTATTAAAAAATAAATAGGGTACAAATTATTTGTAAAAGTGTAAACTCCTTGTTTAACTCCCTCAGGATATTCAAGAATTTTTAATTCCTTAGCTCTACTTAAAAAATCAGAAAATGCATTCATTTCTTTTGGCTCTAATTTTTCATTAATATCTTTTTTTCTAAAAGCATACTCCTCCATAATATCGTGTTTTGTGAAATCATTTCCTAAAGTTCTAAATATGCTCAAATATCTTTCACTTTTAATAGATTTATCTAGTGCAGGTTTTAAGTATTTATCTCCGATTTCTGTACCTGCTTTTATAATTCCATGCAGAGCATCTTCCTTATCAATTATATTGTCATTATTTCTCCAAAAAACGCCATCTCCTATTTCCTGCATCATATTAGGAAAACCAGACGAAAAATTAACCATTAGCTTTATTGCTTCTTTTTCAATAGTGATGTCCAATTTAGAAAAAATTTTAGTAAAAAAATCTTCAATTTCTGAATCATTGAGTCCCTTAATCTCAATATGCTTAAAAAGTCTATTAAAAGAAGGGTTGTGATTATACAATTTTTGAGCATTTTCAGGATAAGTTGTGAGAATTATTGCTAAAGGAATTTTACGAATTTCAGTTGAAATAGTATCTGCAAAGCTTTTATACCAATTAGCAAAATCTGCACTTTCACTTAAACCATTAATATCATCAATAATTATAAATAACCCTGTTTTATTACCATTTAATTTTTTAATCATATCTTCTAGGAAAAAAGGAAAGTTATCTTTTATGAATTTAATTGTCTCAGGGTCAGGGCGAAATTCTATTTTAGTATTTAAAAATTCTACACTTTGAATATGTTTTTTAAAAGTGTTTATAATATCTCCTCCCCATGTTTCAGTTTTAATTTTATTTAAAATTCTTTCAACAATTTGTTGTATTAAACTATCTAAATCATGTACTCCATCATTAAATACATGAACAGTTAACATTTTACATTTAACCTCTACTATGTTTTTAAAGTAGTCTGCTAATGAAGTTTTTCCCATTCCTCTTTTGCCTTTTATAAGAAATTGCGTAGGTGTTCCTTGTGATGCTCTGTATAAATAAGGCAGGTGTTTATTAATAATATCTTTCCTACCTTCAAATTTTTCTGGTTTAACAGGAGATTCAGGCTGAAAGGGGCTTTCTTTTTCAAAATACATGATAATTACTCCAATGTATATCTTAAAGTCTTTATATGCTAATAGTTATCTAAAAGAATATTATTAATTAATAATATTTTTTTTGTCATATATACAATTTTCTACATGTTTATAATTTTTATTAAAGTAATACTTTTTCAAGAACTTTGCACTGATATTGAAGCTAAGGTCATTTACAGATAAGTTTTAATAGGTATGTTTAATTTTATGGGTTGAAATTAAATAAAAATATTTATATTTATTTTATTTTAATAATTTTTCTATTTATGTTTTTATTCTATTTTTATTTTCTTTTTATTTTTTTAATTTTTTTAAATCTATTGATTTTTGAAATAATTTTGAATTCTTTTTTTATTTTTCTTTTTTTAAAAGATTATATATAATGAAAATCATATTAATTTTAATTAATTTTGAAATTAAAAATTCAATTTTTAATATTAAACTATCTTTTATTATAATTAATTTATATAGAATTTTCTTAAAAATGTTTATATAAATTTTATAAATTTAATAGAATATCTTAGTTTAGGTGTGTTTATGGATAAAATAGATGAAAATAATAATGATAATAATGCGGATAGCTCTTCTTCTGAAAATGGAGGAATTATTGAAGACACAATTGAAAAAATAATTTTTCAAAGTAGATGGGTTTTAGCTCCAATATTTTTAGGATTGGTTGTTGCTTTAATCTTAGTTTTAATTAAATTTTTCCAGATTCTAATTGGATTTGTTCCTGAAGTATTTGCCATGTCATTTGATGAGCTTGCAATGGCTATATTAAATCTTTTAGACATTGCTCTTTTAGGAAATCTTCTTTTAATTGTTATCTTCTCAGGTTATGAAAACTTTGTCTCTAAAATTGATCATGCCGTAGATCATGAAGACCGTCCTTCTTGGATGGGGCATCTAGATTTTTCAGGCTTAAAAATTAAAATTGTAGGTTCTATTGTAGCTATTTCTCTTATTGAATTATTACACGACTTTTTAGGTGCTACAGAACATTTTGATCCTAATGTAACATTTTGGAGAATAGTTTTACATATTGTCTTTGTTATCTCAGGTGTTTTATTTGCTTTAATGGATTACATTGCAGAAAAACGTCATGTAGTAACAAAAGAACTTCATGAGTAAATTTTTTTTCTACTTTTATTTTTTAAAAACTTAATTTCTTAATTTCTTAATTTTTTTATTTTTTATTTTTTAATTTCTTAGTTTATTAGTTTCTTAATTTTTTAATTTTTTTCTTAAACTTTTTTTAGCAAATTTAATATTGAAATGTTTTAAAATTATTTTTTAAATTTTTTTATTTAGAATATTTTTCAAGCTATTTGTATTTTTAATTTTTTTATGGAAGAGATTTGTTTTAAAAATATAAATTGGATGTAAATTAACAAAAAAACAATATTTTATCACTATAATTAATTTTTAACTCAATTTAGAAAGATATATTTTAATTTATCTACACAACATAAATTGATAGGAATTTAAATTATTTCTTAATCTCTTTAAATAATGCTATCTCTTTACCATTTAAATTATTTATTTTATAAACTGTATATTTATAATATTTTTTTCTATTGTATATTTTTTCTTATTTTTCTTATTTTTCTGTTGATTGTTAACTTTTTTTTATCAATTTGTAACTCTTTATGATCTAAATATACAATCTAATAATATAATTTATCTCCAATGAATAAAAGTATAAACAAAATAATGTACAAAAAAAGAATAAAAATTGAATAAAAAAAATTAAAATATCTAATAGATACCTAATAGATATCTAATAAATATCTAATATATTAAATTATTTAATAAATATCTAATATATTAAATTGTTTAATAAATATCTAATATATTCTAATAAATTAATTTAATAAATATCTAACAAATACTAAAGTATTAAATAAAAATTTTTATTAAAACATAATCTTATCATATAAACAATAAACCATATTTTTTGCATGTGCTTTAAATTAATCATATGCTTTAGAATTAATAAATCTTTAAATTAATAATTTAATATAAAATATTAAAGAAAAGTTATTTGATTAATATCTAAAATCTAAAAAGTTGAATATTCTGGATTTTAATTAAAAACTTTTAAAGTCCCTTAATTTAATAAATTAAATAATTTTTTCTAAATCTCAATCATGAAAAAATATTAAACTTAAAGTTTGTATTTTTGCGAAAGGTTTATATGGGAGAATATCAATATAGAGTATAGTCTAAAAAATATAGTGTAAATATAATTAATGAGTTAAAATCTATCTCTTTTCATTTCTTAGATTTTATCCTAATTTTATGTTTATGCTGTTTTTTTACTATATTGTATAATATAAAAATGGAAATACTTATATAACAAGATATTTTCAGCTTTTTTTATTAACAAATATAATTTCTGTTTAGATTAGACCTTACATAGGAAGAATGCATTGTGCTTTTCTCTTAATGTATAAAAATAATATTTAAACTTTAATTAATTGTTTCTACTACATTTATAACATAATTTAAAAAGCTGAACATCATGAATTTCAATAAAGCAGGAAAATACCTTAGCTTAGCACTTTTAGTCCTAGCTATTTTTTCAATATCTATTGGTATTAGCGTAGCTGCTGGAGAAAATTCAAGTTCAACTCAAGCCGTCGACTTTAATAATCATATATCTTATTACAACTACTCTTCTGCTGCTAATGTTGATCATAAGCCAACATCTAATTTAGCAAACAATTTAGCTAATTCTAATATTGGCGAAATTACTAGTGGAATTTCTTTTAATTTAAATAATCATACTGATTCTTCTATGAAAGATAACTCGTATGATGTAGCTTTACCTAATGGAAATCCTGTAAATGCTAATATTTCCCATCTTCAAACTGCAAATTTGATTCCTACTCAAACTAATGTTTCACAAACTTTTAGTGAACAGTTATTTAATAATTCAAATTTATTAACCAACAATACACTAAACTTTAATGAAGAAAATACAAACCAATTAAATGAGAATCAATCTAAGGCTTTAGATGACAACTTAATTGGCTTAAACAATTCAAATGGGCTTTACAAAAATTTTATTTTTACTAATGTGAACTTTGATTCAGAATTTATAAACTTTTTAGCACATTACAATAAAATAATTAATACAGGTTCAGGATCTTTTATTGTTAAACAAAAAAATAATAAAAGTAGTAATGAATTGGATACTTTTAGTTTTGATAGAAATTGGGATGAATTAATTGAATTGGAATTTGGATCCCATAATTTTATAGCAAGTAAATTGCTTATTTCTAATCATCTTAAAGCATACAATATTTTGAATAAGAAAGTTCAAAAAATTTCAAGCTTTGGATACTTTAACAAAAATCTACTTGACAATTTTTCTACTGTAGATTTATACAAAAATAAATATCTTTTTATTAATGAAAATCAAATAATTAAAAATAATAATTCTCTTTTTTACATATTTAATAATTCTAAAAATAATAATTCCAAAATTTATGCAAGTAAATTATCAACCCCAGAAAGCTATTCATCAGATGATAATGACAATGATGAAGATGAACCTTCTGATTCGATAAATTTAGGCAATATATTCATTTTTTATTTTAATTCCTTTGAAACTTCAAATGAATTTTACAAAATTTTGGACAATACTAAGTTCTATGGAAAATTACTTCCTTTAAAAACTTCTCCTTTTGGCATATTAGAATCTTATTCTATTAATACAGACTATTTTTCTAATGAAATCACTTCATTTGAACTAGTTGATATAAGAAATGATTCTATTAATTTTGGAATTATAACAGATTATTCTAATCTATTAAATTCTAATCTTTTAAATTTTAATCATTTAATTCTAAATAATCATGTAATCAAGATTACTTTTAATAGTTTTAATGATCATGGAATTATCGTCTATTATAACATTTTTACTAATTTTTATAATACTAACGACAAAAACCTTTTAGATTTTGTCTATGGTATTGTTGATATGGAGGTATCTTACAATGATAAATAAACATTTTAAAGTCATTGTAACTGCTTTAGTTTTACTTCTTGTTGTTTCTACAGTTTCTGCTGTTTCTGCTGCAGAATTTACTGAAACTACTTCAGGAAACTTAAATCAAGCTGTTACAAATGCACAAAGTAGTGGTGACGTATCAGATACGATCACGTTAAACCCTGGTACATATACAGGAAATAATAATAAAAATATTGATGTTAATGGTAACAATAAAAATTTAACAGTCCAAGGTAACGGCGATTCAAGCTCAGTTATCCTTGATGCAGAAAGTAATGGAATATTCTTTAACATTACTGGTAACAACCTAAATGTAACCTTTAAAAACCTTACATTTAAAAATGGAAAAAATACAAATAACGGTGGAGCAATAACTAACAACATTGCAAGTAACCAATTAACATTTGTTAATTGTATTTTTATAAACAACATTGCTGCAAATGGCGGAGCTATTTATAGCAATGGAAGTTTATCAGTTACTAAAAGTAATTTTATTAATAATTCTGCTAGTGATTTAGGAGATTCTATCTTTATTGATGACTCTGCTCAGGTAAATATTATTATTAATAATGTTTTTACTACTAATGTTAGTAGTGGAGTTGTTGAGATAGCTAATCATGGTTCAAATGATTTTGACTTAGATAATAATACTTATTATTATGTTGGTGATAAAAAAATTAATGTAAACCTTACACATGTTACAGTTTTAAATAATAGGGTTACAGTGTTTGCTGATGTTTTTAATGTTGATGGTTTAATTAATAATGGTGATGTTGTATTTTTTGTTAAGGGTGTGGGTGCTGGAAGAGTTCCTGTAATTAATGGTAAAGCATCATATTCATTTAATTCAAAAAATGGTATTTTTGAAGTATATGGTGATTATGTTCACACTAATTTAACTCCAGATACTCCAGATACTCATGGCATCAACAGTTTAAACTTCTCTGTTAACTATACATCATTTGCTCCGCAATCTGTTCCTTTACCCAATCCAGGTTCTGGAGTGATATTTTGGGTTGCCCCAGGTGGTAGTGATAGTAATAGTGGTTTAAGCCTAGCTTCACCAAAGCTTTCACTTAGAGGTGCTTTAGATACAGCATTATCAGGTGATACTATTATTGTAATGCCTGGTACTTATTCTGGCACAAATAATCGTGTTACAATTAGTAAAGATATTACAATTATTGGAAATGAAACTAGTGGTAGTGAGGTTATTTTCTCTCCTGCAAATGCTCGTTTTATATCTATTAGTGCTGGTACATCTGCTTCTGCTCTCCGTAATGTTAATTTGTATAATTTCAAGATAGCGAACCCAACTACTTCAGGAACAATTTATCCTGGTGCATATGTTAATTTAGTTGTAGATAATCTTAGAGTCTCTGATAAAACTAATGGTAATGGTGTGTTTGTGTTTAATGGTGCCAATAGTAATCTTATTATAAACAACTCTGATTTTTATAATTTAAATGGTAATAATGGTACACTTATCTTTTCTAATACATATAATAATCTAAAGATTATTGTTGATAACTCAAATGTTACTTTTGCACGAACAGGTAATGGTACTAGTACTTCTACTACTGATGGTTTTTTTGGTGCAGTTATTTGTGTTGCTGGTAATAATGTAAATCTTACTCTTAATCATTCAAATTTTAAGAATATATATGGTGGTTGGTTTGGTGGGATTATTTTTTGTTATGGTGCTAGTAACAATGTTATTATTGATAACTCAAATATGACTAATAGTTCAGTTAGATATGAAGGTTCAATTGTTTATGTTGCTGGTGGTTCTACTTATTCTAAATTAATTATTAGTAATTCTAATTTTAAGGATGCAAATTCTACTTATAGTGGTATAGATACTAATGGTGGATGGACAACAGAACTTTATAATTCTACTTTTAATAATTTTTATGGTAGAATAGGTCATGGTTCAATAATAGATAATGATGGTAGGGAGATTACTGTTGTTGGCTGTACTTTCACTAATAATGTTATTTGGAATAGTTCTAGTGCTGCTGGTGGTGGTGGTGTTATTTTTAACCATGCTGCTTATGCAAACACTATTCGTAATAGTACTTTTATTAATAATAGTGCTAACCATCATGGTGGAGCTATAGTTTCTACTGGTGCTTTAGTGATTGATGATTGTCGTTTTATTGGAAATTATATTAATGGTTCTGCTCTTTCTTATGGTGGTGTTATTTATAATAATGGTACTTTAACCATCTCTATTTCTAACTCTTATTTTGAGAGTAATGTTGCTAGAACTACTGCTGCTACTAGTGGTGGTGGTGTTGTAGCTACACTTAATGGAATAATTGATATTCATAATTCTGTGTTTGTTAACAATGCTATAAATGGTACTGGAGCTACTAATTATGGTGGTGTTTTTGCTGTAAATGGTACTGGTTCTATTTCTGCAGATAATTGTACTTTTGAAAATAACTATGCTAAGCATTATGGTGGTATTGCAGGTACTACTAATGCTGGTTCTAGGATAAATATTACTAATTCAAGAATAGTGAACAATTCTGCTGGTACTTATGGTGGTGCTTTGGGCTCAGCAGGTGGACAAATTACTATTTATAACACAACCATGACTAATAATAAAGCTGGTTCTTATGGTGGTGTTGCTGGTGTTAGTTCTACTGGTGCAAATATTTTTATTTATAATTCTCAAGGGCATAACAACTATGCTACTACCTTTGGTGGGGTTCTTGGTGCTAATGGTGGATCTATAGTTCTTAATGGTTCTGTATTTACTAATAATTCTGCTGGTTCTTATGGTGGTGTTGCTGGTATTGCTCAAGGTAGTA